>NZ_JBVJLW010000009.1:0-393046 GCF_055584525.1 Streptomyces sp. NPDC102514
TCAGGGCGAGTTGATTGCGGACCTCGCTCGGTATGCGCATACCACACCAACGACGCAGAGACCGTGAAGCAACGTGTTGATTCTTTACGAGCCCTAAGGGCTGTCCCGTAACTCCCGGTGGATCAGCGCGCGGCGTCAGATGCGGTGCATCGCAAGGCGCCGGGTCGCCCTCATACCGGGTGCATTCGGGCGATCCGGCAACGCCGCGAGGTGCCGTAGCTGTCGTCGTGCGCCCGCCGGGAGTTACGGGACAGCCCTTAGTGCTCCCCGGTGTGCACCTGGAAGGCCGCGCGGCGCACAGCCTTCGCAAGCGCGGGGTCGGGGTGCGCGGCCGCGAGCGCGACCAGGACCTGCACGGTGCGGGGGTGGCCGACCGCGCGCACCTCGTCGAGGAGCGCGGGGACGGTCGGCTGCACCGCGGACTCCAGGTGCCGTACGAGGAGCGGGGCCTCGCCGTGGTCGGCGACGGCCGCGGCGGTGTCGACCCACAGCCAGGTGGCCTCCTCGCGGGTGAGCACCAGGTGGGCGTCCTCGGGGTCGTGTCCGTCGTGCTCGGCGAGCCACAGCAGGGCGTACGGGCGCAGGGGGGTCTCGTCGGCCACCGCGCGGACGTCCGGCTCGGCGGGGGCGCCGACCACGCGCAGGGCCTCGAAGGCCAGTCCGCGCGACAGGGCGTCCTCACCGCGGGCGGCGGCGAGGAGTTCGGTGACGGCGCTGCCGACGGGGCGGGCGGCGAGCCAGGCGCGGTACTCGGCGCGGGCCGCGTTGGGTCTGAGCTGGGCGCAGCCGCGGAGCATGTCCTCGGCGCCCTGCTCGATGTTCCCGGCGGGGCTCTGCGCGGCCACGCAGATCTGCTCCAGCTTGACCCACACGGCCCAGCTGCCGAGCGGGGTGAGCGTGGCCTGGCCGTCGGCGCAGGTGAGGGCGCCGACGCCGGCGAGGGCGTGCAGCGCCCAGTCGAGAAGGGGGTCGAGCGGGGTGTCCTCGGCCGGGCTCTCCGAGCTGTCGACGGGGCCGGGCTGCGGGCCGTAGGGGATCTCGCAGCGTTCGGTGCGCAGTTCCGTGACGCGCTGCTCCAGCAGGTCGAGGAGTTGCGGGACGGGCACGGGGCCCGCGGACAGCTGGAGGAAGGAGAGGACCTGCGGCATCGCGGAGACGACCTCGGCGACGGTGGAGGGCTCGCGTCCGTCGGGGCCGGGGTGGGCGATCGACCAGGCGTCGAAGAAGGCGACCCAGCCGCGCAGTACGGCGCTGTCGTCGCGGTTCCAGGCGCGCAGGCGCCAGCCGGGGCGCGCGGTGTCGCCGTGCACCTCGATCAGGCCGGCGAGCCGTGCGATGTCCCAGTCGGCCCGTACTTGATCCGGGGTCAGGGACAGACTGGTCGCGGCCTGTTGCGCGATCGCGTCGGAAAGGGTGCCTTTCCCTCCGGAGCTGTCGTTGTCCGCGGAGCCACTGTCGGAGGCCGTGGCGTCACGGTCCCGGCGGGGACCGGGGGCCGGGCCCAGGGTGGCGTCGGCCCAGCGGGCGACCCGGGCCGCGCCGGCGAGCACGGCGCGCGCCATGCGGGCGAGTTCCGCCGGTGCCGGTGTGCCCTCCGGTGGGCGGGGGGCAGGTCGGCGGGCGGGCCTCTGGGTCATCGCTCGGGGGGCGGCGGCCAGGGTTCGCGGGCGGACGAGTCGGAGCCTGGAGTCGCGCGGGATACGGGACGTCACGGGGGCAGTCTTCCGGTTGACGGTCCGAAAACCCAAACGGAATGCCACAGGAGGCCACGGAGGCGGTCCGCGCACCGGGCCCGGCAGGGGGTGCGAGCGGATTTCGGCCACTGGTAGACGATTAAACGGAAGCTTCGCGGCCGGGCGTGGAGGGGGCTACATCAGTGGGGTGAGAAAGCGGCGGAGGGCCTCTTCGTAACCGGCCGGGTCGGCGTTCCACATGGCGCCGTGCGGGGCGTCGTGGACCGTGTGGAGGGTGACGAGGTCGGGGCGGCGGTCCGCGAGGCGGCGCGAGAGTCCCCAGGGGGCGACGGTGTCGTCGGGGCCGTGCAGAACGAGGGTGGGCACCTTGAGCCGTACGGGGTCGGCGGCGCCCTCGACGCGGCCGCTGCCGAGGCCCGTACGGCCCTGGGCGGCGCGGACGGCCAGCGGCAGCAGGGCGCCGGGGGTGCGGCGGGCCCTGGCGAGGGCACGCAGGGTGGCCTCCCAGTCGAGGACCGGCGAGTCCAGGACGAGCCCGGAGATCCGCTCGCGCAGCGCGGAGTGCT
This sequence comes from Streptomyces sp. NPDC102514, assembly GCF_055584525.1. Lineage (NCBI taxonomy): Bacteria > Bacillati > Actinomycetota > Actinomycetes > Kitasatosporales > Streptomycetaceae > Streptomyces > Streptomyces sp. NPDC102514. The sequence continues at coordinate 2,261 of NZ_JBVJLW010000009.1, forward strand.
CGGCGGCGCGCAGCGCCATGGTGGCGCCGGTCGACCAGCCGTGCAGGACGACGCGTTCGGCGCCGTACCGCACGGCGAAGCGGATGGCGGCGTCCAGGTCGCGCCACTCGGTCTCGCCGAGGTGGTTCAGGCCGTCCGGCGGCCGTGGTGCGCCGGCGTCCCCGCGGTAGGCGAGGCCGAGGACGGGGAACTGCTGGCGGTGCAGGAACTCCATGAGGTTCATGGGGTGTTCGCGGGTGGCGCCGAGGCCGTGCACGGTGATCACCCAGGTGTCACGGGCGGCGGGCACGAACCAGGCGGGCAGGGTGCCCAGCTCACCGGGGATGTCCACGTCGGTGAACGGCAGGCCGAGGGCGGTGCCCGGGTCGCCGACGTGCACGCCGGGTGTGAACCGCACCTTGTCGCCGGGTTCCAGCGTGCCGTGGGTGACGCGCTCCAGACGGCGTACCACCGTGTCGGCGGAGTGCGCGGCCCCGGCCAGGAGCGGGCCGACGACGGCGTGGCTGCCGTCGCCGCCGAGGCCGTACACGCCCGGGCGCCGGGAGGCGAGGGCGCGGGTCAGGGCGATCTGGCCCGCGGCCGTGGCGTGCACGGTCAGCCGGGGTTCGGTGGGCAGTGGGCGGCCCGGCGCCGCCTTCAGGGCGGCGTCGCTGGCGAAGCGGCCGGCGGCGATACCGGCCGCGCCGGCCACGGCCACGGTGAGGGCGGTGGTGAGGGCTGCCGTCGTCGGCTTCACGGTGCGCACGGGTCCAGTCTCCTGATCGAGCCCGCTGTCGGCCAGTGGACGGGCGACACGGGTGACTCCGGCGCCCGCCGCGAGGGTGGGCCGGGTCCGCGGTCGGCGGGGCCTTCTGTTCGCAGCCGCGTACGGTCCGGCGGGCCGAGGACCGCCCCGTCCGGCCGGGCCTGCCCATGTGTCCCGTCCGGCCGGGGCCGTACGTACCGCCGTGGACGGCCGGGCACGTGCGGACGGCCGCGGACGGTCGCGGACGGTCGCGGACGGCCCGGTGTCACGGCTGGCCGTAGCCCCTCAGCCGCTCGCCCGCCTGTGCCACCTGGTCCTCGGTCAGCAGGGTGGGGGCGAGGCCCGGGACGGATGACGCGGTGAGCCACACGCGGCACATCCATTCGAGCTGGGCGGTGCGGTCGTAGGCCTGGTCGAGGGTGGCGCCGTGGGCGAGGGTGCCGTGGTTCTGCAGGAGGCAGGCCGTGCGGTCCCGCAGGGCCCGGAGCATGTTCTCGGCCAACTTGTCGGTGCCGTAGGTGGCGTACGGCGCGACGCGGACGGGCCCGCCGAGGGCGGCGGACATGTAGTGGACGAGGGGCAGCTCGGTGACGAGGGTCGAGACGGCCGTGGCGTGCACGGCGTGGGTGTGCACGACGGCGCGCGCGTCCGTGGAGCGGTAGACGGCGAGGTGCATGGGCAGTTCGCTGGTCGGAACGAGTGAACCGAGCACGCGCCGGCCGTCCAGCGACACCCCGCAGACGTCCTCGGGCGTCAGCCGGTCGTACGGGACCCCGGTCGGCGTGACCAGGACGGTGTCGCCCACGCGCACGGAGACGTTGCCCGACGTACCGACGACCAGCCCGTCGGACACCGTGCGGCGGGCCGTGGCCACGAGGTCGTCCCACGCCCGCTCCAGCGCCTCCCCCGGCCGGGACGCGCCCGTCTCCCCGAAGCCTCGTCCGTCTCCTGCGTCCCGCCGCTGCTCAGCCATGCCGCGATCCTGCCAGCCGCCCGTGCCCGCTCGGCCCGGCTCGGCCCTGCTCTCCCCTTGCTCCGTTCGGGCGAGGGCACTGTAGGGCGGAACCCGAACGTCCGAAAGGTAATACAAGGTATTAATCGACCGCCGGAGCGAATGACCGGCGCGCGACGGACCGTGAGGGATCTTCCAGTAGCCTCTGGAAGATTTTTCACTTACGTCGCCATTCCGGGGGAAAACATGGCCAGTGATCGTAAATCGTCCCGTCAGCGCGCCCGTCTCGTCGCCGCCTCCGTGGCGACGCTGGCGCTCGGCGGCACCGCACTCGTCGAGGTGCCGGCCTCGGCCGCCGGCAAGCCCAAGGGGCACGACGTGTCCTCGCACCAGAAGAACGTGAACTGGTCGAGCGCGAGGAGCAAGGGCGCGACCTTCGTCTACGTGAAGGCCACCGAGTCGCGCACGTACCGCAACCCGTACTTCGCCCAGCAGTACGACGGCGCGCGCAACGCGGGCATCATCCGCGGCGCGTACCACTTCGCGCTGCCGGACAAGTCGTCGGGCACCGAGCAGGCCGCCTACTTCGTGCGCAACGGCGGCGCCTGGCGGGCGGACGGCTGGACGCTGCCGCCCGCGCTGGACATCGAGTACAACCCGTACGACAAGAAGAAGAAGTGCTACGGGCTGAGCAAGAGCGGCATGGTCGGCTGGATCAGGGCCTTCAGCGACGAGGTGAGGCGGCAGACCGGCCGCCGGCCCGTCATCTACACCAACTACACCTGGTGGAAGACGTGCACGGGCAACAGCGCCGCGTTCGCCTCGAACCATCCGCTGTGGCTGGCCCACTACGACGCGACCTCGGGGTCGCTGCCCTCGGGCTGGAACTTCTGGACGTTCTGGCAGTACGACAACAGCGGCAGCCTGCCGGGTGACCAGAATCTCTTCAACGGGTCGCTGTCCCAGCTGAAGGCCTTCGCGAGGGGGTGAGCCGGGTAGCGGACCCCTGGGTTCCGCCTCTGTTCGAGGATTTTCCGGGACTTTCGAGAGCCGTCGCCGCCACTTCGACACAAGCGGAATGACGGCACCTCGATTGGGTCACCCCACCGCCCGACTCAGTTCATCTTCCGTTCACCCAGGTTGCTTACGTTCCCCGTGCCACTGTCGTCCAACAGAAGCCTGGGTAAATGGAACACATCACGCTCCTCCTCGGAATCGTGATCGTTACCGCTCTCGTGTTCGATTTCACGAACGGTTTCCACGACACTGCCAACGCGATGGCGACGACCATCTCGACCGGCGCTCTCAAGCCCAAGACGGCGGTGGCCATGTCCGCCGTACTGAACCTCGTCGGTGCGTTCCTCTCCGTGGAGGTCGCCAAGACGATCTCCGGCGGCCTCATCAACGAAGCGGGCATCCGCACCGAAGTGATCTTCGCGGCGCTCGTCGGCGCCATCCTGTGGAATCTGCTGACCTGGCTGCTGGGTCTGCCCTCCAGTTCGTCCCACGCCCTCTTTGGCGGCCTGATCGGCGCCGCGGTGATGTCGGCGGGCTGGTCCTCGGTGAACGGCTCGACCGTGATCACCAAGGTCCTCCTCCCCGCGATCGCCGCACCCGTGGTGGCCGGACTCGCCGCGATGCTCGCCACCCGGCTGACGTACCGGATCAGCAGGGAGGCCGGTGAGAAGGCGACCTCCAAGGGCTACCGCGCGGGTCAGATCACCTCCGCGGGCCTCGTCTCGCTGGCCCACGGCACGAACGACGCACAGAAGACCATGGGCATCATCACCCTGGCCCTGGTCACCGGCGGGGTGCTCGCGCCCGGCTCGAACCCTCCCCTGTGGGTCATCGTCTCGGCCGGTATCGCCATCGCGCTCGGCACCTACCTGGGCGGCTGGCGCATCATCCGCACCATGGGCAAGGGCCTCACCGACCTCGCGCCGCCGCAGGGCTTCGCCGCCCAGACCAGCGCCGCGACGGTCATCCTGGCCTCCTCGCACCTCGGCTTCTCCCTCTCGACCACGCAGTCCTGCTCCGGCGCCGTGATGGGTTCGGGTCTGGGCCGCAAGGGCGGTGTCGTCCGCTGGTCGACCGCGACCCGCATGTTCGTCGCCTGGGGCCTCACGCTCCCGGCCGCCGGTCTGGTCGGCGCGGGCGCCGAGTTCCTGACCAAGCAGGGCACCTGGGGCATCATCCTCACCGGCGCGCTGCTGATCGCCGGCTCCGCGGTCATCTGGACGCTCTCCCGCCGCCAGCCGGTCACCGTCGACAACGTCAACGACGACCACGAGCCGGCGGGCGTCGTGACCACCGCGATCGCCGCCGTCACCCCGCCTCCCGCGGGTCCGGTCACCCCGGCCCCGGCCGCGAGCGACCTCAAGACCACCATCCCGGGCCCGGACGCCGAGCCCGCCCGTCCGGCCACGGTGTAAGGAACGAACCGCATGAAGATCGACTGGGCAGCCCTCGGCTCCGTGTTCGGAGTCAGCCTCATCGCCACCGTCGCCCTCGTGGGCCTCTTCACCCTCGGCATCGTCGGCCTCACCAAGCGCGAGACGGCCGCGGAGCAGGGTGGCTCCGCGACCCTCGCGGTCACCGGCGCGTACGCCTGCTTCGCCGCGTGTGCGGCGGCAGTGGCGTACGGGATCTATCTGATCGTCGCCTGACCCTCGCGGCACGTCCGTTCCGTACGGGACCGCCCCGTCGACCACCTGGTCGGCGGGGCCTTCTCGTGTCCGTGTGTGGGCCTCGGCACACTCTCCCGTCGCAGGTCAACAGCAAGTTGACGGGTGTTCGCGGACCGTGGTGGACTGCCGAGGCCATGTACGTCGGCAGAAGAGGAAGCCGGTGCGAATCCGGCGCGGTCCCGCCACTGTTACCGGGGAGTCGAACCCCCGGGAGCCAGGAACTCTCGCCGTCGGTCTCGTCGAACCAGGGCGTGGACACCCTGAGTGAGGACATATCGCCATGCGCGCCCACCTGTTGTGGACCAGTGTGCCCGGGCCAGGTACCAGGCTTTCGCCTCAACCAGCGGCGGGCTGAACCGATGCGAGCCGAGCGCGTCTTCGCGTACGGTGCCGCCGCCGGCCTCCTCGGTGACCTGCTGCTCGGCGATCCCCGCCGAGGGCATCCGGTCGCCGCGTTCGGGCGGGCCGCGGGAGCCGTCGAGCGCGCCCTGTGGCGCGACCACCGGGGCTGGGGGGCGCTGCACACCGCCGTGTGCGCGGGCGGCGCCGTCTGTCTCGCCGTGGCCGCCGAGCGTTCCCTGCGCACCTCCCCCGTCGCCTCCGTCGCGCTGACCGCCGCCGCCACCTGGGCCGTCGTGGGCGGGACCTCGCTCGGCCGTGAGGCGCGGGCCGTCGGCGGGGCGCTGGCCGCCGGGGACATCGAGGTGGCCAGGGAGCGGCTGCCGCATCTGTGCGGGCGCGACCCGCAGGCGCTGGACGCCGACGGGATCGCCCGCGCGGTCGTCGAGTCGGTCGCCGAGAACACCTCCGACGCCGTCGTGGGCGCCCTGGTGTGGGGCGCGGTCGCGGGCGTGCCAGGACTGGTCGGGTTCCGGGCCGTCAACACGCTGGACGCCATGGTCGGGCACAAGTCGGCCCGTCACCGGCGGTACGGGTGGGCGTCCGCCCGGCTCGACGACGTGGTGGGGTGGCCCGGGGCCCGGCTGACCGCGGTCCTCGCCGCCGTCGCCGGGGGGAATCCGCGCGGGGCCGTCACCGCCTGGCGCGCCGACGCCGCCAGGCATCCGAGTCCCAACGCCGGGCCCGTGGAGGCCTCGTTCGCGGGGGCGCTCGGGGTACGGCTCGGCGGCACGCTCTCGTACGCGGGACGGGTCGAGCACCGGCCCGTGCTCAACGGTCCGGGGCGGGCCGTGGAGGTCGGGGACATCGAGCGGGCCGTCCGGCTCTCGCGCCGCGTGGGCCTGCTCGCGCTGGGCGCGAGTGTCGCCGGGCGGCTGCTCGCCACGTCGTTGGTGCCGAAGGCGAAGGGGCGTACGTCATGAGCGCGGGAACGGGCGGGAGAACGGGTGGCGGACCGGGTGGCGGACTGCTCGTCGCCGGGACGACCTCCGACGCGGGCAAGAGCGTCGTGACCGCCGGGATCTGCCGGTGGCTGGTGCGGCGGGGTGTGAAGGTGGCGCCCTTCAAGGCGCAGAACATGTCCTTGAACTCGTTCGTCACCCGCGAGGGCGCCGAGATCGGCCGGGCGCAGGCGATGCAGGCGCAGGCCGCCCGGGTGGAGCCCTCCGTGCTCATGAACCCCGTCCTGCTGAAGCCGGGCAGTGACCGCAGCAGCCAGGTCGTCCTGATGGGCAGGCCCGTGGGCGAGCTGAGCGCGCGCGGCTATCACGGCGGACGCCAGGAGGCGTTGCTCGGGACCGTGCTGGACTGTCTGGCCGAGTTGCGGGGCACGTATGACGCGGTGATCTGTGAGGGGGCGGGCAGTCCCGCCGAGATCAACCTGCGGCGCACCGACATCGTGAACATGGGCATCGCGCGCAACGCGCGGCTGCCCGTCCTCGTGGTGGGGGACATCGACCGCGGCGGTGTCTTCGCCTCGTTCTTCGGGACGGTGGCGCTGCTGTCGCGCGAGGACCAGGAGCTGGTCGCAGGGTTCCTCGTCAACAAGTTCCGCGGGGACGTCTCTCTGCTGGAACCCGGCGTCGACATGCTGCGCGGGCTCACCGGGCGGCACACCTACGGCATCCTGCCCTTCCGGCACGGCCTCGGCATCGACGAGGAGGACGGGCTCAGGGTGTCCCTGCGGGGGTCGGTGCGCGAGTCCGAGGTCTCCTCCCCCGTCGGCGAGGACATCCTGCGGGTCGCCGTCTGCGCGATCCCCCTGATGTCCAACTTCACGGACCTGGACGCCCTCGCCGCCGAACCGGGCGTCGTCGTGCGGTTCGTGGACCGCGCCGAGGAACTGGTCGACGCGGACCTCGTCGTCGTACCCGGCACCCGGGGCACGGTCAAGGCCCTGGAGTGGCTGCGGCGGCGCGGCCTCGCGGACGCCCTGGTGCGCAGGGCCGCCGAAGGACGCCCCGTGCTGGGCATCTGCGGCGGCTTCCAGCTGCTCGGCGAACACATCGAGGACGAGGTCGAGTCGAGGGCCGGTGCCGTCGACGGCCTCGGACTCCTCCCCGTACGGGTGCGGTTCGCGCGCGAGAAGACCCTGACCCGGCCCGTCGGCGAAGCACTCGGCGAACCCGTCCAGGGGTACGAGATCCATCACGGGATCGCCCAGGTCAATGGCGGCGAACCCTTCCTGGACGGCTGCCGGGTCGGCCAGGTCTGGGGGACGCACTGGCACGGCTCACTGGAGTCGGACGGCTTCCGGCGTGCCTTCCTGCGCGAGGTGGCGGCAGCGGCCGGGCGGCGCTTCGTACCGGCCGCGGACACCTCGTTCGAGGGGCTGCGCGAGGAGCAGCTCGACCGGCTGGGCGATCTGATCGAGGAACACGCGGACACGGACGCGCTGTGGCGGCTCATCGAGTCCGGCGCACCGGCCGGACTGCCATTCATCCCACCGGGAGCGCCCGTATGAGCCCGCTCGAAGGCCACTTGGGCCGCCTGGCACATCTGGCACATCTGGGCTATTTGGAGGACGACAACCAGTGAGTACCCCGTTTCCGTTCACGGCCGTGGTCGGTCAGGACGACCTGCGACTGGCACTGCTGCTGAACGCCGTCTCCCCCGCGGTCGGCGGTGTGCTCGTCCGCGGCGAGAAGGGCACCGCCAAGTCCACGGCCGTGCGCGCGCTGTCGGCGCTCATGCCGCAGGTCGACGTCGTCCCCGGCTGCCGTTTCTCCTGTGCGCCGGACGCTCCCGATCCGGCCTGCCCGGACGGCCCCCACGAGGTGGGCCCCGGCGTGCCGCGGCCCGCACGGATGGTCGAACTGCCCGTCGGCGCCTCCGAGGACCGTCTCGTCGGCGCGCTCGACATCGAACGGGCGCTCTCGGAGGGCGTGAAGGCCTTCGAGCCCGGCCTGCTGGCCGACGCCCACCGCGGACTCCTGTACGTGGACGAGGTCAACCTCCTCCACGACCACCTGGTCGACCTGCTGCTCGACGCGGCGGCGATGGGTGCCTCGTACGTGGAGCGCGAGGGCGTCTCCGTACGGCATGCGGCGCGGTTCCTGCTCGTGGGGACCATGAACCCCGAAGAGGGCGAGCTGCGGCCGCAGTTGCTCGACCGGTTCGGGCTGACCGTCGAGGTGGCGGCCTCGCGCGAGCCCGACCAGCGGGTGGAGGTCGTACGGCGGCGGCTCGCGTACGACGACGACCCGGAGGGGTTCGCGACGCGCTGGGCCGACGAGGAGTCCGACGTACGGGCGCGGATCGTGGCCGCGCGGGAGCTGCTGCCGTCGGTGCGGCTCGGTGACGGCGCGCTGCGGCAGATCGCGGCGACCTGCGCGGCGTTCGAGGTGGACGGTATGCGGGCCGACATCGTGATGGCCAGGACCGCCACCGCGCTGGCCGCCTGGGCGGGGCGGTCCGACGTGCTCGCCGAGGACGTACGGCAGGCCGCGCTCCTCGCGCTGCCGCACCGGCGCCGGCGCAATCCCTTCGACGCGCCCGGCCTCGACGAGGACAAGCTCGACGAGACGCTGGAGGAGTTCGCGAGCGACGAGGACGGCCTGGGGGACTCCGACGACCCCGGTAACCCCGGTGACTCCGGTGACTCCGGTGACTCCGGTGATGAGGACCCGGATCCGGACGGGCCCGGTGGCGGTGGCGGGCGGCCCCCGCAGGACGGGCCCGACGACGGCGGCGGCAGTGACAGCGGCGACGACGGCGACGGTGAGGTACCCGCGCAGGGCGAGGCCCCCGCGAACGAGTCCGAGAACGGAGGGGCGCCGTCGCCCGGCGCGGGCGAGCAGTCCCCCGTACGGGCCGCCGAGCCGTTCCGTACGAAGGTGCTGAGCGTGCCCGGTCTGGGCGAAGGGGCCGCCGGGCGGCGGTCGCGGGCCCGGACCGAGCACGGGCGCACCACCGGGGCGCGCCGGCCGCGCGGGGCGCTCACCAAGCTGCATCTGGCCGCGACCGTCCAGGCCGCGGCGCCGCATCAGCGGGCGCGCGGGCGGTCCGGGCCCGGTCTCGTCGTTCGGCGGGACGATCTGCGGCAGGCCACCCGGGAGGGCCGCGAGGGCAACCTCGTGCTGTTCGTCGTGGACGCGTCCGGGTCGATGGCGGCCCGGCAGCGGATGAGCGCCGTGAAGGGTGCGGTGCTGTCCCTGCTCCTCGACGCCTACCAGCGGCGGGACAAGGTGGGGCTCGTGACCTTCCGCGGCTCCGCGGCCGAGGTGGCGCTGCCGCCCACGTCGTCGGTCGACGCGGCAGCGGTGCGGCTGGAGTCGCTGCCCACCGGCGGGCGTACGCCGCTCGCCGCCGGGCTGCTGCGGGCCCACGACGTGCTGCGGGTGGAGCGGTTGCGGGATCCGGCCCGGCGCGCGCTGGTCGTCCTGGTGACCGACGGGCGGGCGACCGGCGGACCGGAACCGGTCGCGCTCGCCGGGCTGGCCGCCCGGCTGTTCGCCGCCGACAAGGTCGCGTCCGTCGTCGTCGACTGCGAGTCGGGCCTCGTACGGCTCGGGCTCGCGGCGCAGCTCGCGGGTGACCTCGGCGGGACGGCCGTGACGCTCGACGAGCTGCGGGCCGACTCGATCGCCGGGCTGGTCAGGGACGTACAGGGCAAGGGCCAAGACGGCAGTCGGGGCAGGAGCCAGGGCAACAGCAGGAGGGCCGCGTAATGCCTCAGGGACAGCCGAGTGTCGTACCGGACGACGGACTGACGACTCGTCAGCGACGGAACCGGGCGCTCGTCATGGTGCACACCGGGATGGGCAAGGGAAAGTCCACCGCCGCCTTCGGGCTCGCGCTGCGCGCCTGGAACCAGGGGTGGCCGATCGGGGTGTTCCAGTTCGTCAAGTCCGCGAAGTGGAAGGTCGGCGAGGAGAACGCGCTGCGCGTCCTCGGCGCCAGCGGTGAGGGCGGGTCCGTCGACTGGCACAAGATGGGCGAGGGCTGGTCGTGGGTGCAGCGCGACTCCCAGCAGGACAACGAGGAGAAGGCCCGCGAGGGCTGGGAGCAGGTCAAGCGGGACCTCGCCGCCGAGACGTACAAGCTGTACGTGCTCGACGAGTTCGCCTATCCGATGCACTGGGGCTGGGTCGACGTCGACGAGGTCGTGGAGGTGCTGCGGGGCCGGACCGGGACCCAGCACGTCGTCATCACCGGGCGCAACGCTCCTGGGAAGCTGGTCGAGTTCGCCGATCTGGTGACCGACATGTCCAAGGTGAAGCATCCGATGGACGCCGGTCAGAAGGGACAGAGGGGCATCGAGTGGTGATGTCCCTCGGTTCTGCCTCGGGAGCCTCCGGTTCCGGGTCCGGTTCCGGGTCCGGTTCTGGGTCTGGGTCCGGCTTCGGGTCCGGGTCCGGGTCGGGGTCCGTTCCTCGGCTGGTCGTCGCCGCGCCCGCCTCCGGGAGCGGCAAGACCACCGTGGCCACGGGGCTGATGGCCGCGTTCGCCTCGCGGGGGCTCGCCGTGTCCCCGCACAAGGTGGGGCCGGACTACATCGATCCCGGGTACCACTCGCTCGCCAGCGGGCGGGTCGGGCGCAATCTCGACTCCTACATGTGCGGGCCGGACCTGATCGCCCCGCTGTTCGCCCATGGCGCGCGCGGCTGCGATCTCGCCGTGGTCGAGGGGGTGATGGGGCTGTTCGACGGGGCTTCCGGGGAAGGGGAGCTGGCCTCCACCGCCCATGTGGCGAAGTTGCTGCGGGCGCCCGTCGTGCTGGTCGTGGACGCGTCCTCGCAGTCCCGGTCCGTGGCCGCGCTCGTGCACGGGTTCGCCTCCTGGGATGCCGGGGTGCGGATCGGTGGCGTGATTCTCAACAAGGTCGCGTCCGATCGGCACGAGGCGTTGTTGCGGGAGGCGATGGATCAGTCCGGGGTGCCGGTGCTGGGCGCTCTGCGGCGGGCCGAGGAAGTGGGGACGCCGTCCCGGCATCTGGGGCTGGTGCCGGTTGCCGAGCGGCGGGCCGAGGCGGTTGCCGCTGTCGCGGCGATGGGCGCGCGGGTGCGGGACGGGTGCGATCTGGAGGCGCTGTTCGCGCTGGCGCGCAGTGCGGGGGATTTGGGGGGTGGGGCTTGGGACGCGGGTGAGGTGCTGGCTTCCTCGCCCCCGCCGCCCCTTCTCGTCCCGACCCTCGGGGGCTCCGCCCCCGAACCCCCGGATCGGCCTGAACGGCCTCGTCCTCAAACGCCGGACAGGCTGAAGAACGCGCCGGTCGTCGCGGTCGCCGGGGGGTCTGCCTTCACCTTTTCCTATGCCGAGCAGGCCGAGTTGCTGGCCGCCGCCGGGGCCGAGGTCGTCACGTTCGATCCGCTGCGGGACGAGCAGTTGCCGGACGGGACCCGTGGGCTGGTCCTCGGGGGCGGGTTTCCCGAGGTGTTCGGGCCTGAGCTGTCCGCCAACGAGCCGCTGCGCAAGGCCGTCGCCGCGCTCGCCGAGAGCGGGGCGCCGATCGCGGCCGAGTGCGCGGGGCTGCTCTATCTCTCCCGTGAACTCGACGGGCTGCCGATGTGCGGGGTCATCGACGCCGAGGCCCGGATGGACGCGCGGCTGACGCTCGGGTACCGCGATGCCGTCGCGGTGTCCGACAGTTCGCTGGCCGAGGCGGGCACCCGGATGCGGGGGCACGAGTTCCACCGGACCGTCGTCGAGCCGGGGGCGGGGTCTGCCGCCGCCTGGGGGATGCGCACTCCGGTACGGCGGCTGGAGGGCTTCGTACAGCAGGGTGTGCACGCGAGTTATCTGCACACGCACTGGGCGGGCTCACCCGGGGTCGCCCGGCGGTTCGTGGACAGGTGTGCGGAGGGTTCCGGGAGTGACAGGGGTGGCGGGAGTGCCGGAGGATCCGGGGGATGAGAGCGGCGCCCGGCCTTCGGGGAGCGGTCTGCCGGGGCTCACTCCGCGATGCCGACGACCAGCCAGATGAAGGTCACTCCGGCGAGCGTGCACAGCAGGGTGGAACGGGCCGGGTGTTCGTGATGGGCCTCGGGGAGGATCTCCGCGGCGGAGAGGTAGAGGAGCGCGCCGCCGAAGAAGCCGAGGTATCCGCCGAGGAGATGCCCGGGAATGGTGAACAGCATCGTCGAGGCGGCACCGATCACCGGGGCCGCCGCGTCCGCGACGAGCATCGCGACCGCCTTGCGCCGGGCGTTCCCGTACAGGGTCGTGATCGTGTACGTGTTGAAGCCGTCCGCGAAGTCATGGGCGATCACCGCGACCGCCACGGCCGCCCCCATCCCGCCGCCCACCTGGAAGGCCGCGCCGATCGCCACGCCGTCCATGGCGCTGTGGCCGACCATCGCGGCGGCGGCGGTCAGGCCCACCTGGGGCGTCCGCCCGTCGTGTTCCCCGCCGCCGTGCGAGGCCTGGCGCACGGCCAGCAGCCGTTCCACCATGTGGGCCCCGAGGAAGCCGGCCACGAACAGCAGCAGCGCGGCCGGGACGCCGAAGATCTCCTCGCCCGCCGCGTCGAGTGCCTCCGGCAGCAGATCGAGGCCGACGACACCCAGCATCAGGCCGCCGGCCAGGCCGAGTACGAGGTGGCGGCGGTCGGTGACGCGTTGCGCCGTCCAGCCGCCGGCCAGCGTCATGAGGAACGCGCCGAGCGCGACGAACACCGCCATACGCCCTTGCTATCCGATCAACCCGCTTTCACGCACGTTCGCCGCACTCCGGATGCCGCCCGGCTTGCACGGCTTCCGGAAGGACCGCCGTCCCTCGTCGTCGGCGTGGGTGCCTCCAGGGGCGTGACGACCGGCGAAATACTCGGGCTCGTCGAGGACGCCCTGCGGGACGCCGGGCTGTCCGCGCGGTCCGTCGTCGAACTCGCGACCGTCGACACGAAGGCCGGTGAGCCGGGGATTCTCGGTGCGGCCGAGCGGCTCGGGGTGCCCGTGGTGACGTACAGCGCCGAGGAACTGGCACAGGTCGACGTGCCGAACCCCTCGGCCGCGCCGCTCGCCGCCGTCGGTACGCCCTCGGTCGCCGAGGCCGCCGCCCTCGCCGGTGGCGGCGACCTTCTCGTCCCCAAGCGCACGTCGTCCGCGCGACCGGCGAGGGCGACCTGCGCGGTCGTACGCCGGACCGGGCACGGGCGGCTCCCGGCGGCCGGGGCCGGTGCGGACGCCGGAGCCGGGACCGAGCGGCCGGGGTGCCCGAGATGAGTGGGGGCGGGACGGCGACCTGCGGGGCCTGCGGTCGTAGGGTGGCGCAGCGCGGCCACCGTCGGCAGGAGGAGCCCAAGTGAGCCACCACACCCGTCGGGCACGTCGGGCGCCCCGGGCACGTCAGGCGCCTCCGGGACGTCAGGCACTCGTCGGCCCCTGCGCCGCCCGCGGTCGGCGCCCGCCCTGTCGGCCCTCCTTCTCCCCCCACCCCGTTCCGTATCCCCAGGAGACCTCGTGACCACCCCCGCCCCCGCTCCAGCCCTGCTCCTCGCCGGCCATGGCACCCGGGACGACGCCGGAGCCGAGGCGTTCCGCGACTTCGTACGGGAGCTGGGCCGGCGCAACCCCGGCCTGCCTGTGGCGGGCGGATTCATCGGGCTCTCCCCGCCGCCGCTCGGCGACGCGGTGGCCGAGCTGGCCGCGCAGGGCGTACGCCGGTTCGCCGCGGTCCCGCTGATGCTCGTGTCCACGGGCCCCGCCGAGGGCGACCTCCCGACCGCGCTCGCCCGTGAGCAGGCACGGTTTCCGGGGACCTCGTACGCGTACGGGCGTCCGCTGGGCCCGCACCCCGCGCTGCTCGCCGTGCTGGAGCGGCGGCTCGACGAGGCACTGGGCGGGTCGGTGCGCACGCCCCAGGACCGGGCCCAGGTGACCGTGCTGCTCGTCGGCCGCGGCTCGACCGACCCGGCGGCCAACGCGGAGGTGCACAAGGCGGCGCGACTGCTGTGGGAGGGGCGCGGTTACGCGGGTGTGGAGACGGCGTTCGTGTCGCTGGCCGCGCCGGACGTGCCGTCGGGCCTCGACCGCTGTGTGAGGCTCGGCGCGCGGCGGATCGTCGTGCTCCCCTACTTCCTGTTCAACGGCACGCTCCCGGAGCGGATCCGGCAGCAGAGCGAGGGGTGGGCGACGGCTCATCCGGAGGTCGAGGTGGTCCCCGCCGACGTCATCGGGCCGGAGCCCGAACTGCTCGACCTGGTGATGCAGCGCTACCGGGAGACGCGGCCGGGCGTCGACGGCCACGGACACCACGACGGCGGCCTCCACCGCGACCACGCCTCGTCTCATGCGTACTGACAGCGACGGCAGAGGTGACTCCTCGTCCCGGGGCACAGGCGGTCAGGGCCGGGGGGACGGACACGATCTGCGGCATCACGGGGACGCCGAGGTGCGCGACGACGGCTCGGCGCTCGTCGACCTCGCCGTGAACGTCCGCGCCGGTACTCCCCCGGACTGGCTGCGCGGCCGTATCGCCGAGTCGCTCGCCGGGCTGGCCGCCTACCCGGACGGGCGGGCCGCGCGGGCCGCGGTGGCGGCGCGGCACGGACTGCCCGAGGAACGGGTGCTGCTCACGGCCGGGGCCGCCGAGGCCTTCGTGCTGCTCGCGCGTTCGCTGAAGGTCCGTCACCCTGTCGTCGTGCACCCGCAGTTCACCGAGCCGGAGGCGGCGTTGCGGGACGCGGGGCACACGGTCGACCGGGTGCTGCTCCGTCCCGAGGAGGGGTTCCGGCTCGACCCGGCGGCCGTTCCCGAGGACGCGGACCTGGTCGTGATCGGCAACCCGACGAATCCCACGTCCGTACTCCATCCGGCCGGGCTGATCGCCGAACTCGCCTGCCCTGGGCGGACGTTGGTGGTCGACGAGGCGTTCATGGACGCGGTGCCGGACGAACGGGAGGCGCTCGCGGAGCGGACGGACATACCGGGGCTCGTGGTGCTGCGCAGCCTCACGAAGACGTGGGGGCTGGCGGGGTTGCGGATCGGGTACGTGCTCGCGGCGCCCGAGACGATCTGTGAGCTCGAACGGGGGCAGCCGTTGTGGCCGGTGTCCACGCCCGCGCTGGCCGCGGCCGAGGCCTGTATGACTCCGGAGGCGCTCGCCGAGCAGGCGGAGGCGGCGCTGCGGGTGGCCACGGATCGGGCGCATCTGGTGGCGGGGCTCAAGGAGTTCGCGTCCGACGGGGTGCGGGTGGCCGAGCCGGCGGAGGGGCCGTTCGTCCTGGTCTCCCTGCCTGGTGCGGGGGCTGTGCGGGAGCGGTTGCGGCGGCTGGGGTTCGCTGTGCGGCGGGGGGATACGTTTCCTGGCCTTGACGGGACGTGGCTGCGGCTGGCGGTACGCGACCGTCCGACGGTCAACCGGTTCTTGCAAGCCCTGGACCAGGCGCTGAGCCTGGCCGGCGGGGCGGGGTGGTCGGACTCGGACTCGGACTGACCCGCACGTGCGGGTCGGCGGGGCTGATTGCGCCGTTCCCCGCGCCCCTGAGGGGGAGGGTGGGGCTGACCGGCCGTGGGCGTGGTGCGGCCCGGTGGGGGTTGCCCGCGCAGTTCCCCGCGCCCCTAAAGGGGGGCGCGGGGCAGGGCGGAAGGCCCCCCCCCGGCCCCCGCCGGGCCCCGGGCGCCCCCCCACGTCCCCCGCGCCCGTGGGGGGGTGGGTGGGGCTGCCGGGCCGGGGGCGGGGGGCGCCCGGGGGGGGGTTGCCCGCGCAGTCCCCCGCGCCCCTAAAGGGGCGCGGGGAACTGCGCGAACGGCCCCCGCCGGGCCGCAGCGGGCACTCGGCCTCACGCCATCCTCCCCCTCGGGGGCGAGGGGAACTGCGCGGGCGTCAGGCTCGGCGGCGGCGGGTCAGGGTTACCGCTGTGGCGCCTGCGGCCAGTAGCGCGAGCGCCCCCGCAGCTACGTACCGCGTCGCCGAACTGCCGCCGGTCTCCGCAAGCCCCGGCGACTCCGCGGCAGCGCCCTGCGGCGACACCCCCGGCGCGGGCTCCGCCGGGGACTCGCAGGTCGCCTCCGCCAGAGTGACCGTTCCTTCAACTTCCGCCACGTTCAGCTTCAGCGGGTTCACCGACACCTTGAGCCGCAGCGCGGTCGCCGCCGCCGTACGGGACGTGGTCCGTGTGGACGACAGGTCCAGGCGGACCTCACCGACCCCCGGCACCTTCACCTCCGTCACCCCGCCGGCGCTCACCGTGGTCCTCTTGCCGAGCACCGTCACCGCACCCAGTGGATTCGCCGAGGCGACCGGCTTCTCCCCCGCCGCACAGACCGCCTTCGCGGTGACCTGGTCGACCTCGATGAGGGACAGCAGCGGCAGTCCAGGAATGTGCACCTTGGCGTGGGCGAGGTGCACCGCCCCCTCGGCCTTCTCCGCGGACACGGTCGCACCCGCTCTGGCGACCTCCGCGCCGAGCACGGTGAACGGCTGTCCGCCGTCGACCCCGTCCAGCTTCGCCGTGAGCGTGGTCTTCTCGGCGCTCCGCGGCGCCTGTACTTCGTTGAGCGAGACCGCGAGCGGGACGTTCACGGTCTTGTTGAGCAGGGACACGTCGAGCCCGGTGCGGAGCACGACGGCGCCGGCGCGACCGTGGCCGTCGGTCGCGTGGGCGGGACCCGCGCCGGCCAGGACCGCGGGACCCGCGGCCAGGGAGACGGCGGCCGCGGTGGCGGCCAGCCTGCGTGCGGGCATACGGAAAGCGTTGCTGTGCATGGTGGTGGGACCCCCACAGGAGACAGAACCGGAGACGCGACGCCGCAGGACGCTCCGCTCGCAGGGACATGCGGGGAGCGTCCGGCGGCGTCGATGACGGGAATCCTTACGCACGGAGAGTGAACAGTCAGCAAGCTGACGGGAGTTCACCCATACGTGGACTTTCCGCGCACCTCTTCGATTCATCCTGCACGTACGTTCCTCAAGGCCACCCAGATCACTGAACTCCACAGAACTGGCTGGAAAGCGCCGGAGCGTGGGAGGGAGTGCGCGCCGCAGGGAACGGGCCCGGCGGTCACTCTCCGTCAGCTGACGACCCTGCCGTCCAGCACCACCCGCCGCGGCGCCGCCAGGACCCGTACGTCCGCCCGCGGGTCCTGCTCGAACACGACGAGGTCGGCCGGAGCCCCTTCCTCCAGGCCTGGTCGGCCCAACCACGCACGGGCGCCCCACGTGGTGGCCGAAAGCGCCTGGAGGGGCGGGATGCCGGCCTTCACCAGCTCGGCGACCTCCCCCGCCACCAGGCCGTGCGGCAGCGTGCCGCCCGCGTCGGTGCCGACGAACACCGGGATCCCGGCGTCGTACGCGGCGCGCACGGTGTCGTAACGGCGCTCGTACAGTCGCCGCATGTGCGCGGACCACTGGGGGAACCTGGCCTCGCCCCCGTCCGCGAGGTGCGGGAACGTGGCGATGTTCACGAGGGTCGGGACGATCGCGACGCCGCGTTCGGCGAAGAGCGGGATCGTGTCCTCGGTCAGGCCGGTGGCGTGTTCGATGCAGTCGATGCCCGCCTCTACCAGGTCCCGCAGGGAGTCCTCGGCGAAGCAGTGCGCGGTGACGCGGGCGCCGAGGCGGTGGGCCTCGGTGATCGCCGCCTCCACGGCGTCGCGCGGCCAGCACGCGCCGAGGTCGCCGGTGCCGCGGTCGATCCAGTCGCCCACGAGCTTGACCCAGCCGTCGCCGCGTCGGGCCTCCCGGGCCACGTACGCGACGAGGTCCGGCGGCTCGATCTCGTGCGCGAAGCCGCGGATGTAGCGGCGGGTACGGGCGATGTGGCGGCCCGCCCTGATGATCTTCGGGAGGTCGTCGCGGTCGTCGACCCAGCGGGTGTCCGCGGGTGAGCCGGCGTCGCGGAGGAGGAGGGTGCCGGCCTCCCGGTCGGCCAGGGCCTGCTTCTCCGACTCGTCGTCGGGGACGGCTCCGTGGGGGCCGAGGCCCACGTGGCAGTGGGCGTCGACCAGTCCTGGCAGGGTCCAGCCGTCGATCGTGCGGACGTCTTGTGCGGCCTCGCCGCGGGGGCGGTCGTAGGTGACCTTGCCGTCGACGACCCAGAGTTCGTCCCGGGCGTCGTCGGGGGCGACGAGTACGCGGCCCGTCACGTGCAGTACCGGCGGCTGATCGCTCATGGCGGCAGCCTAGTTCTTTGACGGAGTACGTCGTCCGCGGGCGGGTGGGGGCGGGCCTCAAGGATTGCGCAGTTCCCCGCGCCCCTACAAGCCAAAAGATTGCGCCGTTCCCCGCGCCCCTGGGTGGGACGGGGCGCAGCCCCTCCCCGAGGGGCGCGGGGAACGGCGCGAGCAACCCCCACCGGACCCGCAGGCTCAGGGGCGCGGGGAACGGCGCAATCGTTTCGTCCTTGAGGGGGCGGAGCCCTTAGGGGCGCGGGGAACTGCGCGGGGCGTCCTCTACCTCCGCCATCGCCGGGTCCAGGAGGCGGGAGAGGAAGTGGCGGGTGCGGGCGTGGGTCGGGGAGCCGATCACCTGGGCCGGCGGCCCCTGCTCCACGATGACCCCGCCGTCCATGAAGACCACCCGGTCGGCCACCTCGCGCGCGAAGGACATCTCGTGCGTGACGACCATCATCGTCATGCCCTCGTCCGCGAGCATCCGCATCACGGCGAGGACGTCCCCGACCAGTTCCGGGTCGAGCGCCGAGGTCGGCTCGTCGAAGAGCATCACCTGGGGCCCCATGGCGAGCGCCCGGGCGATGGCGACGCGCTGCTGCTGGCCGCCGGAGAGGGAGCCCGGGTAGGCCGTCGCCTTCTCGGAGAGCCCGACCCGCCGCAGGTTCTCGGCGGCGACCTCCGCCGCCTCCGCCTTGTCGCGGCCCAGCACCCGCCGCTGCGGCAGCGTCAGGTTGTCGGTCACGGTCAGGTGCGGGAAGAGGTTGAACTGCTGGAAGACCATGCCGATCCGACGGCGTACGGCATCGATGTCGACGTCCGGGTCGGTCACCTCGGTACCCCCGACGAAGACCTGCCCCTTCGTGGGCTCTTCGAGGAGGTTCACACAGCGCAGCAGGGTCGACTTGCCGGAGCCGGAGGGGCCGATGACGCACACGACCTCGCCGGAACCGACCTCCAGGTCGATGCCCCGCAGCACCTCGTTGTCGCCGAACGACTTGTGCAGCCCGCGGACCTGGATCTCCGGCGTGCCGCTCTTGTCGTCGACACTGTTCTCGGTGCTCACTTGGTGGCCTCCCCGGCCTTCGCCTCAAGGCGGCGTACGACGAACCCGAGCGGGATCGTGACCAGCAGATAGCACAGGCCCGCCACCAGGATCGGTGTCGAGTTGGCGGTCTCGCTGGCCAGGTCGCGGCCGAACTTGGACAGTTCGCGCTCCTCCAGCGTGACCCCGAGGAACAGCACCAGCGAGGAGTCCTTGAAGAGGAGGACCAACTCGTTGGTGAGCGGCGGGATCACGATCCGGAAGGCCTGCGGAATGATGATGGAGACCATGGCCCGCGCGTGCGAGAAGCCCAGCGAACGGGCCGCCTCCATCTGCCCCTTGGGAACGGCCTGGATGCCCGCGCGGATCGTCTCCGCCATGTACGCGGCGGCCACCAGCCCGAGCGCGAGCGCGACCTTGCCGTACGTGCCGCCGGGGATCTCCGTGCCGGGGAACGCGAGCGGCACGGCGACGCCCACGAAGATGAAGATCAGCAGGGCGGGCAGCCCGCGGAAGATCTCGATGTAGATACCGGCCAGCCAGCGGTACGGGCCGACCGAGGAGAGCCGCATCAGGGCGACGACCACGCCGAGGGCGAGGCCGAAGACGAAGCCGGACATCGTGTAGAGGACGGTGTTCTTCAGCGCCAGCGTGATGATGTCCGGGAACATCCGCTCGGCCAGGTCGACCTGGGCGAACTGGTTCCGCAACTGTCCCCAGTCGGCCGTGAACCCGAGGGCGACCAGCGCGGCGACGAACACCGCGTACTGGACGCCCCGGGACACGGTCCGCTTCTGGCTCCTGGTCAGACCCCGCCGGCGGGGCTGGACCTTGGTGTCGATGTCGGTCTCGGTCATGAGGAGGCGGCGGGCGAAGCGGAGGCGGCGTTCTCGTCGTACGGGCCGATCCACTTCTCGTACAGCTTCTTGTACGTGCCGTCGGACTTGGCGTCCGCCAGCGCCTTGTTGACGGCTTCGAGGAGCTTGGTGTTGCCCTTCTTCATGGTGAAGCCGTACTCCTCACCGGTGTTGATGTTGTCGGCGACCTCGAAGGCGGCGGCGTTGGCCTTGTCCTTCAACCAGCCCTGGAGGACCGGGTAGTCGATGACGATGGCCTTGACCTGGCCAGTGCGCAGACCGTTGAGGAGGGCGTCCGAGGACTCGAAGGAGACCGGGTTGAGGCCCTTGCTCTTCGCGAACTCCTCGCCGGTGGTCTGCGCCTGCGCGCCGACCTTCTTGCCCTTGAGGTCCGCGAGGGAGGAGATGCCGCTCTTCTTGCCGGCCAGGATGCCCTGGGTGGCCTCGAAGTACGGGTCGGAGAAGTCGACGTTCTTCTTGCGCTCGTCGGTGATCGTCATACCGGCCGCGGCGAGGTCGCACTGGCCGGAGTTGAGGGATCCGCCGGTCTTGAAGTTCTCGAAGGGCTGGTCGAGGATCTCCTGCTTCACGCCCAGGTTCTTGGCGACCAGGTCGACCAGCGACACGTCGAAGCCCTGGACCTTGCCGTCGATCTCCGACTGGAACGGCGGGTACGGCAGGTGCGTGCAGGTGGTGAGCTGTCCGCCCTTGACGAGCTCGACCCCGTTGGCGGTGGTCTTCTTGCCCCCGTCGTCGTCCGAGGAGCAGCCGGACACGAGCAGCAGCCCGGCCGTCGCGGTGGT
This sequence comes from Streptomyces sp. NPDC102514, assembly GCF_055584525.1. Taxonomy (NCBI): domain Bacteria; kingdom Bacillati; phylum Actinomycetota; class Actinomycetes; order Kitasatosporales; family Streptomycetaceae; genus Streptomyces; species Streptomyces sp. NPDC102514. The sequence goes on from NZ_JBVJLW010000009.1 coordinate 22,798, forward strand.
GGCGGCCAGAATGCGGGTTCGGCGCCCGGGGACCATCTTCACGGGGGAGACCTCCTGTGGGGAAACTGTGACTGCTGATTATAAGGATTCGTTTGAGGCTCTCAAACCAATCCCATGGCCGCTGGGCTGTCCGGCCTCGGAAGTCGCCGGTGGGCGACTGCGGGGACGGCGGTTACGCTCGTTGCTGCCTACCCAGTGAGTGACGAGAGCAACGTGAGCGTCCAGAGCAACGTGAGTGAAGAGAGCAACGCCGTGACCCATCCCTTCCTGGACCTGGCGCCGCTGAGCGCCGCGCGTTTCGCGGCGATCGAGGACCGCGTGGCGCGGCTGCTCTCCACCGAGCAGGACGTCGTGATCATGCAGGGCGAGGCGCTGCTCCCCCTGGAAGGGGCGATCCGCGGCGCGGCCGGTCCCGGCACGACGGCTCTCAACGTGATCACCGGCCCGTACGGGCAGACGTTCGGCGACTGGCTGAGGGACTGCGGCGCGACCGTGCACGACCTGGCCGTGCCCTTCCACACGGCGGTCACGGCCGGGCAGATCCGCGACGCTCTCACCGAGCACCCGGAGATCGACTTCGTCTCCCTGGTGCACGCGGAGGCCGCCACCGGGAACACGAACCCGGTCGCGGAGATCGGCGAGGTCGTACGGGCCCACGGCGCCCTCTTCTACCTGGACGCGGTGGCCTCGGTCGGCGCCGAGCCGGTGCTGCCGGACGCGTGGGGCGTGGACCTGTGCGTGATCGGGGCGCAGAAGGCGATGGGCGGGCCCGCGGGGGTCTCTGCGGTGTCGGTGAGCGAGCGGGCGTGGGCGCGGATGGCCGCGAACCCGCACGCGCCCCGGCGCTCCTACCTCTCCCTCCTGGACTGGAAGGAGCGGTGGGTCGACGCCGGGCGCAAGGTCCTCCTCCACGCTCCGGCGCAGCTGGAGATGCTGGCGCTGGAGGCGTGCGTGGAGCGCATCGAGTCGGAGGGGCTGGAGACCGTGATGGCGCGGCACGCTTCGGCTGCGGCGGCCACGCGGGCGGGTGCGCTCGCGCTGGGCGGGGGGCTTGAGCCGTACGTGTACGAGGCCTCCGATGCGGCGCCGGTCGCGACGACGTTGCGGACGCCTGCGGGGGTGGACGCGTCGGTGGTGGTGGCGGCTGCGCTGGCCGTCGATCCTTCCCTTCCGCTGGCGGCGGGGGGTGGGGTGCTGGCCAAGGAGATGATCCGGGTCAACCACTACGGGCCTGCGGCCGGCTCCGCGACGGTGGACGCATGCCTCACCGCGCTGCGCGCGGCGCTGGCCACCGCCTGAGCGCCGCCGCCTGCGGCCCCGGTGGGGGCTGGCCGCGCAGTCCCCCGCGCCCCTGAAAGCTCGGGGCTGGGCGCCGCGTCCCCTGTGCGGCTCAAAGACGAAAAGACTGCGCAGTTCCCCGCGCCCCTGAGTGGGACGGGGCACAGCCCCTCCCCAAGGGGCGCGGGGAACGGCGCGAGCAACCCCCACCGAACCCGCACGCCAAGGGGCGCGGGGAACGGCGCAATCTTTTCGTCTTTCGGGGGCGGAGCCCCCTAGGGGCGCGGGGAACTGCGCGGCCAACCCCCACCGGCCCGCACATTCAGGGGCGCGGGGAACTGCGCAATCGTTTGGGCCCACCCCCACCCAGCCTCAGGGAATACGCAGGCGGTTCTTGAATGTTCATGTTTTAGCGAAGCTGATCGGTTGAGTGAGGGAGAGTTCGAGACATGCGCGTCGAGATCTGGAGCGACATCGCCTGCCCATGGTGCTACGTGGGCAAAGCCCGCTTCGAGAAGGCCCTCACAGCCTTCCCGCACCGCGATGACGTCGAGGTCGTACACCGCTCCTTCGAGCTCGACCCGAACCGCGCCAAGGACGACATCCAGCCCGTCATCCCCATGCTCACCAAGAAGTACGGCATGAGCGAGGCCCAGGCCCAGGCCGGTGAGGAGAACCTCGGCACCCAGGCCGCCGCCGAGGGCCTGGCGTACCGCACGAAGGACCGCGACCACGGCAGCACCTTCGACATGCACCGGCTCCTGCACCTCGCCAAGGAGCGGGGCCGCCAGGACGAGCTGATCCAGAACCTCTACAAGGCGAACTTCGCCGAGGAGCGTTCCGTCTTCGGCGACGACGAACGCCTCGTGGAGCTGGCGGTCGACGCCGGACTCGACGCGGACGAGACCCGCAAGGTGCTCGCCGACCCGGCCGCGTACGCCGACGAGGTCCGCGCCGACGAGCGCGAGGCCGCCGAGCTGGGCGCGAACGGCGTGCCGTTCTTCGTCCTGGACCGCAAGTACGGCGTCTCCGGCGCCCAGCCCGCCGAGGTCTTCGCCCAGGCCCTGGAGCAGGCGTGGGCCAGTCACTCCCCGCTCAAGCTGATCCAGCAGGACGGTCAGGGCGGCGCCGAGGCGTGCGGCCCGGACGGCTGCGCGGTCCCCCACCAGCACTGACATGCGGCGCTGACCTGGACATATAAGCGTTCCTTCGCGGAACCACTTAAAAGAACGCAATGGACGGGGAGTTCTCCGCGCCGCAGAGTGGTGCCATGGAGACCTTCGAGAGCCTCGTCCGGGCCGAGTTCGCGCCGAAGAACACCTATCTGAACACCGCCAGTACCGGGCTGCTCCCGGCCCGCGCGGTGGCGGCCATGCGGGCCGGCATCGAGTCCGTGGCGGACGGCCTGCCGCAGGACATGTTCGCCGACGTGGAGGCGGCCCGCGCCTCCTTCGCGCGGCTCGTCGGCGTCCCGGACAGCCGGGTCGCGGCCGGGGCCTCGGTGGCCGTCTACACCGGCCTGATCGCCGCCTCGCTGCCCGAGGGCGCCGAAGTCCTCACCGCCGAGGGCGACTTCACCTCCGTGGTGAACCCCTTCCATGTGCGCCGCGGGCTGAAGGTGCGCACGGTGCCGCTGGAGCGGATCGCCGAGTCGGTGCGCCCCGGCACCGCGCTCGTCGCGGTGAGCGCCGCACAGTCCGCGGACGGCCGGATCGCGGACCTGCCCGCGCTGCGCGAGGCCGCCCGTACCCACGGCACCCGTACGTACATCGACGCATCCCAGGCCGCCGGATGGCTGTCGGTCGACGCGGACGCGTACGACTATGTGTCCTCCGTCGCCTTCAAGTGGCTCGTCTGCCCGCGGGGCGTGGCCTTCCTCGTCGTTCCGGAGGACTTCGGGGGGCTCGATCCCGTCTTCGCGGGCTGGGTGGCGGGAGAGAATCCCTGGGACAGCTGCTACGGGCCGGTCGAGGAACTCGCCCACTCCGCGCGGCGGTTCGACGAGAGTCCCAGCCTCTTCTCGTACGCAGGCGCCCGGCACTCCCTCCAAGTGGTCGAGGAGCTGGGCGTGGAGGCCATCCGCGCCCATGACCTCGGCCTCGCCGACCGTTTCCGGGCGGGCCTCGCCTCGCTGGGACACGAGCCGGTCCCGGCCCCGGGATCGGCGATCGTCTCCGTGCCGGGGCTCGGTCACCGGCAGCCGGAGCTGAGCCGGGCGGGGATCGAGGTCTCCGACCGCGCCGGAAACCTGAGGGCCGCCTTCCACATGTACACCTCGCCCGCGGACGTCGACCGCCTGCTGGATGTCCTGTCCGGATGATGTCGCGCCCCACTGGCGCGCGGCCCACGAGAACGCTAGGAAGGGCATCACGAGGTGGTGGTGCCGGTGGAGCCAACTCTCCACACGTCCGAACGGCCGTCCGCGGATGCGGAGTTGCACCGGCGGCTGGTGTATGGCGACGAGACCGCGCTGGCCGAGGCGTACGCGGCGTACGGCGGCCTGGTCCGGCGCGTCGCGGTGCGGGTCACGCGCAGCGCGGCGGCCGCCGAGGACGTGGCGCAGGAGGTCTTCGCCCAGCTGTGGAGCAGGCCGTACGCGTTCGACCCGGACCGTGGCTCGATGCGCACCTGGCTGTCCCTGCTCGCACACCGGCGGGCCGTGGACTGGGTGCGCAGCGAGGCCAGGCACCGCAAGGACACGCGCGCGGACGACTCGGCGCTGCACTCCATCCCGGACACCGGCCCGGGGCCCGACGAGGCGGTCGTCGACCGCGAACGCTCGCTCCTGTTGCACTCCGCGCTCGCCGAACTCCCCCAGCCTCAGCGGGAGGTGGTCCACCTCGCCTATTTCGCCGGCCGCACCTACCGCCAGGCGGCCGTCGAGCTGGGTATCCCGGAGGGCACCGCCAAGACCCGATTACGGTCCGCGTTGCGCAAGTTGGCCGTGTCGTTGGGCGACCCGTCGGATCCGGCGTGGGAAAGGGGCGCATGATGGCGACAGGGAAAGGAGGCCTCCGGTGAGCGACGACCACGACGGCGTGCCCGAACTGCTGGCCGCCTGGGCCTTCGGCGCGCTGCAGCCCGCGGACGAGAAGGCCGTGCCGCTGCATCTGGCCGGCTGCGAGAGCTGTGCCGCGGAGGCGGAGCGGCTCCGTGAGACGGTACGGCTGCTGGACGGGCCACCCGGAATACCGGAGCAGGCCGCCATGAACAACGGTTCCGCCCTGCCGGAAGGCGTGCTCGCCGCCGCGCTGCGGGCGCGGCCCACCGCGCCGCGCGTCGCCGCGCACGCGGCCCCGTACGCGGCCGCGGTGATCGGGCTCACCGCGCTGCTGCGCGAGGTGGACGGCCACCGGCCGTGGGGCACCCCCGTCGTGCACGACTGGGACGTCCGGGACACGGTCGGCCACCTCATCGCCGCCGACGAGGAGTTGGCCCGGCTCCTCGGGGTCGCGGCGCACGCTCCGGCCGCGCGGAGCACGGCGGAGATGCCGTGGGAGGAGGCCTGGGAGGCCAGGACCGCCGACACGATCGCGTACGAGCGGACGCGCTCCCCCGAGGAGACGGTGGCCGCGTGGTCCGCGCAGAGCTCGGCGCTGCTGGCGACGCCCGAGGCCCTGGATCCCGAGCGGGCCTCGCACGCCACGACGATGCTGGGCGTACGGCTGCCCGTGGCCGACCATTTCCTGGGGCGGGCCTTCGAGACCTGGATCCACACGGTGGACATCGGCCGCGCGCTCGGGCTCGCCGTGCCGCCGCCCGTCGAGGCCCATCTGGGGCAGATGGTCCGGCTGGCCGTCCGGATGCTCGGTCTGGCGCTGGGGCCGACGGCGCCGCCGGTGCTGTTCGCCGTGACGGGCGTCGAGGGCGATCCCCAGTGGGTGCTCGGCTCCGAGGGCGAGCCGGTCCGGGGTGAACTCGCCCTGCAGGCCGTGGACTTCTGCCTGCTGGTGGGCGGACGGCACACACCCTCGTCGGTGCCCCGCGGGATGGTGGGCGACGAGGAAGCCGTACACGACGTGCTGGAGCGGGCGGCCTCACTGGCCTGGCTCTAGCGTCACCGTCAGGGCCGGTCCGCCCCGGGCGGGAACGTGCAGTCGCCTGCCTCCGTGCACAGGTTCGCCTCGACGCGCGCGAGGAGTCCGGAGAGCTGTGCGCGCTCGTCGGCGCTCAGCCCGGCGAGGCTGTGCTCCTCCAGGCCGGTCCAGGCCCGGGTGACCTCGTCGTGCAGGCCGCAGCTGCCCTCCGTCGCCTCGACGAGGACCGCGCGGCCGTCCCTGGGGTCGGGGCGGCGGCGGACGTGTCCCGCCTGCTCCAGCCGCTGGAGCATCTTCGTGACCGTCGACGGATCGAGTTCGACCGCCTTGATCAGCTCCGACTGGCGCACCGCGCCCGCGTCCCACAGGTGCATCATCACGAACTCCTGGCCGGGGTAGAGGCCGGACCCGCGCAGCAGCCTGCCCGCCGCGGCCCGGTGCATCCGGGCCACCCGGGAGATGGCGTAGCTGACCTGGCCGCCGCAGGCCGCCGAGGGGGTCTCGTCGGTACAGGCGGGGTCGGCCTGAGAGGCCGCGACCTCGTGGGTGGCACTCATCCTGGCTCCCGGTTCCGCGCACGTTCGTGGCGGCCAGCTTTTCACGGACAATAACTTGGCCGACCAAGGAATGCTTTACGGTGGCCCCTTGTTCCAATCATTGGCCGACCACATACATTCCCCGTCCTCCCCAGGAGCAGCCGTGACCACCGCTTACGACCCCATCGACCTGTCCGGCACCCCGCTCGCGAACCGCATCGTCATGGCGCCGATGACCCGCAGCAGGACCGGCGACGGCGGAGCGCCGACCGATCTCAACGTCGAGTACTACGCCCAGCGGGCCTCCGCCGGCCTGATCGTCACCGAGGGCGTCCAGCCGTCCGTGGTGGGCCAGGGCTACCCGGACACCCCGGGGCTGCACAGCGCCGAGCAGATCGCGGCCTGGCGCAAGGTGACCGACGCCGTGCACGCCGCGGGCGGCCGGATCTTCGCGCAGCTCATGCACGCGGGCCGCATCGGCCACCCCAGCCTGCTGCCCGACGGACTCGTCAATGTCGGCGCCTCGCCCGTACGGGCCGAGGGGCAGGTCTACACCCACGAGGGCCCCCTCGACTTCGTCACCCCGCGCGAGCTGACCGGCGACGAGGTACGCGCCACCATCGGCGAGTTCGTGAGCGCCGCCCGGGGCGCGGTCGAGGCCGGCTTCGACGGTGTCGAGCTGCACGGCGCCAACGGCTATCTGATCCACCAGTTCCTCGCGCCGGGTTCCAACCACCGCACCGACGAGTGGGGCGGCCCGGTCGAGAACCGCATCCGCTTCGCGGTCGAGGCGGTCAAGGCCGTCGCCGCGGAGATCGGCGCCGGGCGCACGGGCATCCGCCTCTCGCCCGGCAACCCGTACAACGACATCCAGGAGCCCGAGCCGGAGGCGGCGTACACCGCGCTGGTCGACGCGCTGGAGCCGCTGGGTCTCGCCTATCTGCACATCACCGAGGTGGGCGAGATCCGTGAGCTGACGCTCGCGCTGCGCAAGCGGTTCAGCGGGACGTTCATCCTGAACCCGGCGACCGAGGGGCCGACAGGCCCCGAGTCCCTGACGCTCGTCGAGGACGGCGTCGCCGACCTGGTCGCCTACGGCCAGCTGTTCCTCGCCAACCCCGACCTGCCCGCCCGGCTGAAGGCGGGCGGCCCGTTCAACGAGGGCGACCCGGCGACGTACTTCGGCGGGGACGCGAAGGGCTACACGGACTACCCGGCGCTGTAACCAACCCCGGTAAGGCAGTTGGCCCGGTGCCCGACTCGCACGAGTCGGGCACCGGGCCGATCACCTTCAGGCGTACGTCACTTCAGGCGTACGTCGCTTCACCCGCAGGTCACTTCACAGGGGTGAAGTCCGTCGACCCGATGAACTCCGGTCGGCGTACCGGCGCGGCGAAGGGCTCCACCGCCGCGTTCTCCACGCTGTTGAACACGATGAAGACGTTCGAGCGCGGGAACGGCGTGATGTTGTCGCCCGAACCGTGCATGCAGTTGCAGTCGAACCAGGTCGCCGATCCGGCCCGGCCCGTGAAGAGCTTGATGCCGTGCTGGGAGGCGTACTTGGTCAGCGCCTCGTCGGAGGGCGTGCCCGCGTCCTGCATCTGCAGCGACTTCTTGTAGTTGTCCTTCGGCGTGGCTCCGGAGCAGCCGAGGAACGTGTGGTGCGACCCCGGCATGATCATGAGGCCGCCGTTGGTGTCGTGGTTCTCGGTCAGCGCGATCGAGACGGACACCGTCCGCATGTTCGGCAGACCATCCTCGGCGTGCCAGGTCTCGAAGTCCGAGTGCCAGTAGAAGCCGCTCGCGCCGAAGCCGGGCTTCACGTTGATCCGCGACTGGTGCACGTACACGTCGGAGCCGAGGATCTGCCGGGCGCGGCCCACCACGCGCTCGTCGCGCACCAGTTGGGCGAAGATCTCACTCGTCTTGTGGACCTCGAAGACCGAGCGGATCTCCTGCGACTGCGGCTCGATGATCGAGCGCTCGTCGGCGCGGACCGCCGGGTCGGTGACCATGCGCTCCAGCTCGGCGCGGTAGAGCGCGACCTCGTCGTCGTCGATGAGCTGCTCGACGGCGAGGAAACCGTCCCGCTCGTAACCCTGGAGGTCGGCCGCCGGAATCGGGCCCGGCGCGCCCGGTTCGCTCCACACGACCGGGTCCTGCCGGGGCACGGACACCTCACTGGTGCCGCGGCTGGGATACAGGTCGGTGATGGTCGTCATCGTTCAGACCTCCTCGGGCTCGGTCAGCAGGGGGTAGACACCGTTCTCGTCGTGGTCCTCCCGTCCGGTCACCGGCGGATTGAAGACACAGATGCAGCGGAAGTCTTCCTTGATCCGCATCGTGTGCCTCTCGTGGCCGTCGAGGAGGTAGGTGGTGCCCGGCGTGATCGTGTACTTCTTGCCGGTCTCGTCGTCGGTGAGTTCGGCCTCGCCCTCCACGCAGACGACGGCCTCGATGTGGTTCGCGTACCACATCGACGTCTCCGTACCCGCGTACAGGATCGTCTCGTGCACCGAGAAGCCGACCCGCTCCTTCGCGAGGACGACGCGCTTGCTCTCCCAGGTGCCCGACGCCGATTTCACGTGTCGGTCAGTGCCTTCGATCTCCTTGAACGAACGGACTATCACGGTGGTACGAAGCCTCCTTCAGGCTGGTGTGCAGGGGGGTGTGCTGGTTCAGGCCGTCTCGCGGACGGCCCGGGCGAGGGTACGAAGGCCCTCGTCCAGCTCGTCGGGTGTGATGGTGAGCGCGGGGAGGAGTTTCACGACCTCGCTCTCCGGGCCCGACGTCTCGATGAGCAGGCCGAGCTCGAAGGCGCGGTGCGCCACGCGGCCCGCACGGGCCTTGTCGTGGAACTCCATGCCCCAGACGAGACCCCGGCCGCGGTACTCCTTCACGTCGGCGAGGTTCTCCTCGGTGATGGAGATCAGCGCCTGCTCGACCTGCTCCCCGCGGGTGCGGGTCTGCTTCTCCATGGCGGGTCCGTCGGACCAGTACGTCTGGAGGGCGGCGGCGGCCGTCACGAACGCGGGGTTGTTGCCGCGGAACGTGCCGTTGTGCTCGCCCGGCTCCCAGATGTCCAGCTCGGGCTTGAACAGGCACAGGGACATGGGCAGGCCGTACCCGCTGATGGATTTGGAGACGGTCACGATGTCGGGCACGATCCCCGCCTCCTCGAAGGAGAAGAAGGCGCCCGTACGGCCGCAGCCCATCTGGATGTCGTCGACGATCAGCAGCATGTCCTGGCGCTCGCACAGCTCGGCGAGGGCGCGCAGCCACTCGACGCGGGCGACATTGATGCCACCCTCGCCCTGCACGGACTCGACGATCACGGCGGCGGGCTTGTTCAGGCCGGAGCCCTGGTCCTCGAGGAGCCGCTCGAACCAGAGGAAGTCCGGGACCTGGCCGTCGAAGTAGTTGTCGAACGGCATCGGCGTGCCGTGCACGAGCGGGATGCCGGCGCCGGCGCGCTTGAAGGCGTTGCCGGTCACGGCGAGCGAGCCGAGCGACATGCCGTGGAAGGCGTTGGTGAAGGAGACGATGGACTCCCGGCCCTTGACCTTCCGGGCCAGCTTCAGCGCGGACTCGACGGCGTTGGTGCCCGTCGGGCCGGGGAACATGACCTTGTACGGCAGGTCCCGCGGGCGCAGCACCAGGTTCTGGAACGACTCCAGGAAGCTGCGCTTCGCGGTCGTCGACATGTCCAGACCGTGCGTGACGCCGTCGCGTTCCAGGTAGTCGATCAGGGCCCGTTTCAGTACCGGGTTGTTGTGTCCGTAGTTGAGTGAGCCGGCACCCGCGAAGAAGTCGAGGTACTCGTGGCCGTCCTCGTCGTACATGCGGCTGCCCTGCGCGCGGTCGAAGACGGTGGGCCAGTTGCGGCAGTAGCTGCGGACCTCCGACTCCAGGGTCTCGAAGACGCTCAGGTCGGGCTGGGTGATGGTCACAGGTGTTCTCCTCGGGCGTGGGGGCTGTTCAGAACGACAGGGGGCCGATGCGGTACAGCACTTCTGGGTCGTGCGGGCCGTCGGGGAACTGCCCTGTGTCGAACAGGACCTCACGCTCGACGCTCGCGCCGTGACGCGCCGCGTACGAGGTGAACAGCCGCTCGGAGGCGGTGTTGCCCGGGGAGATCGTGGTCTCCAAGGAAGTCAGCTCGTGCCGGCCGGCGACCTGACGGGTCAGCCCGTCCAGGAGCGCGGCGGCGAGGCCTCGGCCCCGCTGCGCCGCGTCGACGGCGACCTGCCACACGAGAAGCGTGTGCGGGCGCTCCGGCCGGATGTAACCGGTGACGAAGGCGACGGGTTCGCCGTCGGCCGTACGCGCCACCGCGGAGGTACCGGAGAAGTCACGGCACCACAGCAGGTAGCTGTAGGAGGAGTTCAGGTCGAGGGTCCCGGAGTCCTTGGCAATGCGCCAGAGTGCGGCTCCGTCGTCCACGTGCGGACGGTCGGCCCGCAGCCCTTCTGGCATTTCCAGGAATTCCGCTTGCAGGTCTGCTTGTGCGGCGGTCATGTCTATTGAATTTACCCAGCAAAAATCGAAATCGCATCGCCGAGTGGGGTTACACAAGCAGAGTGCATGTGTTATCACGCGGGCGCGGGCCGCGCGCCGAGCCGATCGAAAGCGCCGCTTTGTCCGGGTAATACCGGACAAAGCGGCGCGGTTGTGTATTGCGTCACAAGGGCTTAACCATCGCGAGACCTGCCCGAATTACGAGATCGATCTTCGCAAAACTTTGTTGTTTAGGTTCCAGGAAATCGGGCAGAAGCTAATGGAAAACCCTAGGCGAATAAAAGCAGAATTGGGACCGCATTCAAAGTGGACCCGGAAATGGGGAGAGCCCCGAAATCAGTGACCGTCCCTCAGGTCGGCAGGCCAGTCCGGGCGGAACTCGATGTGGTCGTACGTGACCACGCAGCCCTCGCCCATGGGCGACTGGGTCATGAATCCGACGAGGGCGGCCCCGGTCTCCTTCTCCTCGCCCAGGGTGAAGAGGCGGACGAAGGTCCAGCGCTCGCCGTCCCTGGAGGCGTGGAAGGCGAAGGCGCGGCCGGTGCGGCTGATCCGGAGCCAGACGGAGCTGCCGTCGACCGTGAAGGAGTTCGCGTCGTCGGAGTGCCCGCGGGTGACGACCGTGCAGACGGTGGGCACGTCCGGGGAGTTCTCCAGGCAGAGCTTGGCCCAGGCCCGCTCGCCCACGTGCGCGTAGAGGACACCGGCGTCGAAGGCCCCGGCGAAGCCGACCGTCACGCGGGCGATGAGCTGGAAGTCCCCCTCGGGCGCCCCCAGCAGCCGGGGCGCGTCGGACGCGGGGTCCAGCCCCTCGTCGGTGGGCGGCACGAACCGGTCCTGCCGGGCCCCGGCCCATCCGGTGAGCACCCCGCCCTCGTACGACCAGTGCCCGTCGGGCCCGTACGACCGAAGCGAAAAGGGAAGTTCAGGAATTCTCACGTCCATCCACAGAGTCTGCCAGCTCCACGGGAACCGCAGCCCCTTTCGGGGCCGGGGGCCCTTCAGGGGCGCGGGCAACCACAGCGGACCGGCACCCGACAAACCGCCCACGACCCCAACGGCGCCCCTGAGGGGCGCGGGGAACTGCGCGGGCAACCACAGCGGACCAGCACCCGACAAACCGCCCACGACCCCAACGGCGCCCTTCAGGGGCGCGGGGAACTGCGCGGGCAACCACAGCGGGCCCGCACCCGACACACCGGCCACGGGCCCGAGGGCGCGAAAAGGAGCGGTTACCTCTCAAGCCGCCCGTTGTAGCGCCGAGGCAGCTCCAACGGGTTGGAATCCCGCAGCTCAGCCGGCAGCAGCCCCTCCGCGGCGTTCTGGTACGCAACAGGCCGCAGCCACCGCTCGATCGCGGTCCCGCCCACAGACGTGGACGTGGACGTCGTGGCCGGGTACGGCCCGCCGTGCTGCTGGGCAGGAGCCACCGCGACCCCGGTCGGCCACGCGTTCACGACGACCCGCCCAGCGAGCGGCGTGAGCTCCGCGAGGATCTCCGCGCCACGCCCCTCACCGGCCTCCTCCTCCGTGGAGAGATGCACCGTCGCGGTGAGGTTCCCGGGCAGCCGCGCGAGCACCGCGTTCGCCTCGGCCTCGTCCTCGTAGCGCGCGACCACGGTCACCGGCCCGAAGCACTCTTCGAGCAGCAGGTCGTACTCGCCCTCGGCGGCCAGCTTCTGCGCGGAGACCGTCAGGAAGCCGGCGCTCACCGTGTGCTCACCGCCCGCACCCGGCGTCACCGGCGCGTCCACGCCGGGCAGCCCCGCACGCTCGGCGACCCCCGCGACGAAGTTGTCGCGCATGCGGTGGTCGAGGAGGACCCCCGCCTCGGTGTCGCTCACGGCGTCCGTGAGGGACTTCAGCAGGCGGTCGCCCGCCGCACCGGCCGGCGCCAGCACCAGGCCCGGCTTCACACAGAACTGGCCGACGCCCAGCGTCATGGAGCCCGCGAGCCCCGTACCGATCGCCTCGGCGCGCTCGGCGGCGGCGGCCTCGGTGATCACGACCGGGTTGAGCGATCCCAGCTCGCCGTGGAACGGGATCGGCGCGGGCCGCGCCGCCGCCGCGTCGAAGAGGGCGCGTCCGCCGCGTACCGAACCGGTGAATCCGGCGGCCGACACCAGCGGGTGCTTGACCAGCTCGACGCCCGCCTCGAAGCCGTGCACGAGGCCGAGGACGCCGTCCGGGATGTCGTGCTGGGCCGCGGCCCGGCGCACGACGGAGGCGACCAGCTCGGACAGCCCGGGGTGGTCCGGGTGCGCCTTGACGACGACCGGGCAGCCCGCGGCGAGCGCGCTCGCGGTGTCACCGCCGGCCACCGAGAAGGCGAAGGGGAAGTTCGAGGCCGAGTAGACGGCGACGACACCCAGCGGCACCTTGTAGCGGCGCAGGTCCGGGATCGGCGGCGTCGCGGTGGCGTCGGGGTGGTTGATCACGACGCCGAGGAACTCGCCCTCGTCGACGATGTCCGCGAAGGCCCGCAGCTGATAGCAGGTGCGGGCGAGTTCGCCGGTGAGCCGGACCGGGCCGAGCGCGGTCTCCGCGTCGGCCGCCTCCACGAGGTGCTCCTTGGCGCCTTCGAGCAGGTCGGCCGCGGTACGCAGGAAGGCCGCGCGGACCGTGCGGTCGGCGAGAGCCCCTCGGGCGGCGTGCGCGGCGCGGACGTCGTCGTCCACCTCCTGGGCTGTGGCTTCCACCGCAACCTGCTCGCGCTGCTTCCCGGTTCGGGGGTCGACACTCCAGACTGGTGCTGCTGCCACCGCGGGTCCCTCCAGATGTAATGCCGAAGTACATGTGCCACTCACCAGGGGCGTTCGATATGCTGAACGCTGTCTCTGATGGTGAATATGCTGTCGAGACTATTTCCCGGCGAACTAGGGGGTCAAGGCCGATGTCGGCAGGCGAGACGGGCGGCGGAGCACAGGTCAAGTCCGCGGTGCGGACGGTTGAATTGCTTGAGTACTTCGCCGGACGCCCCGGTATGCACTCCCTGGCCGCCGTACAGGAGGCCGTCGGGTATCCCAAGTCCAGTCTCTACATGCTGCTGCGCACGCTGGTCGAGCTCGGCTGGGTCGAGACCGACGCGACGGGCACGCGGTACGGCATCGGCGTACGGGCGCTGCTCGTCGGTACGTCGTACATCGACGGTGACGAGGTCGTCGCGGCGGCGCGGCCGACGCTGGACCGGCTCTCCGACGACACGACGGAGACGATCCACCTGGCCCGCCTCGACGGCACGAACGTCGTCTACCTCGCGACCCGCCAGTCCCAGCACTATCTGCGCCCCTTCACGCGCGTGGGGCGCCGACTGCCCGCCCACTCCACGTCCCTCGGCAAGGCGCTCCTCGCGACCCACACCGACGAGCAGGTACGCAAGCTGCTGCCGGAGACGCTGCCCGCGCTGACCGAGCACACGATCACCGACCGGGAGAAGCTCATCGAGGAGCTGCACCAGGTACGGGAGCAGGGGTTCGCGGTGGACCGCGAGGAGAACACGCTGGGGCTGCGCTGCTTCGGCGTGGCGATCCCGTACCGGACGCCCGCGCGGGACGCGATCAGCTGCTCGGTGCCGGTGGCGCGGCTGACGCCGGCGCACGAACAGATGGTGAAGGACGCGCTGTTCGACGCGCGCGACCGGCTGACGCTCGCGACCCGGAGGCTCTGACATGTCCGACCTGTCCCGCCTGTCCGGGCCGTCAGTCCCGTCTCCCGTCGAGGTCGAGCTCCGCGAGATCCACGACAGTGATCTGCCGGTGTTCTTCCGGCAGACGAACGATCCCGAGTCCGTGCAGATGGCGGCGTTCACCGCGAAGGATCCGACCGACCGGGACGCGTTCGACGCCCACTGGAAGCGGGTGCGGGCCTCGTCCGCCGTGAACCGCACGATCCTCGTCGACGGGGATGTCGTCGGGAACGCGGCGGTGTACGGGGAGCCGGGCGAGCGCGAGGTGACGTACTGGATCGATCGCGCGTACTGGGGGCGGGGGATCGCCACGGCCGCGTTGCGGGCGCTGCTCGTCGTCGTGCCCGAGCGGCCGTTGTACGGGCGGGCTTCGGCGGACAACGCGGGGTCCCTGCGGGTGCTGGAGAAGTGTGGGTTCGTCGTGACCGGGCGGGACCGGGGGTTCGCGAACGCGCGGGGGGCCGAGATCGACGAGGTTGTGCTTGTGCTCCGGACGTGACGTGCGGGCCCGGTGGGGGCTGGTCGCGCAGTTCCCCGCGCCCCTTAAAGACAAAAGACTGCGCCGTTCCCCGCGCCCCTGGGAGGGGCTGCGGTTGATGAACTGTCCATGAGAAACGTGGGCGAAGGGAACGTTCGGGGGGTTCTTGCTCGTCCTTCTGGGCGGGATGAACAAAACGATCAGGCGCGCCTCCGTCTTCACTCTGCTGCTCGTGTTCGCTCTGCTCGTCAGAGCGACCTGGGTGCAGTTCTACGAGGGGCAGGCGCTCGCAGAGGACAAGGACAACCGTCGGAACGCGATCGAGCAGTACGCGTACCCGCTCGGGAACATCATCGTGGGCGGCGACGCGGTCACCGGTTCCGCGCAGACGAAAGGCAGCGACCTCAAGTACAAGCGCACGTACACCGACGGGAACCTCTACGCGGCCGTCACCGGGTTCAGCTCGCAGGTGTTCGGGGCCACGCAGCTGGAGGGTGTCTACCAGCAGCTTCTCGACGGCACGGACAACCGTCTGAAGAACCCCCTCGACACGGTCACCGGCAAGCGGTCCGATCCGGGCGATGTGATCACCACCATCGACCCGGACGTGCAGAAGGCGGCCTACAAGGCGCTCGGTGACAAAAAGGGCGCGGCCGTGGCCATGGACCCGAAGACCGGCAGGATCCTCGGTGTCGTCTCCACCCCGTCCTACGACCCCTCGGTGCTCAGCGGGGGCGACTCCGACGCCTGGAAGAAGCTGACCAAGGACTCCGAGAAGCCCATGACGAACCGGGCGCTGCGCCAGCCGCTGCCGCCGGGCTCGACGTTCAAGCTGGTCGTCGCGGCCGCCGCGCTGGAGGACGGCCTCTACTCCTCGGTGGACGAGAAGACGAAGAGCGAGAACCCGTACACGCTGCCGGGCACGACGCAGGTCCTGGCGAACGAGAGCAGGTCGGCGCCCTGCGAGAACGCGTCGATCCGGGTCGCGCTCCAGTACTCGTGCAACAACGTCTTCGCGAAGATGGCCGTCGACCTCGGTCAGGACAAGGTCAAGGCGATGGCCGAGAAGTTCGGCTTCAACGACGAGTCCCAGGACGTGCCCGTGCGCGCCTACACGAGCGTGTACCCGTCGGACATGGAGAAGTCGTCCACCGCGCTGACGGGTATCGGGCAGTTCGACGTGACCGCGACGCCGTTGCAGATGGCCATGGTGTCGGCCGCCATCGCCAACGGCGGGAAGCTGGTTTCGCCGCGCATGGTGTCGCAGATCAGCGACGCGAACGGGGATGTGCTGGAGAACTACGGCGACGACACGGAGAGCAAGGAGATCGTCAGCTCGTCCACGGCCGAGCAGTTGCAGTCGGCGATGCAGACGGTCGTCGAGGAGGGTACGGGGACGAACGCGCGGATCCCCGGGGCGACGGTGGGGGGTAAGACCGGTACGGCTCAGCACGGCGAGAACAACAGCAAGACGCCGTATGCGTGGTTCACGTCGTACGCGAAGTCCGACTCCTCCGACAAGGAGGTCGCTGTCGCCGTGGTGGTGGAGCAGTCGGATGCGGCGCGGTCGGAAGTGAGCGGGAACGGTTTGGCTGCGCCTGTGGCCGAGGCCGTGATGCGGGCCGCCCTCGCGGGCTGAGCCATCGGTCATCTGCGTCCGCCCGGTGGGGGCCGAGCCAAAAGATTGCGCAGTTCCCCGCGCCCCTGATGGGGGCGCGGGGAACTGCGCGGGTGACCCCCACCGGGGCCGCGGGCGAATGGATCGTGGCGGTCGTGGCTACTTCACGTTCAGGAGTTGTTCGATCGGGTCTATCGCGAAGTAGATCAGGAACAGCGCCGACGCCCCCCAGAGCAGCCAGTGCACCTCCTTCGCCCGGCCCAGCACCGTCTTGATGAGGACGTAAGACACGAACCCCGCCCCGATCCCGTTCGTGATCGAGTACGTGAACGGCATCACGGCGATCGTCAGGAACGCCGGGATGGCGATCTCGTACTTGTCCCAGTCGATGTGCTTGACCTGCGTCATCATCAGGAACCCGACCGCCACGAGCGCCGGCGCCGCCGCCTGCATCGGCACGATCGTCAGCAGCGGCGTCAGGAAGAGCGCACAGGCGAACAGCCCGCCCGTGACGAGGTTCGCGAACCCCGTACGGGCCCCCTCGCCGACCCCCGCCGCCGACTCGATGTACGACGTGGCGGAGGACGCGGACGACGCGCCGCCGGCGACCGCGGCGGCGCCGTCGATGAGCAGGACCCGGCCGAGGTTGGGCACCTTGCCCTCCTCGTCCAGCAGCCCCGCCTCGGCGCTGATGCCGACGACCGTGCCCATGGTGTCGAAGAAGTCCGACAGGATCAGAGTGAACACCAGCAGCACGACGGTGATCACACTGACCTCGCCGAACGCGCCGAACAGGCTGAAGTCGCCGAGCAGTCCGAAGTCGGGCGAGGCCACCACGTCGTCGGGCACCTGGGGCGTGGTCAGGCCCCAGCTCTTGACGTCCGCGATCTCGTTGATGACGATCGCGACGACCGTCATGGTCACGATGCTGATCAGGATCGCGCCCCTGACCTTGCGGGCGAGCAGTCCGATGGTCAGCAGGACACCGAGGCAGAACACCAGGATCGGCCAGCCGGTCAGCGCGCCCGTGGCCCCCAGCTGCACCGGCACGGTGGTGTTGGCGGCATCCGGTATGCGGCTGACGAACCCGGCGTCGACGAAGCCGATGAACGCGATGAACAGCCCGATGCCGACGCTGATCGCCTGCTTGAGCGGCTGCGGGATCGCGTACATGACGGCCTCGCGCAGTCCCGTCACCACCAGGACGCAGATCAGCAGGCCTTCGAGGACGATGAGGCCCATCGCGTCGTCCCAGCTCATCAGCGGGGCGATCTGGAAGGCGACGACGGCGTTGAGGCCGAGCCCCGCGGCGAGCGCGAGCGGCAGGTTGCCGCCGACACCCATCACGATCGTCATCACGGCGGCCACCAGGGCGGTGGCGGTGACCAGTTGGACGCTGTCGAGCTGGTCGCCGAACTTGTCCTTCGCGCTGCTGAGGATGATGGGATTCAGGACAAGGATGTAGGCCATCGTGAAGAACGTGGCGAATCCGCCGCGCACTTCCCGGCCGACGGTGGAGCCCCGGGCGGAGATCTTGAAGAACCGGTCGACACTGTTGGCCTGGGGCGGTCCGGCGCCTGGCCGGTCCTCCACCTGCTGCGTTTCGGACATGGCGGATGCTCCTCGTTGCCTGCGTGCCTGGTGAGCGGATGCTGGCTGGATTGTTCCCGCGTTGAACCAGTTTCAGGTTTTCATCGTGTTACAGAATGAACCGACAGGGAGAGGTCGCCCGTGGGCACTGTCGTCGACGACGCCGCCTCCGTGGAGTTCCACGACTTCTTCGAGCGGCACTACTCCGAACTGGCCCGCCTGGCCCATCTGTTCACCGGCGAGTCGGACGCCGCCGACGACCTCGCGGCGGACGCGCTGCTCGCACTGTGGCACCGCTGGGACCGCGTGCGCGCCGCGGACCACCCGGTGGCGTACGCACGCGGTGTGGTCGCCAACATGGCGCGCAGCCGGATCCGCAGCGCGGTGCGCGAACGACGGCGGATCACCCTGTTCTGGTCGCAGCGCGAGGACAGGACCGAGAACCCCGACGTGCCCGGCATGGTGGACGTCCAGGAGGCGCTGCGCAGACTGCCGTTCCGCAAGCGGGCGTGTGTGGTCCTGCGCCACTCCTTCGACCTCTCGGAGAAGGACACCGCGCTCGCCCTCGGTATCTCGGTGGGTACGGTGAAGAGCCAGACGTCGAAGGGGATGGCGGAGCTCCAGCGGCTGCTGGGGTCGCGGGACGCTCCGCGGCGGATGCACGCGGCGGCGCTGCGTGCCGGTGGCACCGGGGGGATCACCGGGGGGAGGGGCCGATGAAGGACGTGCACGACGAACCGCATGGCGGACTCCACGACGAGTCGCGCGACGAACTGCGGGCCCGGCTGCGGGACTCGGCGGAGTCGTACGAGCCCGATCGCGCCCGCATCCTGGCCCGCGTCGAACGCGGTATGGCAGGTGGGGAGAGCGCGCCGGGTCCCGCCCCGCGGCCGACCGCGCTCGGCTGGTTCCGTGTCGTCGGTGCCACGGCCGCGGTCGCGGGCGTGCTCGCGGTCGGCGGCTACGCCGTGGCGTCGGCGCTGAAGGCCGAGGCGCCGGACGACCAGACGGTGGCGGTCAGCCCCAGTCCGGCTCCCTCGCCCGAGCAGGAGGCGTCGAGCCGTGCCCCGCTCCCACCGGACCCGGCCGGTTCGTCGGCCCCGCCGAAGCGTTCGAGCCCTCCGGCCTCCCCCACCGCCGGTGGCGGCACCGGTGCCGCTGCCGAGGACGGCCCGTTGTGGTCGGACGGATCGGTCGACCCGCACAGCAACGCGTTCTGGGCGCAGAGCAATGTGACGGTGAAGACCGAGAAGCAACTCACGGCGCTGACCGTCGTGTTGAAGGTCAGGCAGACCGGCGGAGTCACCTCGACGGGTTCCTGGCGCTCCGCCCCCGAGGACGACTTCACCACGTCCGTCGCCGAGAGGGACGGCTTCCTCACCTACACATGGACGCTCAGGCCGGGCCGTACGGTGTGGCCGGGCGAGTGGGTGTTCGCGGGCCAGTACGACCACGACCGCGGTGGCCGCGACGCCGGGGACGACACGTATACGGCCGACGCCCAAGCCGGCGGCCGAGTACTGGCCGTGGCGGGCGACTTCGCCCGCACCGGCTCCGGCGACGGCGACCCGTAGGACCGGGCGCGCCCCGCAGGACCGAGGGTCGAAAAGAATCGGCGCACGCGGCAACCCATGCCGTCCGGGTGGCGACCAGGAGAGGCAAGATCTCTCCCCACCTGAAGGAACGGGACATGACCTCACGCGTGGAACCCCGTGCACGTCACCGCCGCAGGACCGACCGCAAGCGTGCCCTCCTCGGTGGCGTGTCCGCGCTCGCCCTGACGGGAGCCGCGATGTTCACCAGCACGATGATGTCGACGGCGAGCGCCGCCACCACCTGGCCGACCGCCACCGGCAGCGAGGCCGTCTCGTCGACCATCGCCGTCTCGGGCACCCGGGACGGGGGCTACAAGCGCTACTACGGCAGCGGCGATCTGGCCGGTGACGGTCAGGAGGAGGGCCAGGACCCGATCTTCCAGCTCGCGGACGGAGCGACGCTGAAGAACGTCATCATCGGCACGCCCGGGGCCGACGGCGTGCACTGCCAGGGCAGTTGCACCCTGCAGAACGTCTGGTGGGAGGACGTCGGCGAGGACGCAGCGACCTTCAAGGGCGGCAACTCCGCCGTCTACACCGTGTACGGCGGCGGGGCGAAGAAGGCCGCGGACAAGGTGTTCCAGCACAACGGCGGCGGCAAGCTCGTCGTCTCGAAGTTCGCGGTCCAGGACTTCAAGACGCTGTACCGCTCCTGCGGCAACTGCTCGACGCAGTACAAGCGCACCTCGATCTTCAACACCGTCGAGGTGACCGCGCCGGGTTCGCGGCTGGTCGGCATCAACACCAACTACGGCGACACCGCGGCCCTGCGGAACATCACGGTCGTCGGCGACAGCAGCAAGAAGATCGTGCCGTGCCAGAAGTACATCGGCAACAGCACGGGCGCCGAGCCGACGACAAACGGTTCGGGCCCGGACGGAACCTATTGCAACTACACGGCATCTGACATCACGTACCAGTGACCACAGGGTCGTTGGACGCCACAGATCTGCTGGCCTGAGCCCCCCTCGGCCAGTCAGGGCGACGCCCCTCGCCGGTGACGACCGCGAGGGGCGTTCGCATGCCTCCCTGCGAAACGCACCGAAACTTTCGCTCGCTCCGGCCGGGCTTCCACCGATTGACGCACCGTCCGCCACTGGTGACACTCCGAGGGCGATCCATCCCAACAGAATCCACCAGACCCCCACAGGATGTGTCATGCGCCCCCGCCCAGCCCGAGCACTCCTGATCCCGATTCTCGCCCTGTTCACCCTCCTCCTGAGCGGCGTGACCGACGTGAGCAACGCAAGCGACTCGAGCAACGCGACCGACACGGCCCGACAGAAGTACGCCGGCTATCTCTTCGCCTACTTCACCGGTGAGGGCACGGCGGACGGCGAGCAGATCCGTTACGCCCTCAGCCGCGGCAACGACCCCCTGCACTGGGAGGAGTTGAACGCCGGTAAGCCGGTCCTCACCTCGACGACCGGCGAGAAGGGCCTGCGCGACCCGTTCGTGATCCGCTCCCCCGAGGGCGACAAGTCCTACATGATCGCGACCGATCTGCGGATGTACCGCAATTCCAGCGGCAGTTGGGACCACGTCCAGCGGCACGGCAGCAAGTCGGTGATGGTCTGGGAGTCCACCGACCTGGTCCACTGGACCGACCGGCGCCTGGTGAAGGTCGCCCCCGACAACGCGGGCAACACCTGGGCGCCGGAGGCGTATTGGGACGACAGCCTCGGTGAGTTCGTCGTCTTCTGGGCGTCCAAGCTGTACGCCGACGACGACCCGGACCACACCGGCTCGACGTACAACAAGATGCTGTACGCGACGACGAAGGACTTCCGTGCCTTCAGTGAGCCGAAGGTCTGGGACGACCCCGGCTACTCGGTCATCGACTCGACCGTCGTGAAGCACAAGGGCACCTACCACCGCTTCACGAAGGACGAGCGCGACCCGAGTTCCTCCAGTCCCTGCTCGAAGTTCATCACCGCGGAGAAGTCCACCTCGCTCACGGACACCTCGTACGACTTCGTGGCGGACTGCGTCGGCAGCGGGTCGATCGATCGCGGTGAGGGGCCGACGGTCTTCAAGTCGAACACCGAGGACAAGTGGTACCTGTTCGACGAGTACGGCGGGCGCGGCTATGTGCCCTTCGAGACGACCGATCTCGACTCGGGCCGGTGGACGCCGTCGGAGAACTACCAGCTGCCCGCGAGTCCCCGGCACGGCACGGTCATGCCGGTGACGCGGGCGGAGTACGACCGGCTGCTCGCCGCGTATCCCGAGAACGGCACCTCGGTCGTGGACGCCACGGCGAAGGGCCAGAAGGGGTACGCGGTCGTCACCGAGGCCGCCTCCAAGGTCGTCCTGCCGATGGAGCCGGGCGAGGACCTGTCGAGGCTCGCGCCGAAGCTGTGGATCGGTGAGGGTGCCAGGGTCAGCCCCGCCTCCGGGACGCGGCGCGACTTCCGCACACCGCAGAAGTACAGGGTGACGGCCGCCGACGGCACGACCCGCACCTGGACGTTCGAGGCCGTGTCCACCCGCAGCCCGGTCCTGCCGGGGCTGTACGCCGACCCCGACATCCAGTACCTGGACGGCCGTTACTGGATCTATCCGACGACGGACGGCTTCCCCGGCTGGAGCGGCACGAAGTTCAAGGCGTTCTCGTCGAAGGATCTGGTC
Organism: Streptomyces sp. NPDC102514; assembly: GCF_055584525.1. Lineage (NCBI taxonomy): Bacteria > Bacillati > Actinomycetota > Actinomycetes > Kitasatosporales > Streptomycetaceae > Streptomyces > Streptomyces sp. NPDC102514. The sequence goes on from NZ_JBVJLW010000009.1 coordinate 44,764, forward strand.
CACTGGAAGGACCACGGCGAGATCCTCGACCTGGGCCCCGACGTGTCCTGGGCCGACAAGAACGCGTGGGCGCCCGCGATCGCCGAGCGCGACGGCACGTACTACTTCTACTTCTGCGCCGAGCAGCAGATAGGCGTGGCGGTGGCCGACTCCCCCGCGGGTCCCTTCGAGGACGCCCTCGGTAAACCCCTGGTGGCGAAGGGCGGTTCGTTCCAGGGCCAGATGATCGACCCGGCGGTCTTCACGGACACCGACGGCCAGGCGTACCTGTACTGGGGCAACGGCCATGCCTATGTGGTCCCGCTGAACGACGACATGGTGTCGTTCGACGCGTCCGAGGTCCGCGACATCACCCCGGCCGACTTCCGTGAGGGTTCCTTCGTGGTCGAGCGCGGGGGCACGTACTACTTCATGTGGTCCGAGGACGACACCCGCAGCGAGAACTACCACGTGGCGTACGCGACCGGCCCCTCCCCGCTCGGCCCGTGGACCGAGCGGGGCACGATCCTGTCCAAGCGCCCGGAGTACGGCATCAAGGGCACCGGTCACCACTCGGTGGTGAACACCCCCGGCACGGACGACTGGTACATCGTCTACCACCGGTTCGGCCTGAACGGGCCCGGCCGGGCCGGCGGGGACGGCACCCACCGGGAGACGACCGTCGACCGTATGACCTTCGCGGCCGACGGCACGATCGACCCGGTGGTACCGACCCTGGAGTCGGTCCGGCCGGCACGGAAGGGCTGACGCCCTCAGTCCATCGTCGCGCCGATCGTCGTGCTGCCCGTGGTCAGGAACGTGGTCACGGGCAGCGAACCGTTCGACTGACGGGAGTTGTACGTCGTCGAGGCGTCCGTGGAGCGGAACGAGGGCGTCGAGATGCCGGAGTCCCAGTTGTTGCCGGCCGAGACGACCGAACCGCCCTTGCTGACCGAACTCCCGTTGCTCACGGCCAGGTTCTTGCCGAGCCTGGCCGCGCCGGTGGCGAAGTAGTAGCCGTACTTGACGTTGGCGTACGCGGTGGTGCGGTTGATGACGATGGCACCCGTGTTGCTGTTCTCGGTGAAGCCGCTGCCCGCGTTGTCCCAGGCCGCCGAGTTGTTGACGACGTGGGCCACCACCTCCCCGTCGCCGCCGAGTTTGTAGCCGTTGCCGTCGCCCGCGAACGCCGAGTCCGACCAGCGGTTCTTGCCGTTGCCCATGGCCCAGGTGTGCTCGACGGTGACGGGGGACGAGAACGACCAGAAGTCGATTCCGTCATCCGAGTTGTTGTACAGGCGGGCCCCGGTGATCAGGTTGCCGCTGCCGGAGCCGAACTTCACGGCGATGCCGTCCGCGTTCTCCCCGTGGGTGGCGGCGTCGTAGTGACCGTACGAGTCGATGTTGCGGACCGTGTTGTTGGTGGTGCTGTCGCCGGTGAGCGTGAAACCGGAGTCGCCGCCGTTGATCGTCTTGATGTTCTCCCAGACCGTCGAGGCGCACGACTGGCAGACGACCGCGCTGTCCGGCGAGTTCTGGAAGGTGATGCCGGAGACGGTCCAGTAGTCGGCGGTGAGCTTGAAGATCCAGTCCCCGTCGGGGAGGTTCGAGCCGTCGATCTTCACGGTCTCGGAGCCGTAGGGCTGTAGGTAGATGCGGCTGGAGGAACTGCCGTTGGTGGTCGACTGGAGGGTCGCCGTCGGGTAGTAGGTGCCTGCGCGCACCTGGATGACCGTACCGGCGGTGGCGTTCTTGATGGCGTTGGTCAGGTCGGTGGTGGTGCTGACGACCACGGTGGCGGCCTGCGCCTGGGTGGGGATCACGGCGAGTCCGGCGCCGAGGGCGAGGACTGCGCCCAAGGAGAGAGCGGTACGACGGGACATGGTGGGGGGACCTTTCGTCGTTCGGCGGGTGGTGTTGTTCTCAGGTGCTGTGGAGCTGTGAAGCTGTGGGGGGTGCGTCGGTCACAGGACGGCGTCGAGCCAGGTGAAGACCTCGTCCTGCTGGGGTGCGGTGAACACATGGCCCAGGTCGGGCCAGACCTTGGTGCGCAGGTGCTCCCCGGCATGACGTGAGCGCCAGACCGCGTGCAGCTTCTCGTGGGCGACCCGGACACCCTCCGCGGGGAACAGGGTGTCCTGGGCGCCGTGGAAGAAGAGCGACGGCTTGGGCGCGGCGATGCTCGCCACATCGGGGAAGTCGAGGTGCCGGGCGAGCCCGGGGTGGAGCATGCAGTACGAGGACTGGCCGCGCAGGATGTTGTTGCCGGGCACCATGACCTCCTTCAGCCCGGTCATCCAGCACACGCTCGCGGCGGCTGCGATGTCGTCGCTGAGGGCGGCCGTCTGCCAGGCGCGGAAGGCGCCCATGGAGAAGCCGACGGCCGCGACCCGCCGCCGGTCCACCCGGTCGAGACCGGCCAGGAAACCGGCGGCGCGCACGTCCTCGCGGGCCATCAGGCCGGCGAGCGAGGACCCCAGATTGAAGAAGTTGCTCGCCAGGGCCTGCTGCTGCTCGTACGTGACCGGGCCGCGGTCGCCCCAGCCGAGCGCGTCCAGGGCGAGGACCACGTACCCGCGCCGGGCCAGTTCGTCGCCGACGAACCGTCCGCTGAAGCAGCGGTCCGCCCAGGCCTGTGCCGAGGCCAGCCGTGTGTCGTCGTTCCAGGGCCTGACCAGCTTCTCCTTCCCGATGTCGAACTTGGCGCCGTGGTCGTGGAGCAGGAGGACGGCGGGGAAGGGGCCGGTGCCGTGCGGGGTGAGCAGGGAGCCGCGGACGCGCTCGTACCGGGTGAGAGAGAGGGTCACCGACTCGCGCGTGTACGCGTCGGCCTCGACGCGATCACCCTCGTCGAACACCGGCTCGTACGGGGTGTGGTCCCGCTCGACGAGCAGGTGCTCCTCGACCTTCGAGCGGGCCGCCCGCCGCCAGGCCCGGAAGTCCCGGACCGGGGAGGTGCCCCAGGCGAGCGGGAAGCGCAGTTCGTCCTTGAGGAGGGGGTGGAAGTCGGGGAGGTTGCCCTCCACGATGCCCGTCACTTGTGCGGCGGGGGCGGTGGCCTGTGCCGCAGGGGCGGTGGCTTGGGCGGCTTGGGCCGTGGACGCTCCTGCTCCCGCCACGCCCAGCAGCGCCGCCGCCCCGGCACCCGCCACGAACGACCGCCGGCCCAGGGGCGCGGGTTCAGTACCGCTGTTCATACGGCCTCCAGTCCCCGAGATACGTTCCGCGGGTGTGTTCCGCGGCTTCCGCGACCGTGAGCTGCGGCCGGTTGTCCGGCACGGAAATGGCCGCCCCCGGACCGGAGTTGGCGTACTCGCGAAAGCGCATGGTCTGCCAGGGGTACGCCTCGCGCATGTCGATGTACGGCGCCACCGCGTCGACGCCCGGCCCGAGCCAGGTGTCCCGCACGACGAGTGAGGGCCGGGCGGTCGTCTCGTACGACGGCACCCACGGCCGGGCGATCTTGTACGCGCCGTCCTCGGCACCCGAGGTGACACGGCACCGCACGGCGAGGAAACCGTACGGATTCGCGCGGGCCGTGGCGGGGGCGAACACCATGCCCTCCGGCCTGAAGGTCACGTCCCGGTCGAGCGTGTGGAGGTGGCAGCCGTCGAAGACCGCCCGCCCCCGCCCGAAGACGAAGTCCACGTCTCCTTCGACGTAGCAGTCCCGGTAGTACTGCCGGTCGAAGGAGTCCAGTGCGGTGGTGTCCGCGAACAGGGTGTCCTGGTGGGCGAGGAACCGGACCCGTTCGAAGCGCGACCGGTCCCCCGTGACGTACGCGGCCACCGCCTGGGTCCCCGTGATCTCCGGGTGGTCGGCGCGCAGCCAGTCGTTGGCGATCGTCAGCCCCCGCACGGTCAGTCCGGGCGCCGCCGAGGTGAAGGTGGCGGAGCCCGCGGTGCCGTAGGTGCCCGTGCCGTCCGGCTTCTGCGTGCCGTTGGCGTTGTCGTACACGACGACCGTGTCCCGGGGGGCGCGGGAGGCCCCGAGGAGCGTCAAGTCCCGCACGTCTGCGGGGATGTTGACGGTCTCGCGATAGGTGCCCGGGTGCACGACGATCGTCCGGCCGGGGCCGTCGACCGCGTCGACGGCTGCCTGGACGGCGTCGCCGGGGCGGACGTGCAGCACCCGGCGGCGCGGGTCCTCGGCGGCGGCCGGTGAGGCACCGGCCGCCGCGAGCACGCCGACGGCCTCGGTGATCAGGGTCCGCCGCCGCATGTCAGCACCCCTCCCGGGACCAGGGGGCCCAGTCGCCGAGGTAGGTCCGCCGGGTGTGCGAGGCGGCCTCGGCGCGGGTGAGCTGGGGCCGGTTCGCGGGGACGGTGATCTCGGCGCCCGGACCGCTGTTGCGGTACTCGGCGAACCGCTGGCTCTGCCACGGATAGCCGGCCGACATGTTGGTGTACGGCTCCACGGCGTCGATCCCGGCACCGAGGCGGGTCTCGCGCACGGTCAGCATGGGCCGAGCGGTGGTGTCGGAGCCGGGCACCCAGGGCCGGGCCAACTTGTAGTAGGCGTCCGGGGCTTCGCTCGTCACCCGGCTGTCCGACACCAGATAGCCGCGCGGGTTGGCGACCGCGGTCGAGGGCGCGAAGACGAACCCGTACGGGGCCCCGGCGAGGTCCGTGCGCGCCAATGTGCGGAAGTGGCAGTGCTCGAACACGGCGGTGGCCCGCCCGAACACGAAGTCCACGTCCCCTTCGACATAGCAGTGCGCGAAGTACTGCCGGGCGAAGGCGGTGAGCGCGATGGAGTCGGCGTACAGCGTGTCCTGATGGCCGAGGAAACGGCAGTGGAGGAACGCCGAGCGGTCGCCCTGCACCTTGATGGCGACGGCCTGGGTGCCGGTGATCTCGGGGTGGTCGGCGCGCAGCCAGTCGTTGGCGAAGGTGATGTCGCGGGCGGTGAACCCGTCGGCCTGCACGGTCGTGGTGGCCGAGCCGGTCGTGCCGTAGGGGCCGGAGCCGTCCGGCTTCTGCGTCCCGTTGGCGTTGTCGTAGACGATCACGACGTCACGCGCGTCCTCGGAGGCCCCGAGCCAGGTCAGCTCCGTACGGGCGGCGCTGACGGCGACCGTCTCGCGGTACGTTCCCGGGGCGACGACCAGCGTGTATCCGGTTCCGCTCGCGGCGGTCACGGCGGCCTGGACCGTGGTGTGGTCGCCGAGGCCGCCGGGGTGGACGTACAGGGTCCGCTCGTCGAGCCGGGCCGTCGGCGAACCGTACCGGCCGAAGGGGGACCGGCCGCGCGCGTGGGCGGTCCCTCCGGCGCCCAGCGCGAGGGCGGCCCCGACGCTCGCGACGACGAAGGACCGTCTGCTCGCCCTTGTCGGCAGGGTCATGGTCAGCAGACCTTTCCGGCGCCCGCGCGGCCGTCGACGATGCCGGGCACGGCACGCGGCGAGTCGACCCTGGTCCGCAGGGTGGGTGTCCAGCCGGCGCCGGACTGGAGGGTCTCGGCGGGGATCTCCGCGTTGTGGACGGCGATGAGGTCGGTCTTGCGGCCGTTGACGTAGTTGTTCTCGGCGGTGAGCGGCGCCTCGCTCCACTTCTTCAGGGTCTTGGCGGCGCTGACACCGGAGGGCAGCGAGAACGCGTTGTCGGAGGCGTACAGCTGCGAGGAGATCCCGACGCCGAAGGTGTAGCCGTACGACTGGCCCTCGCTCACCACGAAGTGGTTGTTGTACGAGTCGACCTGCCCGAAGCGGACCCGCGGCGCCCGCTCGACGATGCCCTCGAACCTGTTGTGGTGCAGGGTCACTTTGAGCTTGCCGGTGTCGGTCGCTCCGGCGCTGTCGCTGTTGCCGATGAGCATGGTCTTGTCGTGGTCCTCGACCGCGTTCCAGGACACCGTCACGTAGTTGGCGCCGCGCACGATGTCGAGCAGGCCGTCGTGCTGCTGGTAGATCTGGCCGAAGTACGTGGGCAGGGTGCTGTCCGGGTAACGGCCGTCGGTCAGGGTGTTGTGGGCGACCCACACATGGGTGGAGCCGTACACGACGACCGCGTCGTACTCGGAGTTCCAGGCACCGGTGGCCGTGTCGGTCGGGTCCCACTGCGGGAAGCAGTCCAGTGGGGCCTCGATGGTGAGGTTGCGCAGGATGACGTTGTCGACGCCCTTGATCTGCAGGCTGCCACCTCTGATGCCGGCGCCCTTGCCGACGCCGACGATGGTGGTGTTGGCGGGCACGTTCACCTTGATGGCGGCGTCCTGACCTGCGGCGGAGGCGGCCCGCAGCCCCTCGGGACTGTCGGCGGGCTCCCCGGACAGATCGGTGTCCAGGCCCCAGTTCTCGGGCGAGTACTTCTCCAGATAGGCGTCGAAGTCGTACCCGGGGGCGGCGAAGGAGGCACACCCCTCGGCGACCGGGTCGATGACGCCCTTGACCTTGACGATCTTGGGCGCGTCCCCGCCGGCCTTCAGCGCGGCCTTGAACGCGTCCCAGGTGGTGACGGTGTAGACGTGCGCGGCGTCGGCGGCCGAACCTCCGGTGGTCCCGGCCCCCTCGGCCCCCCACCCGTCCCCGACGGCAAGGGTCTCCCGCCCGAGATCACGAACTTGGGAGACCTGCCCGGCCTGGGCGTGGGCGACGGTCCCACTCACGGCGAGTACGAGAGCGGTGCAGCCGACGAGAGGGGTAATGACATGTGCATGCCACATACGAGTACGCATGGATGCGGGTTTCCTTTCGGTTTTCAGGGGCGCGGGGAACGGCGCAGTCTTTTGTCTTCAGGGGCGCGGGGAACTGCGCGACCAGCCACGACGGACCGGCACGTACGAACGAGCCAACCGCCGGCTCAGGCCGCAGGCCAGGTGATCCACGATTCAGGGATCACCTCGCCGAGCCGCCGAACATCCCGCGGCAAAAGCACCCTTCGCCGCACCGACTCCCCCGCAACCATCCGGGCCACGGCAATCGCCCCGGGCGGATTGAAATGCGTGTTGTCCTGCTCGGCATCGGTCCAGTTGAAGTACTTCTTCGTCTCCTCGACCCCCAACTCCTGCCAGAGGGCGATCGACAGCGCCTGGATGTCGAGCAGAGCCACGCCCTCCTCCGAGGCGAGAGCCCGCACGGCCGCCGGATAGTCGCCGTGGGTCGCCACGGCATTCCCGTCGGCGTCGAACTTCCGCCGCTCCACGGATGTGGCGAGCACGGGCCGCACTCCCCGCGCCCGCGCCCCGTCGACGTACTGCCGGAGATAGTCCTGATACGTCGTCCACGGCTCGGTGTACCGCGTGGGATCGGCGACCTTGGAGTCGTTGTGCCCGAACTGGACGAGGAGAAGATCACCGGGCCGAACAGCGGCAAGAACGACGTCAAGCCGCCCTTCATCGATGAAGCTCTTCGAACTCCGCCCATTCACCGCGTGATTGGCGACCGCGACCCCCACCCGCAGAAAGAACGGCAGAGCCATCCCCCACCCGGTCTCGGGCGCGGCATCGGCGTACTTCTGGGCAGCGGTGGAGTCACCGGCGATGAAGAGCGTGCGCCCACGGGACCGCCCCGGCGAGGCACCGACGGCGGGCCCGGTCCCGGCAACGGCGAGCGGTACGGCGGCGAGCGCGGCGCCGGCGACCTGTCTACGACTGAGACTCACGTCAGGATGCCTTTCATCTCTTGGGGGCGCGGGGAACGGCGCAGTCTTTTGCCTTCGGTGTTCATGGGGCGCGGGCAACAGCGCAATCGCTTGCCTTCGGTGTTCCAGGGGCGCGGGGAACGGCGCAATCGTTTGCCTTTGGCTTTTCAGGGGCGCGGGGAACTGCGCGACCAGCCACGACGGCCCCGCAGTCACCCCACAACCCCAACCAGCAAGCCGACCCGGCCAGGGTTAACCCTTTTGCTCGTTCCACTCCGTCTGCGCCGTGTTGAGCTGATCCGCCAACGTGTCCAGGAACTCCTTCTCACTCAACGACCCGTTCAGCACCTTCTGGAAGGCCGGCTCGTTGTCGGTCTTCGAGATGGTGTTCCAGTCGGGCAGGTAGTACGGCAGCTGAACGATGGTCGTGGAACCGTCGGTCAACGCCTCGGCCGCCAGCTTCGTCGGCTCGGCCTCGGAGACCCACGCGTCCTTCGCGGCGTCGTTGTTCGACGGCACCTGCCCCGCGGACTCGTTGAACTTGGAGTTCTGCGCCTTCTCCGTGGCGAACTCGATGAACTTCCAGGCCGCGTCCTTGTTCTTGGAGGTCTTGAAGATGCCGAGACCGTCCACGGGGTTGGAGACCTGGACACGCTTTCCGCCGGGCCCGATCGGCTGCGGAATACCGCGGAACTTGTCGGCTCCCAGCGCCTTCACGTGGTCCTGGTAGGAGCCAAGGTTGTGGTTGAGCATGCCGATCGTGCCGGAGTCCCACTGCGCGACCATCTTGGTGAAGTCGTTGTTGAGGTCGGCGGCGGGGGTGACCTTCTTGAAGAGGCCCGTGTACTTCTCCAGGGCCGCCACGTTCTTCGGGTCGTTGACCGTGGTCTTCTCGTTGCCGGTGTCCCAGAACGAGGTGATGCCGGACTGCCCGTACATCGCGTCCAGCGCCTGGGCGATGGAACCGGCGCCACCGCGGATGGTGTAACCGAAGGCGTTCTTGTCCTTGTCGGTGAGCTTGTCGGCGGAGTCGTAGAACTTGTCCCAGGTGGTCGGCGCGTCCAGGCCGGCCGACGTGAACAGGTCGGTGCGGTAGTACAGGACGCCGTTGTTGGCGGAGGTCGGGACCGAGTACAGCGTGCTGTCGTCGGCGCCGCCGCCACCCGCGGCCTTCAGCGACTTGACCATGTCCTCGTTGAGCTTGCCGTTCAGGGAGGACTTGCCGAGGCGGTCGTCCAGCGGCTCCAGCGCGTTCTGCGCGGCGAAGCCCGCGAGCATCGCCGCGCCGACACCGCCGACGTCCGGCAGCCCCTTGGCCTGGATGGAGGTGTCGACCTTCGACTGGTACTCGGTGGCGGCGATCGGGACGTACTTGACGTCGATGTCCGGGTTCGCCTTCTCGAAGTCGGCGATGATCTCCTTCCAGATGTCGGTGCGGACACCGCCGTTGTTGTCCCAGAAGGTGATCTCGCCCTTGCCACTGCCCTCGGCGCCCTTGTCGCCCGACGAACCGCTGCCGTCGTCACCGCAGGCGGTGGCGGTCAGCGCGAGGACGGCGCTCACGGCGACGGCGGCTGCGGAGCGGCGCGCTCCTCTGCTGCTGCGAATGCTGCTCTTCATGATCGGCTCTCTTCTTCTGGATCCAACGAGGGTTGTGTCGCTGTGAAGTGGTGACCGAGCCGCTGCTGCGGCCCGGAGAATCGGGACACGAGCGCGGGTACGGCCGCCGCGGGGTCGAGCCGGTAGTCGTAGAAGTCCCGCGGCTCGAAGGCCGCGCCCCACGCGTCGTGCCGCCCGGTGGTGTTCCTGAGGATCGATCCGCGCTGCACCAACTCGGCGGTGGCATCGGCCTGGTAGGGGTGCTGGACGCCGTCGTAGTAGCTGTTCTCGATGACCATCCTGGTGGCGCCGCGGGACCAGTTGCCGTACGTCCACACCGGGTCGCCGGGGTCCGCCTGCGCGGTCATGTAGTTGTTGTAGAGGTGGGCGTAGGCGCAGTTGTCGGCGGACGGATTGCGCTGCTTCGTGCCGCGGAACCAGTTGTGGTCGATGGTGATCTGCGTCTTCACGTTCGGCGTCCAGCCGATGCCGAAGGTCTTGTTGTTGTCCTCGAAGCGGTTGGAGGAGACGGTGACGTACTCGCTGTCCTTGCGGATGTCGAGCTGTCCGTCGCAGATCCGCGAGAAGCGGTTGTGGTCGATCCAGACGTGGTGGACGGTGTCCATCTGGATGCCGTCGAAGTCGGTGTCCTTGCAGTCCCAGTCGCCCTCGACGTACGAGTCACGGATCGTCAGGTTGCGGACGATCACGTTGTGGGTGCCGGGGGCCAGGTGCAGTTCGCCCTGGACGAGTTCTCCCGTCGTGCCGACGCCGATGATCGTCTTGTCCGGGGCCACGGCGATGTTCGCGCCGAACGGCTCCGCCGTGATCGCCCCGGCCACCCGGATGACGTACGGCTCCTCGGCCGCCGCGTAGCGCTCCAGGTCGGCCTGGGTGGTCACGGTGACGACCTCGCCGCCGGCGCCTCCCGTCGTACCGCCTTCGAGCGAGGCGAAGCCGTGCGCGGTGTCGGCGGACCCCGTCGGGTACCCCCCGGACACCGCCTCGGAAGTTCCCTCGGAGATCGTCCCGGAGGCCGCCTCGGCCGGGGTCAGGGCCCCCAGCCCCAGCGCCGCCACCAGCGCGGCGACCGTGACCAGGACCCGTCCCGCGCCGGGACCCGACCCGGCACCCGGCCTCGGTCCCGACCCGGGCCCCGACCTCGGTGCCGACCTGGGCCCCGGTCTCGGCAAGCGCTTGCTCCGGAAGTGCGTCATTGCGGCTCCCCACAGGCTTACAACGGTGATGACGTGGTGCGGTCAGACAGGTGACGCGGTGGTGCGGCCGGTGCCACGACCGGTGTCCCGGCCGGTGCCGTCACCGGTCTCGCGGGCGGTGACGCGGAACCGCGTGAACGTGGCCGCTCCGGCGTGTCCCCCGCCGGACGGCGCGACCCCGAAGAGGCCGAGCAGGGCGCCGACCCAGCGCCAGGGCGTGGCGGCGAAGACCTGTCCCGAGGACTCCCAGCCGCCGCCGAGGTCGTACGAGAAGCGGCAGCGCGCGCCCGCGCCCACCTCGATCCGCAGCCGGGCCCGTCCCTCGGGTGCCATCCGCGGATGCGCGGCGTCGCGCTCGCGCTCGGCGACCGGGTCGCCGAACCGGTGCACGAGGTGGACCGTCCCGTCGGCCCCCCGTTCGAGCCCGATCCAGCTGAACGCGTCGCCCAGTACGGTCAGTCCGGCCCGTGCGCCGGGCTCCTCGGCGTCGAGCCGCAGCTCGACCTCGACGGTGCACGGGGTGCCGGGCAGCCGCTGGGTGAGCACGTTCGCCAGCTTGCGCGGATCGTCCGCGTCCGCCGAGCGCACACAGCTCAGCCGCAGCCCGTCGCCGGTGTGCTGGGTCGCCCAGCCGTCCTGCGGGTTGGCGGTCCACTGCCACTGCCGTCCGAACCGCCCGCCGGGGAAGTCGTCGTCGGTGGCGGGCGCGGAGAGCGGCTGCGGCGGCAGGTCGGGCTTGCGGTGCACGGTCACGGGGGTGCCCTCGTCGCCGATGACCGGCCAGCCGTCCCGGCCCCAGCGCATCGGCTGGAGGTGGACGACCCTCCCGTACGCGCCCTTCTGCTGGAAGTGGGCGAACCAGTGCTCGCCGGACGGGGTGGTCACCCAGCCGCCCTGGTGGGGGCCGTTGACGTCGGTGTCGCCCTGCTCCAGGACGACCCTCTCCTCGTACGGGCCGAAGAAGCCGCGTGAGCGGAAGGCGCCCTGCCAGCCGGTCTCGACGCCGCCCGCGGGGGCGAAGATCCAGAACCAGCCGTCGTGCCGGTACAGCTTCGGCCCTTCGAGGGTGAACCAGCCGGGGATGCGGTCGCCGTCCACGATCAGCTTGCCCTCGTCGAGCAGGCCGGTGCCGTCGGGCCGCATCCGGTGTCCGGTGAGCCGGTTCTTGATGCCGGAGCGGGATCTGGCCCAGCCGTGCACGAGGTACGCCTCGCCGCTGTCCTCGTCCCACAGGGGGCACGCGTCGATGAGCCCCTTGCCCGCCTTGATGAGGTGCGGACGGGTCCAAGGGCCGCGGATCTCGGGCGCGTTGACCTGGAAGACACCGTGATCGGGGTCGCCCCAGAAGATCCAGAAGCGGTCGTCGTGATGCCGTAACGCCGGCGCCCAGACCCCGCAGTCGTGCCGAGGTTTCTTGAACTCCCGTGCGGGTTCCAGGCGTTGGAGCGCGTGGCCGATCAGCGTCCAGTTGACCAGGTCGCGGGAGTGCAGCAGCGGCAGACCCGGGGCCCGGCCGAAGCTGGACGCGGTCAGGTAGTAGTCGTCGCCGACGCGCAGGAGGTCGGGGTCGGACCAGTCGGCGTCCAGGACCGGATTGCGATACGTGCCGTCGCCGAGGTCGGCGGTGAAGGCGGGCTGCTCCTGGCCTGTCATGGGCTCACTGCCTTTCGGACGAGCGCCGCCGCCTCGGCCCGGTCGAGCCGGCCGTCGGCGACCACGGTGACGACCCGGCGTACGACGGTCTCCCCGGCCGGGACCGGCAGCCGCTCCTCGTGGGCCAGGGACGAGCCGACGCCCGGGTACTCGGTGCTGCGCACGAACCACGGGTCGCGGCGGGTGCGGTCGGTGGCCCCGGCGAACACCAGCGTCCAGCCGTCCCCCGCAAGCGCCACCCAGCCGGCGCGGGTGCCGTGCGCCGCGTCCTCGCCCTCGGTGTCCGCGGTGAACACCGCGGGCGGCTCGGCCTCCTTGCGGGCCCGCCAGAAGAAGCCGCCGTAGGCCGCGCCGGGCCGGCCGTTGGTCGCCGGGCTGCCGATCGACAGCGGTCCGGAGGTGGTGTTGGTGAGCGAGAAGGTGAAGTCCAACGCCCAGGCGGTGTCGGTGAGTTCGGTCGCGGCGACGGTGCGCCGCTCCCGCAGCAGCTCGGCTCCCGCGGCGACCCAGCGCAGCTCCTCCACGAAGCCGTCCGGGTCGCGGAGCTGGAACGTCGTGTGCCGCTGGGAGCCGTGGTTGTCCAGCTCGGTCGGCCCCTGGTCGCGTACGAAGGTGCGGCCGCCCCAGAAGTTGTGACCCTCGACGTCGGGAACGGCTACACCGACGCCGAGGTGATGGAGGTGGTCGGCGGGGCTCAGTTCGGTGACTGCCGTGCCGGCCAGGGTGGTGACGGGGTGGAGGTACGGACGCGGTGACAGCGTCGGCGCCAGTTCGGGCCGGGCGGTGTAGCGGCCGACGGGGCGGCCCGCGACGCGCAGGACCAGCGACTCGTTGTTCATCAGGTGCTCACCTCTTTCGACAGTGCCCACGACGCGCCCAGTTCGGAGTAGAGGGCGAGGGTGTCGGCGGCGGCCGCGACGAGTCCGTCGACCCCGGGCACGACCCGGCGGTTCTCGTCGGCGTCGAGGTACCAGGCGTCGCCGGGCAGCGCGACCGGGTCCGGCGCCCGCCGGATCGCCTCGACGACCTTCATGAAGGCGCCCGTCCCGTCGGGGGTGACCAGCAGCGCGGCCCGGCCTTCGAGATGTTCGACCAGGTTCTCCAGCAGATCGGTCCTGCCGTACGTGAGTTCCTGCGGGCCGTGCCCCGAGCGCTGGACGAGGACGCGGTCCTGCTTGTACCAGAAGGTGATGCGGCCGCTGCTGCCGTGCACGACGACGTAGGGCTCGTCGGGGTGTTCGGCGCACAGGGTCGCGGCGACGGTAATCCGACTGCCGCCCGTGGTGGTGACGCGGACGCAGGAGGTGTCGTCGGACTCGATGTCGTTGGCCCGCAGCAGTTCGGTCTCGATGCCGGCGACGTCCTCGGCGCGGGTGGCGCCGTCGAGGGCGAGGGCGGTGGCCACGGCGTGGGCGAGGGGGTTCGTCAGGACGCCGTCGACGACGTCGGCCCCGTTCAGCCTGCGGTGTCCGGCCCAGGGCGCGCGGCGGTAGTACTCCTCGGCGCGGCCCCAGGCCCCGGCCCCGCCGATGCCGTGCACCCGGCCGACGGTGCCCTTCACGATCAGTTCCCGGATCGCGGGCACGGCGTGCGAGCCCATCGACTGGAAGCCGATCTGGCACACCACCCCGGCCGCCGCGACCCCGTCGGCCATGCGGCGGAACTCGGCGTACGACGGGGCGGGCGGCTTCTCCAGCAGCAGGTGCACGCCCCGGGCGGCGGCCGTCAGCGCCAGGTCGGTGTGGGTGGGGATCGGTGTGCAGATCACGGCGACGGCCGCACCCGTGGAGTCGAGCAGGGCCCCGAAGTCGGCCGACTGCTCGGGGAGTTCACCGGCCGCGGAGAAGCCGGCCAGTTCCTCCTGGGTGAGCGGCGTCAGCTCGCAGATCCCGGCGAGCCGCACCAGGCCCTTGTCCTGGAGGCGCCGGATGTTCTCCAGGTGCCAGCGGCCGTGTCCGCGGGCGCCCGCGAGAACGACGGGAAGGGGTCCCCCGTGGTTGCTCATCCCTTCACCGCCCCGGCGCTGAAGCCCGTGATCAGCCACTTCTGGATGAAGGCGAAGACGATCACGACGGGTACGGCGGCGACGATGCCGCCGGCGGCGAGTGCGCCGAGGTCGACGCTGTCGGCGCTCATCAGGCTGTTGAGGCCGACGGGGATCGTCTGCTTCTCCTGGTTGCTGAGGAACATCAGGGCGAACAGGAAGTGGTTCCAGGAGTGCACGAAGGCGAAGGAGCCGACCGCGATCAGTCCGGGCCGCAGCAGCGGCAGGACGACGACCCGGAAGCCGGTGAAGCGGTTGCAGCCGTCGACCCAGGCGGCCTCTTCGAGGGTGTAGGGCACGTTCCGGATGAACCCGCTGATCAGGATCATCGACAGCGGCAGCTGGAAGACGGTCTCGGCGATGATGACACTGCCCAGCGAGTTGATCATCTGGAGTTCGGCGAAGATCTGGAACAGCGGCACCAGGAGCAGCGCGCCCGGCACGAACTGCGAGCAGAGCAGCGCCAGCATGAAGGCGCGCTTGATCCTGAAGTCGAAGCGGGCCAGGGCGTAGCCGCCGGCCAGCGCGACGAGCGTCGTCATGAAGAGCGTGGCGATACCGACGTACACGCTGTTCTCGAAGTACGTGCCGAAGCTGCGGTCGTTCCACACCTTGTCGAAGTGCTCGAACGTCATCGGCCAGGGCACGAGCGAGGTGGAGCCGGTCGGCCTCAGGGCGAAGAGGAGGATCCAGTAGAAGGGGACGAGCGTGAAGACGAGGTAGATGCCGAGCGGGAGGTAGATCTGCCAGCGCGGGGCCTCGTCCCAGGCGCGCCTGCCCTTGTGCGGGCGCTGCGGCGGTTCGTCGGCCACCGGCACGGACTGCTCGGCCGGAGTGATGGTGTCGATGTCCTTGGTGATCACTTGTCCCCACCCACTCCGAACTTGCTCAGCCGCAGATAGACCATCGAGCAGAAGAGGAGAATCACGAACGCGACGGTGGTCAGGGCCGAGGCGTAGCCGAAGTTGTGTGCGTCGACGCTGGTGTTGGCGATGTAGAGCGGGAGTGTCGTCGTCTCCCCCGCGGGTCCGCCGCCGGTGAGGGTGTAGAGCAGGTCGACGTTGTTGAACTCCCACACCGCGCGCAGCAAGGTGGAGAGGATGATCGCGTCCTTCAAGTGCGGCAGGGTGATGTGCAGGAACTGCCGGAAGCGGCTGGCGCCGTCGACCTCGGCGGCCTCGTAGAGGTCCTTCGACACGGACTGGAGGTCGGCGAGGATGAGGATGGCGAAGAAGGGGACACCTCGCCACAGGTCCGCGACCACCGCCGCGGGGAAGACCGTGGAGGTGTCGGAGAGCCAGCTCGTGCCGTACTCCCCGATGCCCATGTCCGCGAGGTAACGGGTGATGCCCGTCTGGGAGTTGTAGAGCAGGACCCAGATCGCGGAGGTGAGCACACCGGAGACGGCCCAGGGCGAGAAGACCATGGCGCGGCCGAGCGAGCGGCCCACGAAGGTCTGGTTGACGATCAGTGCGAGGGCCAGGCCGAACATCAGCTGGAGCCCGACCTCGACGACGACCCACTTGCCGCTGAAGACCAGCGTGTCCCAGAACTGCGGGTCCTCGGTGAAGATGCGGGTGAAATTGTCGAAGCCCGCGTAGCCGTTGCGCCACGGCTTGGTGGGGTTGTAGTTCTGCAGGCTGTAGTAGAAGACGCTGAGCACCGGGTAGGCGATGAAGCCCAGCATCAGCAGTCCCGCCGGGGCGATCAGCAGATACGGGAGCCTGCGGGGCGTCGCCGAGCCACGGCGCCGCCTCGGTGGCGCGGGCTGCTTCGCCACGGCTGCGGCTTGTGCCATGACTGTTCTCCGTTCTCGGGTGTGCGGGTCGAGCCGGTGGTACGAGTCGAACCGGTCGTACGGATCAAGCCGGTGGTTCGGGTCGAGCCGGTGGTACGGGCGCGCGATCTTGATGGCAAGCGCTTTCACGTACGGTGTGCGGAAGCCGGACCGCGAGGGGCGAAGCGGTCCCGGGGTGGTACGGATCAGCCCGCGTACGGGTCCGGCACCTTGCCCGGCCGGGCCAGGAAGGCGAAGTCGCAGCCGGTGTCGGCCTGGGTGATCTGGTCGTTGTAGAGCGCGCCGTAGCCACGCTCGAAGCGCTCGGGCGGCGCGGTCCACTGCGCCCGCCGCCGCTCCAACTCCTCTTCGTCAACGTTGAGTTGAAGGGAACGCGCGTCGACGTCGAGGGTGATGCTGTCGCCGGTGCGGACCAGCGCGAGCGGCCCGCCGATGTACGACTCCGGCGCCACGTGCAGCACACAGGCGCCGTAACTCGTCCCGCTCATACGGGCGTCGGAGATCCGCACCATGTCCCGTACACCCTGCTTCAGCAGATGGTCGGGGATGGGCAGCATGCCGTACTCGGGCATGCCCGGACCGCCCTTGGGGCCCGCGTTGCGCAGCACCAGCACGGTGTCGGCGGTGATGCCCAACTCCGGGTCGTTGATGGTGCGTTGCATGGTCCGGTAGTCGTCGAAGACGACCGCGGGGCCGGTGTGCTTGAGCAGGTGCGGCTCGGCGGAGATGTGCTTGATGACCGCGCCGTCGGGGCAGAGGTTGCCGCGCAGGACGGCGACGCCCCCCTCGGCGGCGACGGGGTTCTCGCGGGTGCGGATGACCTCGTCGTTGTGCACCTGCGCCGGGGCGAGCTGTTCGCGCAGGGTGTCGTGCGAGACGGTCGGCCGGTCCAGATGCAGCAGATCGGTGATCCGCGACAGGAATCCGGGCAGGCCGCCGGCGAAGTGGAAGTCCTCCATGAGGTACCTGCGACCGCCGGGCCGTACGTTCGCGAGGACCGGCACCGTACGGGCGATGCGGTCGAAGTCGTCGAGGGTGAGCCGGGCTCCGGCCCGTCCCGCCATGGCGATGAGGTGGATGACGGCGTTGGTGGAGCCGCCGAGTCCGAGGACGGTCGTCACCGCGTCCTCGAAGGCCTCCTGGGTGAGGATGTCCGACAACTTGCGCTCCTTGCGGACCAGTTCGACGATCCTGAGCCCCGAGGCGGCGGCCATCCGGTCGTGCCCCGAGTCGACGGCGGGGATGCTGGAGGCGCCGGGCACGGTGACCCCGAGCGCCTCGGCCGCCGCGGTGAGCGTGGACGCCGTCCCCATGGTCATGCAGTGACCCGGCGAGCGCGCCAGACCGCTCTCCAGTTCGGTCATCTCGCAGTCGCCGATGAGCCCGGCGCGCTTGTCGTCCCAGTACTTCCACATGTCGGTGCCGGAGCCGAGGATCTCGTTGCGCCAGTGGCCCGGCAGCATGGGCCCGGCGGGCACGAACACGGTCGGCAGGTCGACGGACGCGGCGCCCATCAGCAGGGCGGGCGTGGACTTGTCGCAGCCGCCCATCAGGACGGCCCCGTCCACCGGGTACGACCTCAGCAGTTCCTCGGTCTCCATCGCGAGCATGTTGCGGTAGAGCATCGGGGTCGGCTTCTGGAAGGTTTCGCTGAGCGTCGACACCGGGAATTCGAGGGGGAAGCCGCCGGCCTGCCACACACCCCGCTTGACCGCCTGGGCACGGTCGCGCAGATGGACGTGGCAGGGGTTGATGTCGGACCAGGTGTTGAGGATCGCGATGACCGGCTTGCCGAGGTGCTCCTCGGGGAGGTAGCCGAGCTGACGGGTGCGGGCGCGGTGGCTGAAGGAGCGCAGGCCCTCGGTGCCGTACCACTGGTGGCTGCGCAACTGCCGCTCCGGAGAGGTGTTTTGACCGTCCTCGGGCGTCGATGGGCCGGCGTCGGTCATATGGACCACCCCCCGGCGATGGCGGCGACCTCGGCCCGTTCGGACTCGGGAAGCTGCCTGCTCGGCGGGCGGACGTCCCGGCGGCACAGGCCGAGCGAGGCCAGGGCCTCCTTCACGACCGTCACGTTGTTGGCGGAGCCGTTGGCCCCGCGCAGTTCCTCGAAGCGGCGGATCTGCTCCCAGACCTTCATCGCGCCCGCGTAGTCGCCGGAGCGCAGTGCCTCGATCATGTTCAGCGAGACGGCCGGGGCGACGTTCACGAGCCCGGAGGTGAAGCCCGTGGCGCCCGCCGAGAAGTACGAGGGCGCGTACGGCTCCGCGAGCCCGGCCACCCACACGAAGCGTTCGAGCCCCGCGTCCCGGGCGAACGCGGCGAAGCGGGCCGCGTCCGGCACGGCGTACTTCACGCCGATCACGTTCGGGCAGGCGTTGGCCAGTTCGGCGAGCCGGGCGCCGGCGAGCATCGGGTTGCGGATGTAGGGGACCACGCCCAGTTCGGGGACGGCCTCCGCGATCGCCCGGTGGTAGTCGACCCAGCCGTCCTCCGACACGTACGGGTGCACGGGCTGATGGACCATCACCATCTCGGCCCCGAGCTGCCGGGCGTGGCGGGCGGAGGCGACGGCGGTCGGCAGGTCGTGTCCGACGCCGACCAGGACGGTGGCCCGGCCCCGCGCCTCGTCGACGGTCAACTCCGTCACCAGGCGCCGCTCCTCGGGGCTGAGGGCGTAGAACTCGCCGGTGTTGCCGTTCGGGGTGACGATGCGGACACCGCCGTCGAGCGCCCGGCGCAGCAGCGCGCGGTGCACGTCCTGGTCGATGGAGCCGTCCTCGGCGAAGGGGGTCACGGGGATCGCCACCACGTCGGCGAGGGCGGCCCGTTGGGCCTCGAACGTGGTCGTGGTCGCGGTCATTCCTGCTCACCCTTTCCCTGGGCCTCGGGGAAGGCCCGTTGCACGAACGAGGCGATGTGCGAGTGCAGGGCGCGCGCCGCGCCGTCCGAGTCGCCGTCGAGGGCGAGCCGCAGGATCTCCCGGTGCTCGGCGGCCTCGCGCTCCCAGGACGGGTCGGCGGCCCAGGCGACCG
Organism: Streptomyces sp. NPDC102514; assembly: GCF_055584525.1. NCBI lineage: Bacteria > Bacillati > Actinomycetota > Actinomycetes > Kitasatosporales > Streptomycetaceae > Streptomyces > Streptomyces sp. NPDC102514. Next base: position 63,669 of record NZ_JBVJLW010000009.1, read on the forward strand.
CGGAGACCAGGGCGGCCTGGTCCCGGACCTCGTCGAGCATCCGGCCGAGCAGCGGGTTGCCGCAGCGGACGTACAGGGAGCGGTGGAACTCGCGGTTGGCGAGGGACCGCTGGGCGGTGTCGGTGGCGGCGTCGGCGCGTTCGAGCGCCTCGCGCGCCGTGTCGAGGGAGGTGCCGCGCAGGACGGAGCGCCGCAGGGCCTCCGGTTCGAGCAGCAGCCGCACGTCGTACACCTCGCGCGCCATGTCCGCGTCCACCATGCGCACCGTGACGCCCTTGTACTGGTTCATCACGACCAGCCCGGTACCGGCCAGGGTCTTGAGCGCCTCGCGCACCGGGGTCTTGGACACCCCGAACTGTGCGGCGAGCTCGGTCTCGACCAGGGCCTGCCCCGGGGTCAACTGCCCGGTGAGGATGCGGTGTTTGATCCCTTCCTGCACGAACTGCGTGCGGGAGGGGATCGGCGTGGGCACAGAGGTCATGCTCGCCTCTCGGTGGCGCGGAGCCCCCAGGGATCGAGGGCTCGCGTATCTGATCTCGCGTATCGCGTCTCATATATGACGTACGAAGTACGACGCGATGAAGCTAGAAGCGCCTCTGTGTTTCGTCAATGCTTCCGACAAAAGAAGTTGCCGTAGACGTCCGGCGGCCGTGGGTTCACCAGTCGATGGAGGCCGCCACCGGCAGATGGTCGCTGCCCGTGGACGGCAGGACCCGCGCGCTCCTCGGCTCCACTCCGCGGACCAGGATCTGGTCGATCCGCGCCACCGGGAAGCTCGCCGGCCAGGTGAAGCCGAAGCCGTCCCCGGCCGCGTCCTGGACCGAGTGCAACCGCGAAGTGATCCCGGCGAACGCGCGGTCGTCCAGGGTGCCGTTCAGGTCGCCCAGCAGCACCATCCGCTCGTTCGGCTCGGCGGCGACGGCCTCGCCGAGCGCCTTCGCGTTCCTGTCGCGCGAGTCCGTCCAGAAGCCCGACCTGGGGTTCACCCGGGCGGATCCCAGGTGGGCCACGTACACCGCGAGCGGCCCGTGGTCCGTGGCCACCGTGGTGCGCAGCGCCCGGTTCTCGGCCGTCGTGGTGTCGGCCGGTTTGGTCCTGGCCAGTGGCCCGACGTCCGTCTGGATGTCGACCGGCCGGGTGTCCGACAGCGGCAGCCTGCTCCACAGCCCGACCGTGCCGAGCACCGTGTGGTGCGGGTACGCCTTCGCCAGCCCCTTCTCGTACGTGCCCCGGTCCCGCGGGGTCAGTTCCTCCAGCGCCAGCACGTCCGCGCCGGAGGCGGCCAGGGCGCGGGCGGTACCGGCCGGATCGGGATTGCCCGCGCCGACGTTGTGGCTCGCCACGGTGAGGTCGCCGCCCGGGTGGGACCTGTCGCCGAGCAGCCCGCCGAAGAGGTTCAGCCACACCGTGACCGGCAGCAGCAGCGCGACCACGGCGGACGCGGAGCGGCGCCACAGGGCCCCGGCGAGCAGCACCGGGACGAACAGGCCCAGCCACGGCAGGAAGGTCTCCACCAGGCTGCCGAGGTTCCCGATCCGGTTCGGGATGCTCGCGTGCAGCAGCAGGGTCAGGCCGAGCAGCAGCGCCAGGGCCGCGAGGAACGGGCCGCGCTTCCAGGGGTCCGGGCGCAGGCCGGCGCGGATCACGCGGCGGACACCGGCCGCGACCGTCGCGCCCGCTGTGCCTGCTGTATCCGCTGCATCCGCTGTGCCCGCTGTGCCCGCTGTGCCGGTCACGTCAGCCGTGTCGGTCTGCGTCATCGTCCGTCCCCGCTCACTGTCGGTCACTGCTGCATCCTCGGGTCCTGGGTGGGGTTGGCGTACACGGGTGGGCAACGACGGCCGATCGCATGGGGGCGCAGTTCGAAGTGCCAGGGCTCGTTCCGGTAGATCTGGCACAGTCCGTGGTCGGCGCCGTGCTCGGACAGCCACTTCGCCGCGTCGGAGTGCCCGATGTCGACGGCGTCCCCCGACACGTGCGGAGACGTCGCCGCGGTGGCCACCCAGCGGGCGGCCTCGTCCGCGGACCCGTGGGCGGCGACCGCCTCGCGCAGCAGCCGGTTCTGGTACCTCGGGGAACGCCAGCCGCTGTTGACGTAGAACTCGACCCCGTCGGCCGCGGCGGCCGTCGCGGCCCGACGCAGGGCGTCGAGCAGCTCCCGATCCAGCTTCGTCACGGCGTCGAGGGTGTCGTCGAAGACCGTCACGCCGTCGTGGACGACACCGTCGGCCGAGGAGGACGGGGAATCCGACGAGAGCTTCGACGACGGGTTCGACGAGAACCAGGACATCGGCAGTCGGGGGCCGATGGCCATGGCCATCGCCGCCACGCCCGCGACGACGCCGGTCAGGGCGCCCGCCACGACGACGAGGAGGAGCCGGCGGATCGGGCGGGCCGGGCGGATCCGGCGGGTCGGTAATCGCGCAGGTGGTGGGGTTCGAGTCATGGCGCCAGTCAAGGCGGCGCGATGTTGCCCGCATGTATCCGGTTTTCGATACGCCGACGATAGGCGTCGGCTCGTAGCCTCAAGCACATGCGTGTGCTGATCGTCGAGGACGAGCCCTATCTGGCGGAAGCCATCCGCGACGGCCTGCGCCTGGAGGCGATCGCGGCGGACATCGCGGGCGACGGCGGCACCGCGCTGGAGCTGCTGGGCGTCAACGCGTACGACATCGCCGTACTCGACCGCGACGTTCCCGGGCCGTCCGGTGACGAGGTCGCCAAGGTCATCGTCGCCTCCGGCAGCGGTATGCCGATCCTGATGCTCACCGCCGCCGACCGTCTCGACGACAAGGCGAGCGGGTTCGAACTGGGCGCCGACGACTACCTCACGAAACCGTTCGACCTGCAGGAACTCGTCCTCAGGCTCCGGGCACTCGACCGCAGACGCGCCCACAGCAGGCCGCCCGTGCGGGAGATCGCGGGCCTGCGCCTGGACCCGTTCCGCCGCGAGGTCCACCGCGACGGCCGCTATGTCGCGCTGACCAGGAAGCAGTTCGCCGTACTGGAGGTCCTGGTCGCCGCCGAGGGCGGTGTCGTCAGCGCAGAGGAACTGCTGGAACGCGCGTGGGACGAGAACGCCGACCCGTTCACCAACGCCGTGCGCATCACCGTCTCGGCCCTGCGCAAACGGCTCGGCGAACCCTGGATCATCACCACCGTGCCGGGCGTCGGCTACCGCATCGAGCCACGACCGGAGGCGGCGGATGCCGAACACGAGGGAGACGACCGTGGATAGGGCCCCCGGTCTGAGCGTGCGCGCCAGACTCACCCTCAGCTACGCCGGGTTCCTCATGCTCGCCGGTGTTCTGCTGCTCGCCGCGGTGTGGCTGTTCCTCCTGCGGTACGTCCCCGACCGCGCGATGCTCATCAACGCCGACGACGACGGCATGAACGGTGTCTTCCCCATCCGGTCCGGCCTGCTGCGCGTGTTCGCCCCGAGGGCGGCGGCGGTACTGGCGTTCCTGCTGGTGTTCGGCCTGGTCGGAGGGTGGATCCTGGCCGGCCGGATGCTCGCCCCGCTGACCCGCATCACCGGCGCCACCCGGCTGGCCTCGGCCGGGGCGCTCTCCCATCGCATCCGGCTGCCGGGCCGCAAGGACGAGTTCCGCGAACTGGCCGACGCCTTCGACTCGATGCTGGCCCGGCTCGAAGAACACGTCGCCGAACAAAGGAGGTTCGCAGCGAACGCCTCGCACGAGCTGCGCACCCCGCTGGCGATCTCGAAGGCCCTCATCGATGTGGCCCGCACCGACCCGGACCACGACCCCGGCGAGGTCGTCGAACGCCTCCACGCCGTCAACACCCGGGCCATCGACCTCACCGAGGCACTGCTCCTCCTCGGCCGCGCCGAGCAGCGGACGTTCACGCGCGAAGACGTCGACCTGTCGCTCCTGGCCGAGGAGGCCGCCGAAACGCTCCTGCCCCTCGCGGAGAAGCGGGGCGTCACCCTGGAGACCCGCGGCGACATCACCCCCACCGTCGGATCGCCCGCGCTCCTCCTTCAGCTGACCACCAATCTCGTCCAGAACGCGATCGTCCACAATCTGCCCGACGGCGGCAGGGTGTGGGTGCGGACCGGCGTCCGGCCCGGCGGTGTGGTGCTCACGGTCGAGAACTCCGGCGAGAGGATCTGCCCGGAGCTGGCCTCGACCTTCACCGAGCCGTTCCGGCGCGGCGCCGAGCGCGTCCACACCGATCACGGAGGCGTCGGCCTCGGCCTGGCGATCGTCAGGACCATCGCCCACGCACACGACGGAACGCTCACCCTCACCCCGCGCCCCGCCGGCGGGCTCCGCGTCACGGTGGAACTGCCCGGAGCCTGAGGCCCGGAGCTTGAGGTCCGGAGACTGAGGTCTGGTGGTTGAGCCCGGGGCCTGAGGCCCGGGTCCTGAGATCCCCTCAGCGCTCCCCGGCGGCAGCCCGCCACTCCGGGTCCCGTCCGCTCAGTCCGATCACCCGGTCCAGCAGGGGCGCGCCCTCCGGGACGGCCACCACCGGGCCGAAGATGCTGCCGCGCGACGGGTCGTCGACGGACGCGGCCAGCATCCCGTACGCCGCCCGCAGGGCCGCCTCGTCGGGCACGTACTCCTGGCCGGTCGCGCGGGCCAGATCCCAGCCGTGCACGACGAGTTCGTCGGTGGCGACGATGCCCGCGATCTCGCCGGGCAGATCCACCCCGCCCGCCCGTGTCTGACCCGTCCACGCGGCCGGGTCACGCCAGGTCTCGGCCAACTCGACCAGCAGCTTGGGCAGTTCGCCGCGCCAGCCGGGTGTCAGGTCGGGCAGCCCGGCGGTGGGGGCGGTGTCCGTCGTGGCCCCGAGCTCCTTGCGTCCGGCGTCCCGGAAGGCCGCGGCGAGGCCGGTCAGATGCCCGACCAGATGGCGTACCGCGTAGTCCGGACACGGCGTCGCGTCCTCCAGCTGGTCCTCGCGCACCGCGTCCGCGATGCGCGCGACGATCAGGGCCTGCGGCCCCAGGTCGAGGGTCGTCTCGGTGCTCTCGCCGTCGCCCATGGTGGGTTCCTCTCGTCACAGGGTCGTCATGTGGTCGTCCTGAGGTGATCAGGGGTCGTCGGGGACTCATCGGGGAGTCGTCGGGGCTCGTATCGGGGTCGTCAGGGGGTAGACCGTCGGCCGTACGGAAACTCATCGCTTCCGCGCCCAAGATCGTGCTCAGGAATCTGGCCAGGCGTCCGAACCGCCGGGATGCTCGGGATGACCGGGATTCCCGGCGCCGGGGACCACGAGGGGAGCCACGTCATGAAGGCGATCGTCCAGGATGCCTACGGATCGGCGGACCTGCTGGAACTGCGGGAGATCGAGCGTCCCGTCCCCCGCGACGACGAGGTGCTGGTCGAGGTCCGCGCGGCCGGCCTCGGCCCCGAGGTGTGGCACCTCATGACGGGCCGCCCGCTGGTGGCGCGTGCCGTGCTCGGGCTCCGCAAACCCAAGAACCCGGTGCGGGGCTGGGACGGCGCCGGACGGGTCGAGGCCGTCGGGGCGAAGGTGACCGACTTCAAGCCGGGCGACGAGGTCTTCGGCAACTGCGAGGGTTCGTTCGCCGAGTTCGCGCGTGCCAAGGCCGCCAAGCTCGCCCTCAAGCCGGTCGGCCTCACCTTCGAGCAGGCGGCTGCCCTCCCCGTGTCGGCCGCGACCGCCCTCCAGGCCCTGAGCGGTCCGGCCCGCCCGAAGCAGGGCCGGCGGGTCCTCGTCATCGGCGCGTCCGGCGGGGTGGGCTGTTACGCCGTCCAGCTCGCCGCGATGTACGGGGCCGAGGTCACCGGTGTCTGCGGCCCCGGCGGCGCGGACTTCGTACGGGCCCAGGGCGCCGCGCACGTCATCGACTACACCACCGAGGACATCACCGACGGCCCGCACCCGCATCACTATGACGTCATCGTCGACAACGCGGGCCAGCGTCCCCTGTCCGTGCTGCGCCGTGTCCTGGCGCCGCGCGGCACCCTCGTGATCGTCGGCGGCGAGGGCGGCACCGCGCTGTTCGGCGGGCTGAGCCGCGGGCTGCGGGCCGTCCTGCTCTCGCCGTTCACCGGGCAGAACCTCCGCAATCTCGTCGCCGTCATCCGCCGCGAGGACCTGCTGGCCCTCAAGGACCTCGCCGAGAGCGGCAAACTCGTCCCGCCCGTCGACCGCACCTACCCCTTGGCCGAGACCGCGGAGGCCGTCCGCCATCTGGAGAAGGGCCACCCGCGGGGCAAACTCGTCATCACCGTCCCTTAGGCCCTGTCGTCAAATTCCCGCCTGCCGGGCGACGCCTGGCACGCCCTCCGGGCGGACGTCGGGAATTTGACGACAGGACCTAGGGCCCGTCCCCCCGGCGCTCCTGCCGCGTACCCCGCCTAAGGCACCTGCCCGATCCCCGCCCCGGGGCCTTAGCCCCACGATGACCAGGCATGACGGAACAAACACCGCGGGCACCGCGGACGTCTCGTGCGGCCGGGCCGTCCCGGGCTGCCCGGCCTGCGTGGGCGGTGGTCCGTGTCCTGCGGGACCGCAACGCCGGCCTGTATCTGGGCGGGGTCGTGGTCTCCGGGTTCGGCTCGTCGGCGATGTGGCTGGTGGCCGGGATCTGGGTGAAGGACCTGACCGGCTCGGACGGCCTGGCCGCCCTCTGCGTCTTCGCCCTGTGGGCGCCCACGCTGATCGGCCCGGCCCTGGGCACCCTCGCCGACCGCACCCGCCGCAGACCGCTGCTGGTGTGGACGAACCTGGGCCTGGCCGCGCTCCTCCTGCCGCTCTTCGCGGTCGGCTCACCGGGCACCCTGTGGATCCTGTTCGCCGTGCTCCTCCTCTACGGGGCGGCGGGCGTCGTCCATGATGCGGCGGAGGCGGCGCTGGTGGCCACCGCCGTCGACAAGCGGCTCCTCGGCGACTTCAACGGGCTGCGGATGACGGCCAACGAGGGCATGAAGCTGATCGCCCCGCTCGCCGGAGCGGGCCTGTACGCGGCGTACGGCGGCGCCCGCGTCGCCCTCCTGGACGCCGTCACCTTCGTCCTCGCCGCGGGCCTCTACACACTCCTGCGCGTCCAGGAGCCGCCGCCGCGCCTCGCGGAGGGCGCCGACGGATGGCACGCCCGGACCGTCGAGGGCGCCCGCCACCTGTGGGGTCACCCGGTCCTGCGCCCGCTCGTCCTCGCCGGCGGCACGACGATGCTCTTCGCGGGCGTCAACGGCGCGACGGTCTACGCGGTGGCTGAGGGCCTCGGCCACTCCCCCGCGTACGTGGGGCTGCTGTACGTCGCCCAGGGCGCCGGTTCGGTGGCGGTCGGCCTGGTCTCGGGGCCGCTCCTGCGGCGGCTGGGCGAACGCCGGTTCGCGCGGTACGGCATCGCGCTGACCGCCGTGGCCGTGACGGCTCGCGCGCTCCCGTACGACGCGGTGGCGCTCGCCTCGGCCGTGGCGGTGGGGGTCGGGCTGCCGTGCGTCCTGGTCGCGGCGCTCACCGCGGTGCAGCGGGAGACTCCGGGCGCGCTGCTCGGCCGTACGGCGGCGACCGCGAACACGGTGCTGTTCGCGCCGAACGCGGTGGGGCTCGCGCTCGGCGCGGGGCTGGTGGAACTCGTGCCGTATCAGGGGCTGTTGGTGGCCGTGGGGGTTGCGCGGCTCGTCACGGTGCTGCCCGGGTGCGGTTGGCCGCGCAGTTCCCCGCGCCCCTGAAAGGCGGGGCTCCGCCCCTGCCTTTCAGCGCTGCCGTCAGCCCAGTCGCCTCAGCGCCTCCGTCACCAGCGCCAGGTCCCCCTCCGACGCCAACCCCGCGTGGTAGAGCCGTAGTTCAGTGGCTCCTCGTTCGGCCGCCTGCGTCGCGTCCTCGTGGAGGGTCGCCGGGCTGCCGCCCATCCCCGCGACCACGGGGAAGTTGGCCGCCAGCACGTTTCCCTCTGCGGCGTGCGCCGCGAAGGGGGCGAGCAGCGCCGACCCTCCCCCGCACGGGACGACCACGCCGTCGGCGACGGTCAGGATGTGCCGCGGGTCCACGCCGGCGTTCGCGCCCACGTGGTACGAGTCCGGGTCCGCGTGCAGCAGGACGCGGAAGCCCTCGGGGGCCGCCGCCCGGACCGCGCCGACGACGTCCGTCTGGAGGGAGCGGGCAGCGGTGTCGCGCCACGCGCGCGTGGCCGTCGCGAGCTCGCCGCCCAGCAGCTTCTCCACGGCCTCCCAGCCCCCGGCGGGCGTCTCGCCGCGCCACACGGGCTCCAGGGCGCGCCGGACCGAGGCCGCCAACTCATCGGCGTCGAGACCCAGTTGCGTATACCCGTCACGGCACGACGGGCAGAAGCACAGTGACATCAGGTACGTCCCGGCGTCCCCGAGTGCGACACCGGACGTCTTGTCGTGGGCGTGCAGATGCGGGAGCCCGTACCAGCCGAGGGACTCCAGTTCCGTGCCCGCCGCTCCCGGCCGTACGGCCGCCTCCACGGCCAGGTCGGTCAGATGGGCGCGGGTCCCGGGCTGCGCGATGCAGGGAGCCCACGGATAGCGATCCCCGTACGCGTTGGTGACGGAGGTGTCCGGGAACTCCTCGCCCATACGGGAGTTGTGGGCGAGGACCACCCAGGTGTGCACGTCGAGCCCCGCGCCCGTGAGCGCCTCGGCGGCCTCCCCGTACGCGTCGCCGGGCGCCCAGTCGCCGGCCGCGTACGGCCGCAGTCTGCGCCCCTGCCAGCGTCCGGCGTCCGGCGGGTAGAGGACGGCGGCGTGCAGCGCGGTGACGATGCGGTGGCGGGGGTGGCGGGGGGTCAGCGCGCGCGTGGAGTGGTACGCGGACGCGAGGGTCGCCTGCCGTACGCCGAGCCCGGCGATGCGTGCCGCCGCCCCGGGGTCGCCGTTGACGTCCCACGGGTAGACGAAGGCCGACGCCCTCACTTGGCCTCCTCCAGCAGCGCGTGGCCGCGTTCGATCAGCTGGGCGAGCTGCTTGAGGTGGTCCTCGGCCGGTTCGTGCAGCGGCGGCCGTACCTCGCCCACGTCGAGCCCCCGCAGCCGTACCCCGGCCTTGACGAGCGAGACGGCGTATCCGCGGCCCTGGGCGCGCAGTTCGACGAGCGGCCGGTAGAAGCCGTCGAGCAGCCGGTTGACGGTCGCGTCGTCGCCGGAGCCCATGGCGCGGTGGAAGGCGAGGGCGATCTCGGGCGCGAAGCAGAAGACGGCGGACGAGTAGAGCGTGATGCCGATGCCCCGGTAGGCGAGGCCGGTGAGTTCGGCGGTCGGCAGCCCGTTGAAGTACAGGAATTCGCCCGGCACCTCGGACCGTACGGCGCTGACGATGCGCTGCATGAGGTCGAGGTCGCCGGTGCCGTCCTTGAAGCCGATGACCCCTTCGGTGCGGGCCAGTGCGACCACGGTCTCCGGGGTGAACACGGCGTTGTCGCGCTGGTACACGATGATGTCGAGCGAGGTGGCGCCGGCCAGTTCCGTGTAGTGCCGCAGCAGCCCCTCCTGCCCGGCGACCACCAGGTACGGCGGCATGGCGAGCAGCCCGTCGGCGCCGGCCTCCTCGGCGAGCCGCGCGTACCGCACCGCGAGGGCGGTCCCGTAGCCCGCGCCCGCGACGACGGGCACCCGGCCCGCGGTCGCCTCGACGGCGGCCCGGACGCAGGTCTGGAACTCCTCGGGCGTGAGCGCGTGGAACTCGCCGGTGCCGCAGCAGGCGAAGACGGCGGCGGCACCGGCCTCCACGCCCCGCCGGACGTGCTCGCGGTAGACGTCCAGATCGATGGCTCCGTCACGGTCGTACGCGGTGACGGGGAAGAACAGCGGCCCGCTGGGGATACTGAGTCGAGCGGCGAGGGGGGCTGACGACACGGGCTCTCCCTAGAGCATGTACGTACACGCCACCCGTGCACGTTTCTGATTTGCGTCCATATCTCTGAACTCGCCCACGCTAGAGCTCGCCGTCGGGACCGGTCAAGCGGGCAAACCCGCATTCCCGGAGCAATTCCGGAGCAAGAAAGGACCGGAAATCAAACCGACCGACAACGGATCCCCACCCTTCGCGCGACACTTGACGCGAGCGGCGAACGATCCATAGCGTGTCCATGGATGTGAATGCCGTACACGCTTACGCATATGCATACGGCTGCTGATTCTAGGAGACCCGAGGATGCCCGCTCCGCGCACCGCTCCCCGCACTGTCCTGCTCACCGGCGCCGCCGGCGGCCTCGGCACCCTGATGCGCGGACTGCTCCCCGCCTACGGCTACGAACTGCGCCTCCTCGACATGCGGCCCATCGACGGCGAGCCCGACGCGATCACCGCGGACCTCGGCGACAAGGAGGCCCTGCGCGAGGCCGTCCGGGGCGTTGACGCCGTCATCCATCTCGCGGGCATCTCCCTCGAGTCCACCTTCGAGAAGATCCTGAAGGCGAACATCGAGGGCACGTACAACCTGTACGAGGCCGCGCGCGAGGAGGGCGTCGGGCGGATCGTCTTCGCCTCCTCCAACCACGCGGTCGGCTTCACCCCGCGCCCCGAGGGCGAGGCACCCCACGAACCCGGCGCGCTCATCCCCATCGACACACCCCGCCGCCCGGACACCTTCTACGGCCTCTCCAAGTCCTTCGGCGAGGACCTGGCGCAGTTCTACTGGGACAAGCACGGTCTGGAGACCGTCTCCGTGCGCATCGGCTCCTGCTTCCTGGAGCCGACCACCGTGCGCATGCTGTCGGTCTGGATGAGCCCCGGCGACGGCGCCCGCCTCTTCCACGCGGCCCTGACCGCCGAGCACGTCGGCCACAGCGTCGTCTACGGCTCCTCCGCCAACACGCGCCTGTGGTGGGACCTGTCGAGTGCCCGCGCGCTGGGTTACGAGCCGCAGGACGACTCCGAGCAGTACGCCGAGAAGCTGATCGCGGACCAGGGCGAACTGGACCCGGCGAACCCGGACCACGCCCGCCTCGGCGGCGCCTTCGTCACCAACCCCCCGGTGTGGCCCTACTGACGCTCCGGGCCGGCCGCAGCGGGCCCCGTCGACACTTCAAGCCACTCCACACGGACGACCTCACAGGGCGGACGGGCACCGAACGGGCCCGTCCGCCCCGCCGTTCGGGCACGCCCCCTGCCCGAATTACGCTCCGCCGCAGGTCCGCCGCGGGCCTCCGTCTCACCCAACGGGCACACACGGGCGCCATCGGACCCGCAACAGACCTGGTCAGTGGCGCGTACCCGCTGTAGAACTTCCCCCATGGGTCGAACGGGCCCGAACGGGCAGTAGGCGCGTACGCAAGGGAGCGGAAGCGGGTGTCGGGCATGAGCGCGGAAGAACGGCAGCGGGCGATCGTGAAGACCGCCCGACGCACGGGCGCCGTCGACGTGAACGAGCTCGCGGCCGAGCTGGGCGTCGCCAGGGAGACCGTGCGCCGCGATCTGCGCGCCCTGGAGGACCACGGCCTCGTCCGCCGCACCCACGGCGGCGCCTACCCCGTGGAGAGCGCCGGTTTCGAGACGACGCTCGCCTTCCGCGCCACCAGCCACGTACCCGAGAAGCGCCGGATCGCCGCCGCGGCGGCCGAGCTGCTCGGGGACGCGGAGACGGTCTTCGTCGACGAGGGCTTCACCCCCCAGCTCATCGCCGAGTCACTGCCCAGGGACCGACCGCTGACCGTGGTCACCGCTTCCCTGGCCACCGCGGGCGCGCTCGCCGAGGCCGACAACAAGACGGTCCTGCTGCTCGGCGGCCGGGTCAGGCCCGGCACGCTGGCCACCGTCGACCACTGGACGACGAAGATGCTCGCGGGCTTCGTCATCGACCTGGCGTTCATCGGCGCCAACGGCATCTCGCGCGAACACGGCCTCACCACCCCCGATCCAGCCGTCAGCGAGGTCAAGTCACAGGCCATCAGGGCCGCGCGCCGCACGGTCTTCGCGGGCGTGCACACCAAGTTCGGTGCCGTCAGCTTCTGCCGCTTCGCGGAGATCAGCGCCCTGGAGGCGATCGTCACCAGCACGTTCCTCCCCACCTCCGAGGCCCACCGCTATTCGATGCAGGGCCCTCAGGTCATCCGGGTCTGACCCCGGAGTCCGCACACCCGACCGACCCACTACAGCGGCACCACCCTCCCCCTGCCAGTCCCTCGCAAGTCCCTGTCCATCCCTCTGCCATCCCCTTGTCATCCCATTTGTACTGATACATCCAGGAGTGATCCATGCGAACCCAGAGCCGACGGAGGCCGCGCGCGATGTTCGCCGCGGCCGCCGCAGGGACGCTGCTCGCCCCGCTGCTCTCCGGTTGCTGGGCCGGAGCGGGCGGTGCGGGCTCCGGTGGCAACTCCATCAACGTCCTCATGGTCAACAACCCGCAGATGGTGGAGCTGCAGAAGCTCACCGCCGCGCACTTCACCAAGGAGACCGGCATCAAGGTGAACTTCACCGTGCTGCCGGAGAACGACGTCCGCGACAAGATCAGCCAGGACTTCGCCAACCAGGCCAGCCAGTACGACGTCGCGACGCTCTCCAACTACGAGATACCGATCTACGCCAAGAACGACTGGCTGCACGAGATGGACTCGTACGTCGCCAAGGACCCGGGCTACGACGAGCAGGACGTCCTCAAGCCCATGCGCCAGTCCCTCACCGCGGAGGACGGCAAGCTCTACGGACAGCCCTTCTACGGCGAGTCGTCCTTCCTGATGTACCGCAAGGACGTGTTCGCGGCGAAGGGCCTGACGATGCCCGACCACCCGACCTGGGACGAGGTCGCCGACCTCGCCGCCGAGGCCGACGGCGCAGAGTCCGGCATGAAGGGCATCTGCCTGCGCGGCCTGCCCGGCTGGGGCGAGATCATGGCCCCGCTCACCACGGTCGTGAACACCTTCGGCGGCACCTGGTTCGACAAGGACTGGAAGGCACGGCTCGACTCCCCCGAGTTCGAGAAGGCGACCAAGTTCTATGTGGACCTCGTCCGCAAGCACGGCGAGTCCGGCGCGGCCCAGTCCGGCTTCGCCGAGTGCCTCAACAACCTGACCCAGGGCAAGGTCGCCATGTGGTACGACGCCACCTCCGCGGCCGGTTCCCTGGAGTCGGCGAAGTCCCCGGTCAAGGGCAAGATCGGCTACGTGCCGGCGCCGGTCGACAAGACGGAGTCCTCCGGCTGGCTCTACACCTGGGCCTGGGGCATCCAGGACGCCTCCCGCAACCCCGACAAGGCGTGGAAGTTCGTCTCCTGGGCGTCCAGCAAGGAGTACGAGCAGCTGGTGGGCGACGAGATCGGCTGGTCCAACGTGCCGGCCGGCAAGCGCGCCTCGACGTACACGAACGCCGACTACCGCAAGGAGGCCGGCGCCTTCCAGGAGATGACCAAGGAAGCCATCGAGGGCGCCCGGCCCACCGATCCCGGCGTACAGCCGCGGCCCGCGCCCGGCATCCAGTTCGTCGGCATCCCCGAGTTCACCGATCTCGGCACCAAGGTCTCGCAGGAGATCAGCGCGGCCATCGCCGGACGCCAGTCCGTCGAGTCGGCCCTGAAGAAGTCCCAGAAGCTGGCCGAGGAGATCGCCGAGGAGTACGAGGGACGATGACCGCGACAACGACAGCCCCCGTGGCCGCACCATCCGTACACACGCAGAAGAAGCAGCCCTCCGGCCGCATGCGCGCCTGGGCGACCCGGGCCCCGCTCCTGCCCGCCCTGATCTTCATGATCGCCGTGACCCAGCTGCCGTTCGTGGCCACGCTGGTGATCTCCTTCTTCGACTGGAACTCCCTCTACCCGGACGCCCGCAGCTTCACGGGCTTCGGCAACTACACCGAGGTCCTCACCGACGCGGCCCTGCGCAAGTCGGTCTGGACGACCATCCTGCTCACCGTCGGCGTCGTCCTGGCCAGCCTGGTCCTGGGCCTGGGCCTCGCCCTCCTCCTGGACCGCAAGTTCCGGGGCCGCGGCCTGGTCCGCACCCTCCTGATCGCGCCCTTCCTGGTGGTGCCCGTAGCAGCCGCCCTGCTCTGGAAGCATGTGCTCTACAACCCTGAGTACGGCCTGCTCAATGGCTTGCTGCACTATGTGGGCGGCCCACAGCCCGACTGGATCTCCAACACCCCGCTGCTCGCCATCGAGGCGTCCCTCGTCTGGCAGTGGACGCCCTTCATGATGCTGATCCTGCTGGCGGGCCTGCAGAGCCGGGACCACCAGCAGATCGAGGCGGCCAGGGTCGACGGCGCGAGCAACTGGCAGGTCTTCCGCTACCTCACGCTGCCCCACCTGCGCCGCTACCTCGAACTGGGCGCCCTGCTCGGCTCGATCTACATCGTGCAGAACTTCGACGCGGTCTTCACCATCACCTCGGGCGGTCTGGGCACGGCGAACCTCCCCTACACCGTCTACCAGACCTTCTACCAGGCCCACGAGAACGGCCTCGCCTCCGCGGCCGGCGTCCTGGTCGTCATCGGCTCCATCATCATCGCGACCTTCGCGCTGCGCGTGGTCTCGTCCCTGTTCCGCGAGGAGGTGGGCCGCGCATGAGCGCCACAGCCGTACGTGTACGCCCCAGCAGCACCAAGTCCGCCGACCCAGGCCCCCGCCGCCCCAAAGGACGGGGCCTCGGCCTGGTCGCCTGGCTGGCCGGCATCGTCTTCTTCCTGCCCATCGCCTGGATGGCGCTGACGTCCTTCCACTCCGAGGAGGACGCGGCGACGAATCCACCGTCCTTCGCGGCGCCCCTCACCCTCGACGGCTACCGCGAGTTCTTCGGCACCGGCGGCGGGGCGAGCCCCTGGCCGTCCCTGATCAACTCGACCGTGGCGTCCCTGGCGTCGACGCTCCTGGTCCTGATCCTCGCCCTCCCCGCGGCGTACGCGCTCTCCATCCGCCCGGTCAAGAAGTGGACGGACGTCCTCTTCTTCTTCCTCTCCACGAAGATGCTGCCGGTCGTCGCGGGCCTCCTCCCGATCTACCTCTTCGCGAAGAACACCGGAATGCTGGACAACATCTGGCTCCTGGTCATCCTCTACACCTCGATGAACCTGCCGATCGCGGTGTGGATGATGCAGTCCTTCCTCTCCGAGGTCCCGGTGGCGATCATCGAGGCGGCACAGATAGACGGCGCGAAACTCCCCACCATCCTCACCCGCGTCGTAGCTCCGATCGCCCTCCCCGGTATCGCGGCCACCTCCCTCATCTGCTTCATCTTCAGCTGGAACGAACTGCTGTTCGCCCGGGTACTCACAGGCGTGGTGGCGGAGACAGCCCCCGTCTTCCTGACCGGCTTCATCACCAGCCAGGGCCTGTTCCTGGCGAAGGTGTGCGCCGCGTCGCTCGTCGTCTCCCTGCCGGTGCTCGCCGCAGGGTTCGCCGCCCAGGACAAACTGGTCCAGGGCCTGTCGCTGGGAGCCGTGAAATGAAGGCCGCAGTCATCGAGTCCGTCGGAAAGGCCGTCGTCTCCGAGGTCCCGGACCCGACGCCGGGCCCCCGCGAGGTCGTCGTGGAGGTGTCCGCCTGCGGGCTGTGCGGCACGGACCTGCACATCCTCCAGGGCGAGTTCGCCCCCAAGCTGCCGATCGTCCCCGGCCACGAGTTCGCGGGCGAGGTGGTCGGCGTGGGCCGGCAGGTCACCGAACTATCGGTCGGCGACCAGGTCGCCGTGGACCCCTCCCTCTACTGCTACGAGTGCCGCTACTGCCGTACGGGCCACAACAACCTCTGTGAGCGCTGGGCCGCGATCGGCGTCACCACGGCGGGCGGCGCCGCCCAGTACGCGGTCGCACCGGTGGCGAACTGCGTGAAGCTCCCCGAGCACGTACGCACCCAGGACGCGGCCCTGATCGAACCGCTCTCCTGCGCGGTACGCGGCTACGACGTCCTCAACTCCCGCCTTGGCTCCCACGTCCTGATCTACGGCTCCGGGACGATGGGCCTGATGATGCTGGAGCTGGCGAAGCGGACGGGCGCGGCGAGCGTCGACATGGTCGACATCAACGCGCAGCGCCTCACGACCGCCCAGAAGCTGGGCGTCTCCGCGTCCGCGACCAGCGCCGACGAGCTGGACCGGCCGCAGGGCTGGGACCTGGTGGTCGACGCCACGGGCAACGCGGCGGCGATCCAGGACGGCCTGGAACGGGTCGCCAAGGCGGGCACGTTCCTCCAGTTCGGGGTGGCCGACTACGCGACGCGGGTGTCCATCGACCCGTACCGCATCTACAACCAGGAGATCACGATCACCGGTTCGATGGCGGTGCTCCACAGCTTCGAGCGTGCGGCGGAACTGTTCGCGACGGGCGTCCTGGACCCGGACATCTTCATCAGCGACCGCCTCCCGCTGGACCAGTACCCCCAGGCCCTGGACCAGTTCGCCTCAGGCATCGGCCGAAAGATCGTGGTGATCCCCTAACCCTTTCCTCGCCCCCGCCGCCCCTACCCATCCCGTCACCGCATGGGGGCTGCGCCCCCTCGCCCCCGTTGTGCAGTTCCCCGCGCCCCCAGGTACCCAGGGGCGCGGGGAACTGCGCAATCCTTTGGGCCCACCCCCCCCCACGGGGCTCGGGGCGAAGCCCCGACGGGACGGGAACGGGTAGGGGCGGCGGGGGCGAAAACCCTTAGGCGACCCCCCACCCCCCGCCCTAACATCCCCCCATGCCCAAACCAAACGGCTTCACCTACACCCAGCACCCCGACGACACGGTCACGATCACTCACGGCCCCCGCCCCGCAACGACCCTCCGCGGCCCAAGAGCCACCCGATTCCTCGCGGAGGTGGAGAAGGGCGACCCCCAGCTCGTCATGGCCCGCTGGACGGGCAACTACAAACACGGCAACGAACGAACCGCCCGCAACCACCCCCGCAACCGCCACTGACCCGCTCGGCCGATTCCCCGCTTGGTAAGGGAACGGCAAAGCCGGTCCGCT
The DNA here is from genome assembly GCF_055584525.1 of Streptomyces sp. NPDC102514. NCBI lineage: Bacteria > Bacillati > Actinomycetota > Actinomycetes > Kitasatosporales > Streptomycetaceae > Streptomyces > Streptomyces sp. NPDC102514. Next base: position 80,519 of record NZ_JBVJLW010000009.1, read on the forward strand.
CGTTCACCCGGCATGACAGCTATGACCCCCGGCTCGAACATCCCTCTCCCCGTCACCCGCGTGACGGTGGACGTCGCCGCCCCGGTGCGGCTCGACGTATCGGGCCTGCTGCTCACCGCCGACGGCAAGGTGCGCTCCGACGACGACTTCATCTTCTACAACCAGCCGTCCGGCCAGGGCGTGACGTACCGCTCCGGCGGCGGCAGCTCCCCCGACTCGATCACGGTCGACACGACAGCCGTGCCCCAGGGCATCGAGAAGATCGTCGTCACCGCGAGCCCGGACGCGGCGGGCCAGACGTTCCAGGGCATCGAGCCGACGGCGACGATCCGCAACGCGGACGACGGCTCGGTCCTCGCCTCCTTCACCCCGCCCCAGCTCGGCGCGGAGACGGCCCTGGTCATCGTCGAGGTCTACCTGCGCAACGGCGCATGGAAGGCCCGCGCGGTCGGCCAGGGATATTCGAACGGCCTGGCGGGCATCGCCACGGACTTCGGCGTGACGGTCGAGGAGCCGGCCGCCCCGGCCCCGGTGGCCGCCCCCACCCTCCACCAGCCCCCGTCGGCACCCCCGGTCACCACACCGGCGGCCCCGCCCGCGCCCCCGACTCCCCCGGTGGCACCGCCCGCCCCGGGCACCGGCAAGATCAACCTCGACAAGGGCCGAGTAAACCTCCAGAAGAACCAGACAGTCTCCCTCACCAAGGGCGGCAGCCCCTTCCTCTCCCAGGTGAAGATGGGCCTGGGCTGGGAGCCGGCGTACCGGGGCAAGGACATCGACCTCGACGCCTCCGTCATCGCCTACGGCCCGAACCGCAACCACATCGACAGCTGCTACTTCGGCAAGCTCTCCATCGTGAACGGCGCGATCAAGCACTCCGGCGACAATCTCACGGGCGAGGGCGGCGGTGACGACGAGGTGATCGTCGTGGACCTCGGCCGTCTCCCCCAAGAGGTGACGGGCCTGGTCTTCACGGTCAACAGCTTCTCCGGCCAGAAGTTCACCGAAGTGGCGAAGGCCTACTGCCGCCTCCTGGACGCGGCCACGGGCGAGGAACTGGTCCGCTTCGACCTCACCACCGCGGAGCCCCAGACCGGCGTGATGATGGCCAAGCTCATCAAGCAGTTCTCCGGCGAATGGGAGATGACGGCCCTCGGCAACTTCGTCAAGTCCCGCACGGTCCGAGGCATGGTCAAGCCGTCGGCCCAGTCCCTGTAAACACCCGCTCCACCCCACCACGCGCCACCCGCCGACGCACCTGCCCCGCCCCCACCCTCACCCCCACCGCAGGCGCACCTCAGAACAACCACCGTCAGAACAGAGCGCTGTACGCATTCAACGCAGGCTGCCCACCCAGATGCGCGTACAACACCACAGACTCCCGCCCGATCTCCCCGCGCGTCACGAGATCGGCCATCCCCGCCATGGACTTCCCCTCGTACACGGGATCGGTGACCATGCCCTCGGTCCGAGCGGCCAGCCGCATGGCCTCCAACGTCACGTCGTCGGGAATCCCGTAGGTCCCCCCGTGATACCGCCCGTCCAACTCGACATCGGCCTCGGTCAACTCCGCCCGCACACCGATGAGCCGCCCGGTGTTCTGAGCGATCCGGGAAATCTGCTCCCGAGTCCGATCGGGCGCGGCAGACGCATCGATCCCGACAACACGCCGCCCCCGCCCCCCGGCTTCCTCCAGCGCACGGAACCCGGCCACCATCCCGGCCTGAGTGGACCCGGTAACGGAACACACAACAACGGTGTCGAAGAAAACCCCCAACTCCGCCTCCTGCTGGGCGACTTCATAAGCCCACCCGGCAAACCCAAGCCCACCGAGCGGATGATCAGAGGCCCCCGCGGGAATGGCGTACGGCTTCCCGCCCGCCTCCTCGACCTCCCGCAGCGCCAGCTCCCAGCTCTCCTTGAACCCGATCCCGAACCCGGCCCGCACGAGCCGCACATCGGCCCCGGCCAGCCGGCTGATCAGGATGTTGCCGACCTTGTCGTACACGGAGTCGGGCCAGTCCACCCAACTCTCCTGCACGAGCACGCATTTGAGCCCGGCCCGAGCGGCACAGGCAGCGACCTGCCGGGTGTGGTTCGACTGCACCCCACCGATCGACACGAGCGTGTCGCACCCTTTGGCGAGCGCGTCCGCGACGAGGTACTCCAGCTTCCGGGTCTTGTTGCCCCCGTACGCGACACCGGAGTTGCAGTCCTCCCGCTTGGCCCAGAGCGAGGCCCCACCGAGATGCGCGGTCAACCGCTCCAACCGATGCACGGGCGACGGCCCGAACAGAAGGGGATACCGCTCGAACGAGTCCAGAGACATGGATCCTCCAAGGTCACACAGCCAGATCAGTCAAGGTCGACAAGCCCTTCGAGCCCCCGCCAGATCTCCGAGGTAACCCGAACCGCGCCATCCACGTCACCCTCCGCACACGCCTCGATGAGCCGCTCGTGCAACCCGGCCGAGCGGCAGTTGCCCCCCTCACCGAACCGCCGCCGCTCCAGCCGTCGAATCAACGGCGTGTACCGCGCAACGGTGGCCGCGGCAGCCCGATTGCCACTCACCCGCACCAGCACGTCGTGCAGCTCGTCGTCGGCACGCAGGGCGGCATCGACATCCCCCGCACGCACGGCATGCGAGAACCGCGCGTTCGCCGACCGCATGGCATTGACATCCGCCCCACCCAGCCGCGGCACGGCGACGCGCACGACCAGCTCGTGCATGGCCCCGACGACGGCCGCCGCGTCCCGCACATCGGCGGCGACGACCGCGGTCACCCGCGTATAGCTCTGCGGCTTGCTCTCCAGCAGCCCTTCGTCGACGAGCCGCGCGAAGGCTTCCCGTACGGGCGCCCTGGACAGCCCGAGCCGCTCGGCGAGCTCGGCGTCGCGCACGACCGCGCCGGGCTCGATCTCCCCGGCCACGATGGCGTCACGAAGGGACGCGTAGGCCTGATCCCGAAGGAGCGTCCGCGACACCGGCCGAATAGTCATAACTAAAATGTTAGATGTCACTCATGGCCCTGGCAAGCCCCGAGCACGAGTGGGCCCGCACCCAAGCGCGAACCCACTCACAACACCTCAGACAGCCCAGGGCCAATCGGCATCCCGAGCGGACTCAAGCAGCGGAACCATCCGAAAAGCAGCATCCGAGAGCCCCCCGAACACATGCCGATTCCCCACCCCGGCCCCGCCCCCGGCCGCCCCGGCCCCGCCCCCCGACGCCGCATGCCCGGCCCGATACCCCGCGAGATTCCAGGTGTACACGGGCACATGCGCCGGAACCTGCTCGGTCGGATCCCCGTAGTGGCTGTACGTGGCCTGCTCGTCGGTGACGATCAGCACCCGGTCGTGCTTCCGGTAGTGCTTGCGCACGGCCTCACTGGTGTTGGTGCCGCCCAGATCACCGAACCGCCCCAGCACCTTCAGTACGGACTCACTCCGCCGGAACCGCACCACATCACTGCTGGTGCCGAACTCGACGAGATCGGCCTTCTCGGCCCGCAGCGCGAGCGCCGCGCCGAAGATCGCCGCCGCGTCGGCCCGGTTGAGCTCCGAGCGGTCGGACATCCGCGAGTGGAACATCGAGCCGGACCGGTCGACGAGGACGAGCGTCCGCCCGTCCAGCGCCGGCACGTTGGCCAGCGAATGCCCGAGCGCCTGCTCCAGCGGATGGGCCCACCGCAGCGAGGGCGCGTGCTGATGGGCGGCGAGATACCGAAACGGAAACTGCCGGGACCGCGCGACCTCGCCCGGATCACTGATCTTCTGCGCAACCAGAGCAGCCACCTCGTCCGAGACCCCGGCCTCATCGAAGTTCCGAAGGTTCCGCACGAGAGCCATGGCCCCCATGGACGGAATCACGGCCTCCCAGGCAGCGGCGTCCATCGGCCCCTGCAGCCATCCGGCCAGCGCCTCCCAGGTCATCCCGGCCTCCGCGAGCCGCCCGGCACCGCCCTCGGAGGTCACGACACCCCGCCGCTCCTCCACCGGCAGAGCCATCAACTCCCGGTGCGCGGTGAGCACCCGGTCGGACGCGGGCGGCACGGCGGTGTCGGGGTGGTGCCGACGATCGAGCGCGTACCGGAACAGCTCGCCCTGCCACGGCTTCTCCGGATCCGGCGAAGCGTGCACGAGGTTCAGGACGTCGCCGAAGCGATACCCCTTGGACGCCGTGTCGTACTTGAGCAGCGACCTGCCCCCGTACAGCCGCCGTACGGCGTCGGCGATCCCGCGCTTCACGGGCTTGGGCACGGCCCGCCCGTACCGCGAGGTCCAGTAGGCGAGCAGTTCACCGGGCTCGTCCGGGCGCCGCAGCACGGACGCGACGACCTGCCGGTTCGCCGGCCCGTCCGTGGCACCCGCGTCGAGACGCGCCTTGACGTACTCGGCGGCGCCCACGAGCGACGCGGTCCGCATGTTGCCCTCGCCGCGCAGCCAGTCGAGCAGGGCGGCCGTCCACGACGGGTCGGCGACGGCGAGCCGCCGTACGAGTGTGGCGAACCGGTCGTCGCGCGCCTCGCCGCTCTCGTAGAAGGTCTTCTGCGCGACGAAGTTGGCGATGGACAGCAGGAAGAGCTCGGAACGCGGGTCGCGCTCCGCCCCCCGCCCGCCCTCGTACGTCCGCAGCACCCGCCCCGTGGACGTGACACGCGAGGTGCCCCGGGCCTTCGCCGCCTTGGTGTTGAACCGCGCCATGGTGAATTCCCCCGAATTCATGAATGTTCCGGAGGGAGGCGCAGCAAAGGGAGCGTGCCCGAGTTCAAGGGTCGGCGGCGGACTTTTCCAGATGCTCTACCGAATTGAGCTACACCGGCCCGAGGCCGATGACGGGACTTGAACCCGCAACAGTCCGATCCAATGAAGTAACCGCTGCCTGCGCACCGGGCACACACCTTTTGCTGCCCCTCCCGAGATCAAGTCGGCTGCGGCCTGGATTCTTTGGAAGAGAAGTAGCCACAGCCATCGCACCGGGAGGTGCATGAAATTGTGTGTCCAGGGCCAGTAGGAGCAGATCCCGCCTTCACACCTGGACGTTGTCCACTGTAGAAGGCATGCCACGAGCCGGGCGAGCGATTAATTCACCCCTTCGCGGAAAGCACTCAGCGACGCTTCTGCCGCTTCCAGGGTCCCTTGATCGCGACCATGATGCCCGGCACCTGAATGTTGGCGTACAGGGTCTTTCCGTCGGGCGAGAAGGTGACGCCGGTGAACTCGCTGAACTCGGGCTCCTCCGCGGTGCCGATGTTCAGGTCGTTGCGGGCGATGGGATACGTACGACCGCTGTCCGTCGCACCGAAGAGGTGCGAGACGCCTTCGCCGTCCTCGGCGATGACGAGGCCGCCGTAGGGCGACACGGTGATGTTGTCCGGACCGTCGAAGGCGCCGTCCTTCGACGGGTCGGGGTTCACGCCGAGCAGCACCTTCAGGGTCAGCGTGCGGCGCTTGGGGTCGTAGAACCAGACCTGCCCGTCGTGCTGGACGGGGCTCTCGTCACGGGCGTACGAGGACACGATGTACGTGCCGCCGTCGCTCCACCACATGCCTTCGAGCTTGCGGGCGCGGGTGACCTCGCCGGTGTCGAACTGCTCGCGCACCGGAACGGTCTTCCCGTCGCGGTCGGGCACGTCGATCCAGTCGACCCCGTACACCGTGCCGATCTTCGTGGCGCGGGACAGGTCGTCGACGTAACGGCCGCCGGAGTCATAGCACTTGGGCGCCTGGAGCACGCCCGCGTCGTCGGCGAGGGTACGGAACTTGCCGCGGCCGTGGGTGAAACCGTGCGGGGGCTTCCAGCGGAAGAACAGGCCGTTGGGCTCGGAGTCGTCCTCGGTGAGGTACGCGTGGCCGCGCTTGGGGTCGATGACGACGGCCTCGTGGTCGTACCGGCCGAAGAACTTCAGGGGCTTGGGGTCGCGGTTGGCCCGGCGGTCGCCCGGGTCGACCTCGAAGACGTACCCGTGGTCCTTGGTCATGCCGTTCTCGCCGGCCCGGTCGGAGTTCTCCTCGCAGGTGAGCCAGGTGCCCCACGGGGTGCTGCCGCCCGCGCAGTTGGTGGAGGTGCCCGCGATGCCGACCCACTCGGCGACCGCGCCGCCGGGACGCACCTCGACGACCGTGCAGCCACCGGAGGCGGCCGGGTCGTAGACGAGGCCCTCGGTCAGCGGCACCGGGTACTTCCAGTTGGCGCGCGGGCCCTTCAGCTCGTGGTTGTTGACGAGGAGGGTCGTGCCGCGCGGCCCGTCGAAGGTGGCCGTGCCGTCGTGGTTGGAGGGGGTGTACTCGCCCGACTCCAGCTTGGTCTTCCCGCTGTACGTGACGACGCGGTACGAGAACCCGGCGGGCAGCGCGAGCACGCCCTCGGGGTCGGCCAGCAGCGGCCCGTACCCGACGGCCCCGCCGTGCCGCTCGCCGGCGTCACCTTCGCCGTAGCCCTCGTCGCCGTCGTCGCCCGAGGTCTCGGTGTCCGTGGACGCGAGGGCGCCGGGCGCGGTGGCGAGTGTGCCGACGCTGCCGATCAGGGCGACACCGGCACCGGTGATCGCGGATCGTCTGGCGAAGTCCCTGCGGGTGAGCGACATGCTGTCTCCTGTGACGGTGGAGTGTGACCGTGGCGAGCAGTGAGCGGCGGGCGAGGAGCGAGGAACGGCGGACCCGGGGGTCGGCCACACGGTCCCGCCCGTGACTTAACGCCGGTTGAACGCCGCCCGACTTTCCGGGCCCCCGTTGTGTGAACGCGCCCCGATCCGTCCCTGCGGCCCCACGACCCCCATACGGCCCATCAGCCCTCGCGTCCGCACCGCGGACCGGAATAATCTCGGTACCAGGGACCGGCACGAACCGTACGGCGCATGGGAGGCGAGCTGAAGTGGACGCACGTCAGGCACGCCATCTTCATGAGGAGCGGTTGCTGGCGATGGCCAATGTGAGTGGGGTCGGGACGGGGCGTGACGAGGAGTCCGGCGAGGATGTCGTCGTCGTGTTCGTCACGCGCAAGGTTCCCCGCGACGGGCTCCGCCCCGAGGACACGATCCCGGACGCCCTGGAGGGCATCCCGGTACGGGTCCTCTCCATGGACGACCCGTCCGACCCCTGACCCACTTCTCCTCGCCCCCGCCGCCCCTACCCTCCCCGTCACTGCATGGGGCTGCGCCCCTCGCCCCCGTATCGCGCTCCGCGCTCGTCCTCAAACGCCGGACGGGCTGACAGCCTCAGGGGCGCGGGGAACTGCGCAATCCTTCGGGCTCGCCCCCACCGGGCCCGCAGACAGACTCATCAGCCCGTCCGGCGCCTGAGGACCGGGGGCCCGGGGGCCTGGCCCCCGCGTCACAGACCTTGCTGCGACCGAGCCTTGAACGCAGCCTTCCGCGCCTCTTTCGCCACCTTCTTGTCCGGATGCAACCGCCCCATCGCCTCCAGCACGTCCGGCGTAGCAGGATGCTCCACCCGCCAGGCCGCGGCGAAGAACGAGCCGTGCTGCGCCGCGAGCCCCTCCACCAGCGCCTGCAGCTCCTCGGAGTTCCCCTCCGCGGCGAGCTGCGCGGCGATCGTGTCGACGGTCAGCCAGAAGACCATCTCCTCGGACGGCGGGGGCACGTCCGGAACGCCCCGCTCGGCGAGCCAGACCCTCGCGAGCCCGCCCAGCTCGCCGTCGTCGAGTACTTCGTGCAGTGCGGGCGCGGCCTCCGTCCCGACGAGGGACAGCGCCTGCTGACAGCGCAGCCGCCGCAGCGGCGCCCCCGCGTCGGCCCCACGCGCCGCGGCGAGCAACTCCCGTGCGGCTGCGAGGGGTTCACGCCGGGCGAGCCACTGCTCGGTCTCCGCCTGCGCGGCCAGGGGCGGGAACGCGGACGTGCTGTCGAGGAGGACATCGGCGCCCTTGTCCGCGAGGTCGCCCACCGCGGGCGCCGCGAACCCGGCTTCCAGGAGCCGCGCCCGGATGCCGTACACCCCGAGCGGGGTGAGCCGCACCATCCCGTACCGGGAGACGTCCGTATCGTCCACGGCTTCGCCCGACGGGGCGGCAGGCTCCTCCCCCGCCTCGGCCATGAGCGCCTCGTCGACCGGCTGGAAGTCGACGAGCCCCACCGGCTCCAGCACCCGGAACTGGTCGTCGAGCCGCATCATCGCGTCCGACACCTGCTCCAGGACGTCGTTGGTGGGCTCCCCCATGTCGTCCGGCACGATCATCGACGCGGCGAGTGCGGGCAGCGGCACCGGTCCGTCGCCGGGCCCGTCCTCGCTGGCGGTCAGCAGATAGAGGTTGCCGAGGACCCCGTCGAGGAACTCGGCCTCGGCCTCGGGATCCCAGTCCAGCGTGGAGAAGTCGATCTCGCCGCCCTCGTCCATGGCGTCCACGAGGTCGTCGAGGTCGGGCACGACCGCGTCGGCCAGGACCGTCTCCAGGGCGCCGAGCCACAGCCCCAGGACGTCCTGCGGCGCTCCGGACAGGACGAGGGTCAGATCGGCGCCGGCGGCGACCGTGCCCTCCTCCTCGTCCACGACCGCGACGAGCCCGGTGTCCACGGCCACCCGCCAGGCCTCACTGGCGTAGGCCGCGGCGTCCTCGCCGTCGAGGGACAGTTCCGCGGCGGCGGCCGGCAGCTGTTCCTCGACGAGTTCGCCTCCGGCGCCGACCCGGGTGTCCGGGCCTGCCCAGCGGGCGAGCCGCACGGCACGCGACAGGAGCGGCGTGGCGAGCGCGTCCCGTGCGAGTTCCGCTTCGGAGCGCAGACGCACCGGCGGCAGGGGGGAGCTGTCTGACATCGGCTGGTTCTCCTAGGACGAACGTCGGACGTCGATCTCGTGTGTCGGCGTCCTGCTGGACGCACCTCGCGTTTCCGGCGCCCGTCCGGGCGCACGACGCGGCGTCCCGGGGCCGCCGGGAGAACACCCTCCGGCCGCCCGGAAACACGACCTCAGCCTAGACGGATTTGGGCCCATGCCGCCCGGTTCATGAACCTGTCAGAAGTGTTAAGCCAGGAAACCTTGACAAGTGCCGTGGCCTGGCACGAGATTGACGCGCGTAGATTCCACCCTCGTCCCGGCGCCCACGCACGTCCCCGGAGGGATTTCGTTGCCGAGCAAGTCTTCCGCACGCATCGCCGCGCTCACCGTCGCCGCCGTCTGTTCCACGGTTTCCTCGGTGGTCGTCACGTCGCCCGCCCACGCGGACAGCGTGGCCGTCCACGACATCCAGGGCTCCACCCGGACCTCCCCGCTCGCGGGTCAGCAGGTCACGGACGTGGCCGGAATCGTCACGGGCGTACGGACCTATGGTTCGTCCCGCGGCTTCTGGATCCAGGGGCCGACCCCGGACGACGACCCGGCCACCAGTGAGGGCGTCTTCGTCTTCACCAGCTCCACGCCGAAGGTCGCCGTCGGCGACTCGGTCACCGTCTCGGGCACGGTCACGGAGTTCGTGCCGGGCGGTGCCTCGACCGGCAACCAGTCGGTCACCGAGATCACCCGTCCGACGGTGACGGTCGTGTCGAGCGGCAACGCGCTGCCCGCGGCCACCGTTGTCAACAGCCGTTCCGTACCCGCCGCGTACGCGCCCGAGGGCGACACGACGGCGGCCGGCTCGACGAACGGTCTCACGCTGCGGCCGAAGAAGTACGCCCTGGACTTCTACGAGTCCCTGGAAGGGATGAACGTCGCGATCGGCTCGTCGCGCGTGGTCACCGCGACCGACCCGTACTCGGAACTCTGGGTGACGGTGAAGCCGCACGAGAACCCGAACCGCCGCGGCGGCACGGTCTACGGCTCGTACTCCGCGCAGAACACCGGCCGGCTGCAGATCCAGTCGCTGATCCCGACCGCCACGCAGCCGTTCCCGACGGCGAACGTCGGGGACACCCTGAAGGGCACCACCGAAGGCCCCCTCGACTACAACCAGTTCGGCGGCTACACGCTGACCGCCCGCACCATCGGCACGGTCGAGTCCGGCGGCCTGGAGCGCGAGACGACCCGCAAGCAGTCGCGCACGGAGCTGGCGGTCGCCACGTACAACGTCGAGAACCTCGACCCGGGCGACGGTACGTTCGCCGATCACGCGGCCGCGATCGTGGACCACCTGCAGTCGCCCGACATCGTGTCCCTGGAGGAGATCCAGGACAACAACGGCGCGACGAACGACGGTACCGTCGCCGCCGGCCTGACGCTGAAGAAGCTGACCGACGCGATCGTCGCCGCCGGCGGCCCGGCCTACGAGTGGCGGTCCATCGACCCGGTGGACCTCGCGGACGGCGGTGAGCCGGGCGGCAACATCCGCCAGGCGTTCCTCTACAACCCGGCGCGGGTCTCCTTCGTCGACCGCCCGGGCGGCGACGCCACCACCGCCGTCGGGGTCACCAAGGTGCGCGGCAAGGCGCAGCTGACGGCCTCTCCCGGCCGTGTCGACCCGGCGAACGCGGCCTGGACGAACAGCCGCAAGCCGCTCGCGGGCGAGTTCTCCTTCCGCGGCAAGCCGGTCTTCGTGATCGCGAACCACTTCGCGTCGAAGGGCGGCGACCAGTCGCTGCACTCGCAGTTCCAGCCGCCGGTACGCAGCTCGGAGACGCAGCGCCACCTCCAGGCGACCGCGGTGAACGCCTTCGTCAAGGACATCCTGGCGAAGCAGCGGAACGCGGACGTCGTCACGCTCGGGGACATCAACGACTTCGAGTTCTCGACGACGACGAAGCTCCTGGAGGCCGACGGCGCCCTGTGGTCGGCCGTCAAGTCCCTTCCGAGGAGCGAGCGTTACAGCTACGACTACCAGGGCAACAGCCAGGTCCTCGACCAGATCCTGATCAGCCCGTCGATCCGCAAGGACCGCGACTTCACCTTCGACAGCGTGCACATCAACTCGGAGTTCTCCGACCAGATCAGCGACCACGACCCGCAGGTGCTGCGGTTCCGCCCGTAGCCGTCCAGGTGCTTGCCGGAGTCGCTCCGGCCGTACGCCGCCGAGCCCGGCCCCGATGTCAGGGGGGCCGGGCTCGGTCGTGTCCGCACGCGGGACGGCGGGCTGTCAGCGGCCGGGCTCGTAGGTGAGCTGTTTGATCTGGCGCAGGGTGAGGACGGTCTCCACGGCCTGGACGCCTGCCAGGCCCCCGATCCGCTCGCTCAGATACGTGTACAGGGCGCCGGTGTCGCGGCACAGGACGGCGGCGACGATGTTGGCCTGGCCGGTGACGGCCGCGGCGAAACCGACCTCGGGGTGCCCCGCGAGCGCGCGCCCGACCTCGGCGAGGGCGGAGGGGGCCACCGTGAGCCAGAGCATCGCGTCGATGGAGTGCCCCAGGGACTTGCGGTCGTGCTGCACGTCGAAGTAGAGGACCCCGCAGGCGAGCAGCCGGTCCAGACGCCGTTTGACCGCCGACTCCGTCTGCCCGGTACGGCTCTGGAGTTCGGTGAGCGGGGTCCTGCCGTCGCGCCGGAGCACCGCGAGCAGCGCCTCGTCCTGCGCGTCCAGGGTGACGGGGTCGGCGGGCGTCGCGACGGGCGGCGGGGTGAGGGCGGCCTCCTCGTGGGGGTCGAGGGCCCGCATCTTGTTGAGCCAGCCGAGCGGGCCGCCGTAGTAGGAGTGCAGCAGGCAGTGCGCGCTGACCGAGATGACACGCGGAGTGCGCGGCAGCCGGTCGAAGAGCAGTTCGTCCCGTTCCTGGCTGGACCGCGGCTTCATCGCGCACATCAGCTCGGTGCCTCCCGAGAACAGCCCGATGTACGAGGTGTCGGGGCGCCGGGCCAGTGCGGCGGCCAGTTGTTCCGCCGCGTCGGGCGTGCAGCGCAGCCGGACGACCCAGCTCTGTCTGCCGAGCCGGCTCTCGTCGGTCATGCCGAGCACGCGCAGACCCACCGTGGTGTGCAGACGCCGGTAGCGGCGCGCGACGGTCTGGTCGGAGACGCCGAGCACCTCCGCGAGCCGGCTGAACGGCGCGCGGCCGTCCAGCTGGAGCGCCTGCAGCAGCTTCAGATCGAGAGGGTCGAGGGGGTCGGTCGTGCGGGACTCCACGGGCGCGCTTCCGCTCTCTGGCCGGGACGGCATGGACGGGGAACCGCCGACGATCATCCCATCGAGCAGGGTTGCGGAGCGAGCAGTGAGGCCCGGACCCAGGAGTGTGTTCCTGGGTCCGGGCCTCGCACCGGCGCCCGTCCCGTCCCCACGGAGGGCACCCGGTAAGACGCCGGATCACCGCCGCGGGTTCATCCCACCGTCGATCGGGTTCCGGTTTCGACGCCCGGGGCGTGGCCGGTCGCGGATCCCGCCCCGGAACCGGCCGCCACCGGCGTCGTCGTCCGCCGGGGGCTGCGCAGCAGGACGGCCGCGACCGCCGCGGCGAGCAGTGTCAGCAGCGCGGAGACGATGAGGCACAGGTGGAGGCCGTCGAGGAAAGCCTCGGACAGCGCGCCCAGGGCACGCCCCTGGGCCGGTCCCAGGTTCATCCGCGCGACCGCGCCCAGTCCGCCTTCGTCCACGGCCGACAGGACACTCTGCCGCTGTGCCCCCGTGAGCCCCGCGTCGGTGAGGTGTCCGGACAGGGAGTCGGTGGCCCGGCTGGTGAGCAGGGCGCCCAGGACGGCGGGACCGAGGGCGCCGCCGACCTGCCGGAAGGCGTTGTTCCCGGCGGCGGCCATGCCCGCCAGGTGGTGCGGTACGGAGGCGACAGCGGTGGCGGTCATGGGCGTGATGACCAGGCCCATGCCGAGGCCCAGCAGCGCCAGCCGCCAGACCAGCGAGACGTACGAGGTGTCGGCGTCGATCGTGGTCAGGGAGAGCAGGGCGGCAGCGCTGACGAGCAGGCCGCCGGTGATCAGGAGACGTGCCGACACCCGGTGCATCAGACGGCCGACCGGCGCTCCCACCAGGATGGCCATGAGGCTGACCGTGACCAGCCGGGCCCCCGCCTCCAGGGTGGTGAGCTGCTGGACCATGCCGAAGTAGAGGCTGAGGGCGAAGAAGAACCCGATCAGGCCCAGGAAGCTGATCATCGCGACCAGGGTGGTGGCGCTGAAGGCCGCGCTGCGGAACAGCTTCAGGTCGAGCATCGGGCTGTCGCTGCGCCGCTCCACCAGCACGAAGGCGACACCGGCGACGACGGCCGTGAACAGGGCCACCAGCACCTTCGGGTCCGTGAAGGACTCGGCGCCGCCCTCGATGACCCCGTACACCAGTGCGGTGATCGCCAGGGCGGCGGTGAGCTGGCCGGGCCAGTCGAGCCTGCGCGAGCCGGCGGCGCGGGAGTCGGTCAGCAGCCGGGCCGCGAAGACCATGGCGACAAGCGAGGCGGGGACCGCCAGCAGGTAGATCCACCGCCAGGCGAAGTGTTCGAGGACGAGCCCGGCGATGATCGGGCCGAGGGCCAGGGCCGACAGCAGGGACATCGCCCACAGGCCGATGAACCTGCCGCGTTCCCGGTGGTCGGGGACGACATGGCTGATCAGCGCGAGGGTCGTGGGCAGCAGCGCCGCGGCCCCGATGCCCGCGAAGGCCTGACCGATCCAGAGGACCTCGATCGACTGGGCGGACAGGGCTATGGCCGCGCCCGCGGCACAGAAGGCCAGGCCCGCCTGGAAGACCTTCTTGCGGCCGTGGACGTCACCGACGACTCCGGCGGTGAGGATGAGGGCGGCCATGGGCAGGACGAAGGCGTCGGACACCCAGGCCAGTTGGGCGGTCGAGGCGTGCATCGCCCGCTGGATGGCCGGCAGGCTCACCGAGACGGTGGTGACCGGCAGATAGGCGACGAACACGCCCACGCAGGCCATGACGAGCGTGGCGGCCCGCCTGCCCTGCGGAATGCTCGCCGTAGTGGTGACGTTCACAAAACTCTCCCCGATCGGCTGTTACGGCGCCCACTCTCGACACCACCACCGAACCGGAGCCAGCCAGGACCCCGTTTCCCAGGAAATCCGACACCGGACCCACATCCCACACGGTTTCCCGAACCCCCACCCCGTCAGGGGCGCGAGGAACGGCGCGGGTGACCCCCACCGCCCCGCAGACGTAGAACCGGCCCATCTTCAGGGGCGCGGGGAACGGCGCGACAAGCCCCCACCGCCCCGCGGACGCATCACGACGCTCCCGACGGAGTCCCTCACCGACGGCCGTTGCGACGCCACCGCAACACCCCGGCAGCGACCACCACTCCGGCCCCGGCAAGAAGCACCGGCCTGGGGTTGCGCAACCCGGCCCGAACGACACCGGTCACAGCATCACGCACAGGCTGAGGCACACGATCCTGCACGACGTGCCCGACCTCGGCGGCCTTCTCCTGCACGACATGCCCCGCCTGCACCGCCGCCCCCTGCACGGAGTGCCCCGCCTCGGACGCCTTGTCCTTCAGCTCCACCCCCCGCGCCTTCGCCCGACCCTTCACATCGACCTTCGCCGCCAACTCCTCCACCGTGTCGCCGAGTTGCGTACGCGTCTCCGCGATCTGGCGCCGCAGTTCCTCCGGCCCCTCGGCCCCGGCGGCGGGCTTGTCCGAGGCCCCGCCGATCTCGACCGGACCGTTCGTGTCCTTCATCGGTGCGCCCTTTCCTTGATCTCGTCGACGTCGGCCCGCACGCTGTCGAGCGTCTTCTCGGGCATCGGAGGGGTGGCGCGGCCGAGCTGCGCACGGCCGGTCTTCGCCAGCACGGCCGCGACCACGAAGAGCACGGCGGTGACGATGAGCGCCGCCGCCCACACGGGCAGCACCAGGGAGAGCGCGGCGGCGCCGGTCGCGGAGAGGGCCATCAGCCCCACGTAGGCGACGGCGCCGGCCGCGCCGAGCAGCCCGCCACCGCGCCCCGCGCGCCGCCCTTTCTCGGTCAGCTCCTGTTTGGCGAGCCGCACTTCCTGTCGTACGAGTTCGGAAAGCTGTTCTGTGGCCTGCCCGACGAGTTCACCCACCGAGTGCTGCTCGTCCGGCCGCCGGTCCGTGGTCCCGGTCATGGCGTTCCGCCTCCTTTCGTCCGGGGGGAACGCCCGGGTACCCGGCTGGGCCGCCACTACCCCTTCCCGGAGCCCCGCTCGCCGAGCCGTGCCAGCTGGCTCTGGAACCAGTCGAGCCGGGCCTGCAGCAGAGCGGCCTCGGCGACGAGCTCGGAGACACCCATCCCCCCGGGCAGCCCGGCCCCGACGGCCTCCGCCACCCCGCCCCCGGCCCGTACGCGCAGCCCTTCCCCGCCCAGCCGGGCGAAAGTAGCCAGGGACACGGCCGTACGCCCCCGTACGCATCCGGCGCAGGAGGCGGCCAGGCCCCGCCAGCCCGGTCTGCCCCAGCCGGCGTCGGCCAGCGCGACGGCGACCGCGCCGCACACGCAGGGTCCGACCGTGGCGGCGCGCACCCGCTGCCGCGCGTACCGGAAGCCGAGGTCGAAGCGGATGTACGCGCCGAGGACCGTCACTTCGAGGAGTACGGCGGCCCGGTGTTCGGCCGTGCACAGCATCGCCTCGGCGGTGGTGCGGTCGTGCACGCAGTGGAAGCCGCAGTCGCAGCGGCGGTGCGGCGCCCGGTGCCGCAGGCCGTAGACGCAGTGCGCCTCGTCGAGGACCCCGTACGGCAGCGCGCCGCCCAGCGACACACCGGTGAACCCGGCCCGGCCGCCGTCCTGGGACAGCACCGGGTGGGCGATCTTGAATCCGGTCGGCGGCTCCGCCGGACGTTCCTCGGGGAGCCGCACCCTCATCGCGCGACCGGAACCTCTTCGGACGCGGACGCCGGCCTCTCGACCCGTTCGGCCTTCTCGGTCCTCTCGGTCGCCTCGGCCCTCTCGGTCTCATCGACCGGTTCGCCGAGCGGAAGTTCGTCGCCCGTCGCCCGCGGTCGTTCCTCCGCGACTCCGGTGGCGAGCGCCTTGCCGAGCCTCATAACGCCTCCCGTGACCGATCTTGACCGATATCACCGACTGCCGTCCCCGTCATGGTGACGCAAACCGGAGCAGGTGCCTAGGGCGCCCCCGAGCAACAACCCAGTAGCATCTCTTACCTGTACATCACAGAAGAATTAAGTGGAGCTTCCGAGTCGGCGCCCCGAGACTACTCCCATGACCGAGACCTCACCCCCACCCCTCCGCCCTCGCTCCCGTCCCCGCCCCCGCCCTTTCGGCCGCGCGCTGTGCGCGATGGTGACGCCCTTCACCGACGAGGGACTGCTCGACCTGGACGGTGCCCAGCGGCTGGCCGAGCGGCTGGTCTCCGAGGGCTGCGACGGACTGGTGCTGTCCGGGACCACCGGGGAGTCGCCGACGCTGACCGACACCGAGAGGTCCTCGCTGGTGCGGGCGGTGGCCGAGGCCGCCGGGAACCGCGCCGCGGTCGTCGCGGGCATCGGGACCGCCGACACCCGCCACTCCGTCCAGCTCGCGCTGGAGGCCGAAAAGGCGGGCGCGGACGGCCTGTTGGCCGTCACGCCGTACTACAGCAGGCCTCCGCAGGACGCCGTCGAGGCACACTTCCGGGCGATCGCGGACGCCTCCGGACTGCCGCTCGCGCTGTACGACATCCCGGGCCGCACCGGCACCCGTATCGAGCCGGAGACGATGCGGCGGCTCGCGGAACACCCGCGGATCGTGGCGGTGAAGGACTGCGCGTACGACCTGCTGGGCACGCAGAAGGTGCTGGCCACGACGGAGTTGGCGTACTACACGGGCTGCGACGAATACGTACTCGCCCTGTACGCGATCGGTGGCGCCGGATACATCAGCACGGTGGCGAATGTGATCCCACGTCATTTCCGGTCGATCATCGACGCGTTCGACCGCGGCGAGACGGACGAGGCGGCCCGCTTGCAGCAACTCGCGATCCCACTCACCGAGTTGATGATGGCTTCCGGTCTGCCCGGCACGGTGACGACGAAGGGTCTGCTGGGCGCCCTGGGTTTGCCGGCCGGTCCGGTGAGGGCGCCGCTGCAGCCCGCCTGCCGCGAGACGACCGACGGACTGCTGACCGCGTACGAGCGCCTGACGGCCGCCGGCTGATCCCCGCCGGCCGATCAGCGGGTGGCGAAGATCGGCACCCAGCGCCCGCCCGCGCCGTCGTTCCCCTGGCGGAAACCGCTCAGCGGAACGGTCTTCTTGTTGCCGATCGTGACGAGGACGAGCCGGTTGTGGAACTCGTTCGTGCCGGGCGCGATGTCCCAGGCGATGAGCCGCTTGTTGTCGGCCCAGGCGAGCAGTTGCTGACCGGGGATCTTGTAGAGCCGCTGGCCGGTGCGGGGGTCGTTGATCTCGGTGGCGGTGGTCTTGACGCCGCCCGCGAAGTCCCCCGCGACGAGCTTCCCGTCGGGCGAGAGCCCTGCTTCGGGGTAGCCGACGTACTTCTCATCGACGGGCACACCGGTCTCGTCGCCGTTCAGGTCGTAGTACTGGCGGTAAGGCTCCGACGAGAGACGCGCGAAGACCAGCGAACCGTCGTGACTCCAGTCGAAGTCATCACGTGAATTCATGGACGAGAAGCCGAACTCGTCCTCCGGCTGCGGCACCTCGTGCCAGTCGGACTCGCCGGACGCCACGTCCACGACGGAGAAGCCGGTCCTGCTGGGGAAGGGGCCGGGCTGCCTCTTGCCGTTGACCTTCATCGGATGGTCCACGTAATTGCGGTCGGGGTTCTTCGCGTACGTGGTCGCGACCAGCTTCTTGCCGTCGGGCGAGAAGGCGACACCGCCGACTCCGTGATCGACCTCGATCCAGCGGTCCACCTTGCCGGTGATCAGGTCGAGCAGTCCGATGCGTTTGGCCGGCAGCTCCTGCTCCAGCACGGCGGCGGTGCGCGAACCGGGAGCGACATCGAGGAAGGCCCACTTCTTGGTCTTCTCGTACTTGCCGGTCTTCTGGTTCAGCAGTCCGTACGTGGGGGTGCGCAGGGTGTCCCCGTTGTCCTGCTTGACGGTCTCGGTGACGTAGAACGCGGCGAGCACGCTGTCCCCCGCCGCGATCAGGTCCCTCGGAGGCGACTGGTCGGGGTGGCCGATGATCGCGCTGCTGTTCATCCGGCTCGCGGGCCGGACCTCGTCGCCGTCACCCAGCAGGGGAACGGCCACCGCGACGGCGACCACGGCCGCCGTGATGCCCGCGGTGGCCACGATCCTGCGGGTCCTGCGCCGCCGCCGGACGGCCAGCACCCGGTCGGTGAAGCCCGCCGGGACGGACACGGCGTCCGCCGCGGTCTCGCGGAGCGCGTCACGCACCAGTTCGTCGACGTTCACGGACGTACCTCCACGGGCGAGAAATCACGGGAAGGGCTCTGCTCGGCGTCCGCCGGGCCGAGGGCGGTCAGCTCCGGCGCGAGCACGCGCAGTCTGGCGAGCGAGCGGTGCGTCGTGGACCGCACGGTTCCGACCGAGCAGCCGAGGATGCGGGCCACGTCGGCCTCCGGCAGGTCCTCGAAGTACCGCAGGACGAGCACGGTCCGCTGCCGGGCGGTGAGCCGCGCGAGCGCTCCGCGCATCAGGATCCGCAGCTCGGTCGCGGAGGTCGCGTCCGCGCCACCCGCCGTGCCGCCTGCGGCGCCGTCCGTCGTCTCCGGCGGCTCGGCGACGGTCAGCTCCCGCCGACGCCACTTCAGCCGCCAGCGGCTCACCTGCTGCCGGTACAGGATCTGCCGTACGTATGCCTCCGGCTCGTCGATCCGGTGCCATCGTCCGGCGGCCTTGATCAACGCGTTCTGCAGCAGGTCCTCGGCCGCGTGGCGGTCGCCGCCGCTGAGCAGCACGGCGGTCTTCAGCAGCGCCGTCGACCTGTTCTCCACGAACTCCCTGAACGCCTCTTGCCCCTGGGCATCCATCGTCACCGTCTCTTCCCCGCGGGCGTCTCCCCCGCTCCCACCCGTACAGACGCCTGCCCGAACCTCCCGCTATGCCTCGACACCCAGCATTCCTCCCCCACGACCGCACGACGCGGGCCCGATGCGCCCGTGAGGGGGGTGACGCTCGCACGACCCGCGCGGGCCCGGTGGGGGCTTGTCGCGCAGTTCCCCGCGCCCCTGAGGTGAATGGGGGTGACAGTCGTCCGACTCGTGCCGGTCCGATGCGGCTGGCCGCGCCGTTCCCCCGCGCCCCTGAGGTGAATGGGGGTGACAGTCGTCCGACTCGTGCCGGTCCGATGCGGCTGAGCGCGCCGTTCCCCGCGCCCCTGAAGGCCAAAAGCAGGGGCGCAGCCCCGTTTTTAGGGGCGCGGGGAACTGCGCGGCCAGCCACACTCAACCCGCACAGGACATCCCAGGGGCGCGGGGGACTGCGCGACAAGCCCCCACCGGGCCTGCACCCGAAAACGCTCGCGAAGACGCACCCGTTCCCGAACACGACGAACGCCCTCCCACCGAGCGTCAGCGGAAAGGCGTTCGTGTCAAGACGTCAAGACAGCGACCCCACAGCTCAGTTGTGGCTGTGAAGAATCTCGTTCAGGCCACCCCACACCGCATTGTTCGGCCGAGCCTCCACCTTCCCGGTGACGGAGTTCCGCCGGAACAGAATGTTCGACGCCCCGGACAGCTCACGCGCCTTCACGATCTGCCCGTCGGGCATCGTCACGCGCGTTCCGGCGGTGACGTACAGCCCGGCCTCCACCACGCACTCGTCGCCGAGGGCGATCCCCACCCCCGCCTCCGCCCCGATGAGGCACCGCTCCCCGATGGTGATGCGGACATTGCCGCCACCGGACAGCGTCCCCATCGTGGACGCGCCACCTCCGATGTCGGAGCCGTCACCGACCACGACACCGGCGGAGATACGGCCCTCGACCATGGACGTACCGAGCGTGCCGGCGTTGAAGTTCACGAAGCCCTCGTGCATGACGGTGGTGCCCTCGGCCAGGTGCGCCCCGAGGCGGACCCGGTCGGCGTCGGCGATCCGGACACCCTTGGGCGCCACATAGTCGGTCATGCGCGGGAACTTGTCGATGGACGTCACGGCCAGGTGCAGCCCCTCGGCGCGGGCGTTCAGCCGGACCTTCTCGACGTCGTCGACGGCCACCGGCCCGAGCGAGGTCCAGGCGACGTTGGCGAGGTGGGCGAACAGACCGTCCAGGCTCTGCCCGTGCGGCTTCACGAGCCGGTGCGAGAGCAGGTGCAGACGCAGGTATGCGTCGTGCGCGTCGACCGGCTTCTCGTCGAGCGAGGCGATGACCGTGCGGACCGCGACGACCTCGACACCCCGGCGGGCGTCCGGGCCGATCGCTTTCACGGCACCTTCGCCGAGCAGTTCCACGGCGCGTTCGACGGGCAGCCGCTCGGAGCCGGAGGGGCCGGGTTCGGCGGCCAGTTCGGGGGCCGGGAACCAGGTGTCGAGGACGGTGCCGTCGGGGGCGATCGTGGCGAGCCCGGCGGCGACGGCGCCGGTGGTGGTGCGTGTAGCAGTCGTGTCGGTCATGACAGAAACCTAACGTGGCGGCCCCCGCCCGAGCCAACCAGCGCCCCCGCCGTCTCAGGTACCGGCCACCCGCACACCGCGCCGCCCGTTGCCCGTTGCCCGCTACCCGCTCGATCCGGTATCCGCTCGACCCGTCACCCGCGCCAGTACCTCCCGCGCGTACTCCTCGTCGTACGGCGCCCCCGTGAGCAGCACCTGCAGACAGATGCCGTCGATCAGCGCGACCAGCGCCCGCGCGGTCACCGGGTCGGTGCGGCGGGCGAGGACGTCGGCGAAGTCCCGGCCGCACTCGTCGGCGACGGGCCGCAGGACGGGCCGACGCAGGGCGGCGAGGTAGAGCTCGTACTCCACCTCCACCCCCGTACGGTCGTCCGCGAGCCATTCGCCGACGAGCCCGGCCAGTTCGGTGGCGAGGTCGGCGCCGGAGTCCCGCAGGGCCTCGCGTGCGGCGACGGTCTTCGCGAAGCCCTCGTTCGCCTGGCGCAGGGTGGCGACCAGCAGTTCGTCGAGGGTCGTGAAGTGGTACGTCGTCGAGCCGAGCGGTACGTCCGCCTCGGCCGCGACCGAGCGGTGGCTCAGCCCCGCGATGCCCTTGGCCGCCACGACCCGGATCGCCGCGTCGATGATCCGCTGCCGCCGCTCGGGGTCGTACCGCCTGGCCATCAGCGGTCACCGTCCGAGCGGCCCGGGTGGCCGCCGCCCGCGGCCATCAGTGCGCCCCGCCCAGGTTCAGCACCACGACCCCGCCGATGATCATCGCGATGCCGGCGAACTTGGCGAAGCTCAGCCCCTCCCCGAGGAACACCGCCCCGATCACGACGATGGCCGCCGTTCCGAGCCCGGCCCAGATCGCGTACGCCGTGCCGACGGACACGGTCTTGAGCGTCTGCGCCAGGAGGAGGAAGGCGACGACGTAGCCGAGGGCGGTCAGCAGCGAGGGCCAGAGCCTGCTGAAACCGTCGCTGTACTTCATGGCGGTGGTGGCGGCCACTTCCGCGGCGATGGCTCCGGCGAGCAGCACATATCCCATACGTACGAGTGTACGCATCGATACGTACGACCGTACACAGAACGGGACCGGCCCGCGGGACGCCTGTGGAAATGTGCGCGGCACGCACCCCTCGTTCGCTCATTTCCCTTATGGCAGAGGGAAGTTACCGCTGGGTACCGTGCGGGACTCCTCTCGCTTTCCGTCCCCTTCCACCCCCTCCCCGATGGAGAGAATCATGAGCACAGGAGTCCCCCCTCGCCGTGCCCGATGGCCGCGTCCCCTCCTCGCGGGAGCGCTCGCCGTGGCCGCGCTGACCGCGGCCCCCTCGGCCGGCGGCGCACCCGCCGAAGCCGACGCCGGCACGACCCCGGCCGCCGTCGCCGACACGGCCCGCACCGAGACGCCGGTGTCCTCCGCCTCCCCGGTCGCGGGCATCACCGAGACCCAGGTCTCCCTGCGGATCCCGCTGCCCGCCGCCGCGGGGAGCCACCCGGCACGCTGCGACCGGCTGGCGTACCTGCGCTACCGCTCCTCGGACGGGCCGTCGAAGTCGGCCGGCGCCGACCGGATCCTGGTCGCCCAGCCCGGCATCCTGGAGGGTGCGGGCGCCTTCGACAGCGTGGCCCGCAACACCGTGCGGGCGGCGGCCGACCGGGGCGAGCACATCGAGTTCTGGGCGCTGGACCGGCGCTCCAACTGCCTGGAGGACAACGCCGGTATCGCGACGGGCAGCGTGAGCCGGGCGGTCGGCTACTACTACGGGGGCCGGCGGATCGACGGCCGCGCTTTCGACGGCTTCCTGACGAACGACCAGGTGGGCTGGCTCGGGGAGGTCGGCCTGGAGCAGACCGTCCGGGACCAGTACGACCTGCTGACCGCCGAACTGCCCGACCAGAGGCTGCGCAAGGAGAAGGTGCTGTGCGGCGGGCACTCGCTCGGCGGGGTGCTCACCGGCGTCTTCTCCACCTGGGACTTCGACGGGAACAGCACGACGACGGCGGACGCGGGCTTCAACCAGTGCGCGGGCTACTTCGCCCTGGACACCACGATCGCCGTCGACCTCGACGACCTGAACGGCGGTTCGGGATCACTCGACGGTGACCTGCTGCCCCGGGGCACGGTCCCGGAGACGGGCCTCGGCTACACCGTCGTACAGGCCGGTCTGCGCTCCGGGGTCCTGCCCCGCTTCCTGGCGCTGCCCGCGGTGATCAACCCGGAGATCATGAACCTGCTCGCGATCAGCGGCCTCGCCGCACGCACCGCGCCCGCCGCGCAGTCCACCCTTCAGAGCGCCCTGCCCGCGAACGAGAACATCGAGACGACGACCCGCGCGATGTTCTCGAAGAACGCGGCCGTGTTCCTGAGCGGCAAGCCCACGATCCGCGACTTCCGGCTGACCAACGAGGCGCTCCTCGGCGCCTTCATGGACGACAACTCGGCCCCGCTGTCGCTCATCCAGACCAGCGTGGGCCTCTTCGACGGCGGCCGGCTCGCCGACAAGGACTTCCCCGTCTCGAACGACGTCCAGGGCTCCCCCGCCCTGTTCGGTACGGAGCTGAAGGCGATCCCGGACGAGCCGGGCGGCCCCCTCTACACCTGGCGCGACTTCGACCGGGTGGGCGCGCCGGACGACCCGGTGCACCGCTCGGCGGACGGTACGCCGTTCACCACGGCCGCCAAGGAGGTCTCGGACATCGGGGAACTGGCCCGCAGCCTCTCCGAGCAGCCGCTGGACTTCACCGAGGACTACTTCCCGACGAAGCTCGTCACGGATCTCTCGCTGGTGGACGACGAACGGATCGCCCGGCACATGACGCACCCCGAGGGCCCGACCGCCCGTCCGGTGATCACCTTCGTCGCCGGTGACGGCATCCTGGCGGACCGTGTCCCGGCGGACAAGAACCCGGTCGTGCTCCCCGGCTACCAGCACCTGGACGTCCTCACCGCGGCCCCGGTCCAGAACGACGGAAGCCGCGAACGGATCGCCGCACTCCTGTCCGCCTTCGGAAAGCGCCCCTGATCGGTCCCTGATCCGCCCCTGATCCGCCCCTGACCCATTAGGCCCAGAGAGGAAATCCTCCGGCCGGACCGGAACTTCCCCTTCCTCCGTGCCCCGGCGCCCGAGCCGCCCCCTCGGGCGCCGGAACCCCCTCTTCGGGGCCCTGATCTCGAATCCTTAAGCCTTGAACTATCTTTCCCGGCCGCCGAGTCCGGAGCCGGCCGCCAACTCGTCCCCCGGCCAAGCCAGTTCAGGCAGAAACCGCTCTCAGGAACGCTTACTCGACCCGCACAAGTTCCACTAATGTTCCCCTCGTCGCGTACACGGATCGCCCGGCCATGGCCGTCCCGTGTGCCCGCGACCTCCGCCTCCTCATGTGCCACGAGCTATGACCGAACCGCGTCGCCATCGGCGACGCCGGGGGGAACCGCGCATGCCCGAAAGAAACACCGAGTCCGCTCCCGACCCGTCCCCCCACCTGCCGAAGGTGTGGGAGACCGGCGAGACCCTGGACCAGTCCCCCATACCCGGGACACGCCGGCTCTGGCTGGCCGGAGCGCTGCTGCTCGCGGTCCTCGCCTCCACGGTGACCGCGGTCACCGTGCTGGACGAGGACAAGGGGGCCTCGGCGAAGGACCGGACGCAGAACACCGCCGCCCAGGACGAGCCGCTGGTCGCCGCTCCGCCCGTCGCCGCCACCGCTCCCAGCGGGAAGAGCGGGCTGGCCGCCCCCTCGCCCTCCGGCAGCACCCCGGACGGCTCCGCGTCGCCCGCGGAGCAGCAGGGCGGCGCCGGCACCGACCCCGTACCGAAACCGTCGGCGTCGAAGTCGAAGCCCGCGTCGGGTGACAAGCCTCCGGCGTCCAAGCCGTCGTCCGCGCGGAAGTCCATCCAGGCGGTCAACTACCCCGACCGCTACTGGCGTCTCGATCACGACTCCGTGCGGCTCGACCGGGTGGACCGGCGCAGCTCCTCCAGCGCCAGGCAGGAGGCCTCCTTCAAGCTCGTCCCGGGTCTCGCCGACGCCGACTGCGTCTCGTTCTCGCTGGGGAACGGCCGTTATCTGCGGCACGCCCAGTTCCGGCTGCGCGCCGACCGCCACAACGGCTCCGAGCTGTTCAAGAAGGACGCCACCTTCTGCCCGCGCCCGTCGGCGTTCTCCGACGCCGTGATGCTGGAGTCGGTCAACTACCGCGGCCGTTTCCTGCGCCACCGTGACTTCCGGCTGCGCCTGGACCCGTACGACAACAGCCGTCTCTACCAGGCCGACTCGGCGTTCCGCCTGGTCAAAGGCCTGGGCTGAGCCGCACAGGACCTGACCGGCCCCTCACGCACGCGGCCCCCGGCGCAATCGCCGGGGGCCGCACACGTACGGACCGGGTCCAGGGGTGCTCAGACGTTGAAGCCGAGCGCCCGAAGCTGGTCACGGCCGTCGTCCGTGATCTTGTCCGGGCCCCACGGCGGCATCCACACCCAGTTGATGCGGAGCTCGTTCACGATGCCGTCCGTGGCGGACTTGGCCTGGTCCTCGATGACGTCGGTGAGCGGACAGGCCGCCGACGTCAGGGTCATGTCGATCGTCGCGATGTTCGCGTCGTCGATGTGGATCCCGTAGATCAGTCCGAGGTTGACGACGTCGATGCCCAGCTCGGGGTCGACGACGTCGTACAGCGCCTCGCGGACTTCTTCCTCGGAGGCCGGTTTCATCTCGATGGTCTCGCTCATGCCGTCTTCCTCTCGGCGCCGGCCTCGCCCAGGGCCTGGGCCGTCGCGTCCTTCCAGGCCATCCAGCTCAGCAGCGCGCACTTCACGCGGGCGGGGTACTTGGAGACCCCGGCGAACGCGACCGCGTCCTCCAGGACCTCCTCCATGGCGTCGTCCGGCTCGATACGACCCTTGGACTGCATCAGCTCCAGGAAGGTCTCCTGGATCTTCTGCGCC
The DNA here is from genome assembly GCF_055584525.1 of Streptomyces sp. NPDC102514. Lineage (NCBI taxonomy): Bacteria > Bacillati > Actinomycetota > Actinomycetes > Kitasatosporales > Streptomycetaceae > Streptomyces > Streptomyces sp. NPDC102514. The sequence goes on from NZ_JBVJLW010000009.1 coordinate 105,792, forward strand.
TCGGCCAGGTCCCGGCCCACGAGCAGCTCGTTCAGCACGGAGGCGGAGGCCTGGCTGATGGAGCAGCCCTGGCCCTCGTACGAGACGTCACTGATCGTCGTGCCGTCGTACTTCACCCGGAGGGTGATCTCGTCGCCGCACGTCGGGTTGACGTGGTGCACCTCGGCGTCGCCGTCCCGGAGACCGCGCCCGTGGGGGTGCTTGTAGTGGTCCAGGATGACTTCCTGGTACATCGAATCAAGCCTCACGACTCAGCCAGCTCCTCAGCCGAAGAAGTTCCGTACGTGCTCCAGGCCGTCGACCAGTGCGTCGATCTCGGTCGGCGTGGAGTACAGATAGAACGACGCTCGTGTGGTCGCAGGAATTCCGTACCGCAGGCAGACCGGCCGTGCGCAGTGGTGTCCGACCCGGACCGCGATGCCCTGTTCGTCGAGAACCTGGCCCACGTCGTGCGGGTGGATGTCACCCAGCGTGAACGAGATCGCCGCGCCGCGGTCCTCCGCGGTCGTCGGGCCGATGATGCGCAGGCCCGGGACCTCGGCGAACCGCTTCACCGCGTACTCGGTGAGCGCGTGCTCATGGGCGAGGATCCGGTCCATGCCGATCGCGCTCAGATAGTCGATGGCCGCACCGAGACCGACCGCCTGGGCGATCGGCGGGGTGCCCGCCTCGAACTTGTGCGGGGCGGGAGCGTAGGTCGACGAGTGCATCGACACCGTCTCGATCATCTCGCCGCCGCCGAGGAACGGGGGCAGGTCCTCCAGCAGCTCCTGGCGGCCCCAGAGGACGCCGATGCCGGTCGGGCCGCACATCTTGTGGCCGGTGAAGGCCACGAAGTCGGCCTGCAGGGCCTGTACGTCCAGCGGCATGTGCGGGGCTGCCTGGGAGGCGTCGATGCAGACCAGCGCACCGACCTCCTGTGCACGGCGCACTATCGCCTCGACCGGGTTGACCGTGCCCAGGATGTTCGACACCAGCACGAAGGAGACGATCTTCGTCTTCTCCGTGATGATCTCGTCGATGTTGGACAGGTCGAGCCGGCCGTCGTCGGTCAGGCCGAACCACTTCAGCTTCGCGCCCGTGCGCTGCGCGAGCAGCTGCCACGGCACGATGTTGGAGTGGTGCTCCATCTCCGTGATGACGATCTCGGTCTCGTGGTCGACCCGGTAGGGCTCGTCGGCCCAGCCGAGCATGTTGGCCACGAGGTTGAGCGATTCCGAGGCGTTCTTCGTGAAGATGACCTCGTCGCGGCTCGGCGCGTTGATGAACGCGGCGACCTTGTCGCGCGCGCCCTCGTACAGCGCCGTGGCCTCCTCCGCGAGCACATGCACACCGCGGTGGACGTTGGCGTTGTACTGCTCGTAGTAACCACTGAGGGCGTCCAGCACCTGGCGCGGCTTCTGCGAGGTCGCCGCGTTGTCCAGGTAGACGAGCTTCTTACCGTCGTGGACCTGGCGGTCCAGGATGGGGAAGTCCTTACGGATCGCCTCGTCAAGTAGTTGAGATGTTCCCGTGAGGAGGCCCGGCAACTGCGTCACGCTGATGCTCCACCCTTCACGTACTTGTCGTAGCCCTCGGCCTCAAGCTGGTCGGCGAGCTCGGCGCCGCCGGACTCGGCGATGCGGCCGTTCGCGAACACGTGCACGTGGTCGGGCTTGATGTACCGCAGGATGCGCGTGTAGTGCGTGATCAGCAGGGTGCCGACCTCGCCGCTCTCACGGACGCGGTTGACGCCCTCGGAGACGACGCGCAGGGCGTCGACGTCGAGACCGGAGTCGGTCTCGTCGAGGATCGCGATCTTCGGCTTGAGCAGCTCCAGCTGAAGGATCTCGTGGCGCTTCTTCTCGCCGCCGGAGAAGCCCTCGTTCACGTTGCGCTCGGCGAAGGCCGGGTCCATGTTGAGGCGCTGCATGGCCTCCTTGACCTCCTTGATCCACAGGCGGAGCTTGGGGGCCTCGCCTCGGATCGCGGTGGCGGAGGTGCGCAGGAAGTTGGAGACGGAGACACCGGGCACCTCGACCGGGTACTGCATCGCCAGGAACAGGCCCGCGCGGGCGCGCTCGTCGACGGACATCTCCAGGACGTCCTCGCCGTCGAGGGTGACGGTGCCGCCGGTGATCGTGTACTTCGGGTGTCCCGCGAGCGAGTAGGCGAGAGTCGACTTGCCGGAGCCGTTCGGGCCCATGATGGCGTGGGTCTCGCCCTGCTTCACGGTGAGGTCGACGCCCTTGAGGATCTCCTTCGTGGCGTTGTCGGCCTCGACGGTGACGTGCAGGTCGTGGATTTCAAGCGTTGCCATGGGTTCCTCAGGACTCCTGGGTGAGGGAGACGAGCACGTCGTCCCCTTCGATCTTTACGGGGTATACGGGGACGGGGCGCGTCGCGGGAAGGCCGGACGGCTTGCCGGTTCTGAGGTCGAACGCGGAGCCGTGCAGCCAGCACTCGATCTGACAGTCCTCCACCTCGCCCTCGGAGAGCGAGACGTTCGCGTGCGAGCAGATGTCGTGGATCGCGAACACCTCCCCCTCGGTCTGCACGACCGAGACCGGCGTGCCGTCGAGTTCCACCCGTTTCGGGGTGTCCTTCTCCAGCTCGCTCAGCCCACAGGCGCGTTGGAAGGCAGTCATCAGACGGACGCCTCCAGCTCCTCGTCGATCCTGGCGAGAAGGCGTTCCTGGATGTCGGGGACGCGGATCTGCTGGACCAGCTCGGCGAAGAAGCCGCGGACCACCAGACGGCGTGCCTCGTCGGCCGGGATGCCGCGGGCCATCAGGTAGAAGAGCTGCTCGTCGTCGAAGCGGCCGGTCGCCGAGGCGTGTCCGGCGCCGACGATCTCGCCGGTCTCGATCTCCAGGTTCGGCACGGAGTCGACCCGGGCACCGTCGGTCAGAACCAGGTTGCGGTTCATCTCGTAGGTGTCCGTGCCCTCGGCGGTGGCCTCGATGAGGACGTCGCCGATCCACACCGCGTGGGCGCCGTCGCCCTGGAGCGCGCCCTTGTAGGCGACGTTCGACTTGCAGTGCGGGGTGTTGTGGTCGACCAGGAGGCGGTGCTCCTGGTGCTGGCCGGCGTCCGTGAAGTACAGGCCGAACAGCTCGGCCTCGCCGCCGGGGCCCGCGTAGGCGACCCGCGGGTGGAGGCGTACGAGGTCGCCGCCGAAGGTGACCACGAAGGACTTGAAGGTGGCGTCGCGGCCGATCAGCGCGTTGTGCTGGCCGACGTGGACGGCCTTGTCGTCCCAGTCCTGGACGGAGACGACGGTGAGCTTGGCGCCGTCGCCCAGGACGTAGTCGACGTTGGCGGCCAGGACGGCGTCACCGGTGTGGTCGATGACGACGACGGCCTCGGCGAAGGCTCCCAGCTCGATGACCTGGTGGCCGTAGGCGACCCCGCCCGCGCCGTGCACGGCGATGCGGATCGGCTCGGTGAGGACCGTCTCCTTGGGGACGGTGACCACACCGGCCTTCTCGAACGCCGAGTAGGCCTGGGCGGCGATCCGGTCGACCGGGGTCGCCCGGCCGAGCCGCGCGTCGTCGCGGCCGACGGTCTCGACGGTGACGCCCTCGGGCGCGTCGATGTCGACCTTGACGCCGTCGCCGGTGGCGACCGCGGTGCCGTCGTGCAGCCCGCGCAGCCGCTCCAGTGGCGTGAACCGCCACTCCTCCTCTCGGCCGTGGGGGACGGGGAAGTCCGCCACGTCGAAGGACGGGGGCGCGCTCATGCGCGTGGCGACGGTCGACTCGGCGGCCACCGCGATCTGGCCGGCGGTCGTACTGCCGACCGGGATGTTCTGAGCCTCAGCCATGGCTGTCGGTCTGCTCTCTTCCTACGTCTACGTCAGAAATCTGGCGACTGCTCCGGAGGGCGGGTCCTAGCCGACCGCGCCTTCCATCTGCAGCTCGATCAGCCGGTTGAGCTCCAGCGCGTACTCCATGGGCAGCTCCTTCGCGATGGGCTCGACGAAGCCGCGCACGATCATGGCCATCGCCTCGAACTCGGAGAGGCCGCGGCTCATCAGGTAGAAGAGCTGGTCGTCGGAGACCTTGGAGACGGTCGCCTCGTGGCCCATGGACACGTCGTCCTCGCGGACGTCCACGTAGGGGTACGTGTCCGAGCGGGAGATGGTGTCGACGAGCAGCGCGTCGCACAGCACGTTCGACTTCGAGCCGTGGGCGCCCTCGCCGATCTCGACGAGACCGCGGTAGGACGTACGGCCGCCGCCGCGCGCCACGGACTTCGACACGATGTTCGAGGACGTGTTCGGCGCCATGTGGACCATCTTGGAGCCGGCGTCCTGGTGCTGGCCCTCGCCCGCGAAGGCGATGGAGAGGGTCTCGCCCTTGGCGTGCTCGCCCATCAGGTAGACGGCCGGGTACTTCATGGTGACCTTGGAGCCGATGTTGCCGTCGATCCACTCCATGGTCGCGCCCTCGTACGCCACGGCGCGCTTGGTGACCAGGTTGTAGACGTTGTTCGACCAGTTCTGGATGGTCGTGTAACGGCAGCGGCCACCCTTCTTGACGATGATCTCGACGACCGCGGAGTGCAGCGAGTCCGACTTGTAGATCGGGGCGGTGCAGCCCTCTACGTAGTGCACGTAGGCACCCTCGTCGACGATGATCAGGGTCCGCTCGAACTGGCCCATGTTCTCCGTGTTGATACGGAAGTAGGCCTGGAGCGGGATCTCGACGTGCACGCCCTTCGGCACGTAGATGAACGAGCCGCCGGACCACACCGCGGAGTTCAGCGACGCGAACTTGTTGTCGCCGACCGGGATGACGGTGCCGAAGTACTCCTTGAAGAGCTCCGGGTGCTCCTTCAGCGCGGTGTCGGTGTCCATGAAGATGACACCCTGCGCCTCCAGCTCCTCGTTGATCTGGTGGTAGACGACCTCGGACTCGTACTGGGCCGCGACACCGGCGACGAGGCGCTGCTTCTCCGCCTCGGGGATGCCGAGCTTGTCGTACGTGTTCTTGATGTCCTCGGGCAGGTCTTCCCAGGACTGCGCCTGCTTCTCCGTGGAGCGCACGAAGTACTTGATGTTGTCGAAGTCGATGCCCGAGAGGTCCGAGCCCCAGTTCGGCATGGGCTTCTTGCCGAACAGGCGCAGGCCCTTGAGCCGGAGATCGGTCATCCACTCCGGCTCGTTCTTCTTCGCGGAGATGTCCCGGACGACGTGTTCGTTGATACCGCGCTTGGCAGAGGCACCAGCCACGTCGGAGTCGGCCCAGCCGTATTCGTAGTTGCCCAGACCCTCGAGCTCGGGGTGGGCGGTCTCCTCGATGGGGAGCGTCATGCGGGGTTCCTCCCGGCGGTACGTGCGGATGCGTTATCAGTGGTCTTGGAAGGCGTGGAAACTGGTGGAGCCTTGGAAATCTTCGGGCTGTGGGAAATCTTGGGGATGAAGGTCGTGCAGACGCCGTCGCCGTGGGCGATGGTGGCCAGCCGCTGCACGTGAGTACCCAGCAGCTGGGAGAAGAACTCGGTCTCCGCCTCGCACAGCTGCGGAAACTGCTCGGCGACATGGGCGACCGGGCAGTGGTGCTGGCAGAGCTGCTCACCGACCGGTGCGCTGCGCGCCGTAGCAGCGTACCCGTCCGCGCTCAGGGCCTTGGCCAGGGCTTCGGCCCGCTTCTCGGGAGCGGCGGACTCGACCGCCTCGCGGTACGCACCGGCCTGGGCGGCCATCCGGGCGCGGGCGAAGGCGACGAGCGCCCCCTCCCCGCCCTCACGCTCGGCGATCCAGCGCAGGGCGTCCGCGGCGAGCTGGTCGTAGGACTGGTCGAAGGCGTCCCGGCCGCAGTCGGTCAGGGCGAACACCTTGGCGGGCCGTCCGCGCGTACGAGCGCCGTAGACCCGCTGTTCACGGGGCTCCACGACGTCGTCGGAGACGAGGGCGTCAAGGTGCCGGCGGACGGCCGCCTGGGTCAGACCCAGGCGTCCGGCGAGATCGGCCACGGTCGACGGGCCGTGGTCCAGGATGGACCGCGCGACCCGGTTGCGCGTGGAGCGCTCCCCGGTCGCGAGTTCCTCCTGAGGGGCCCCCGTGGGGGTCTCCTGAGCCTCGCCGACGTATTTCACAACACCATTGTTGCGTAATTCCTCAGAGAGTGACAAGCCGTGTCCGCGCCCGATGGGGTGCGGTGCATCACTTAGGTAAACCTAATCTGACCTGCGGGAACGATCTTTGATCGATCAATTCGGTGGCATGGCCCGGGGTCGTCGGCAAGACTGGGGAACCATGCCGACACCCCCTCCCACCGGCCCTCTCGTCACGCGCGACACCCTCGCCGCGGACCTGCGCGCCCTGGGCGTACGCCCCGGCGAGACGCTCCTCGTACATTCGTCACTGCGTTCCCTCGGATGGGTCAACGGAGGAGCGGTCGCCGTCGTCCAGGCACTCCTGGACGCGCTCGGTCCCGACGGCACCGTCGTGGTCCCCACCCAGTCCGGCCACCTCTCCGACCCGGCCCTGTGGAGCAGCCCGCCCGTGCCCGAGGAGTGGTGGCCGACGATCCGCGCCACGATGCCCCCGTACGACCCGCTCGTGACGCCCTCACGCGGGGTGGGCGTGGTTCCGGAGACCGTGCGCTCCTGGCCCGGCGCCCTGCGCAGCGCGCATCCGCAGACCTCCTTCGCGGCCGTCGGCCCGGCCGCGGCGGCGATCGTCGAGGAGCACGCGCCGGACTGCCGGCTCGGCGAGCACAGCCCGCTGGCGCGTCTGGAGGAGAGGGGCGCCCGGGTCCTGCTGCTGGGCGCGGGCTACGACACCTGCACCGGCTTCCACCTGGCCGAATACCGCATACCCGCACCCCGCGTCGAGGTGGGGCGGCCGGTCCTCGCTCCGGAGGGGCCCCGCTGGGAGACGGTCACGGAGGTCGCGATCAGCTCGGACGAGTTCGACACCCTGGGCGCGGATTTCGAGCGGGACCGTCCGGTCGTACGGGGCCGGGCGGGCGCGGCCGACGTACGGCTGTTCCCCCTGGCGGACGCGGTCGCCTACGCGGAGCGGTGGCTCGCGGTGCACCGTTCGCGCGAGGAGTGGATCACGAACGACGTGCCCCTCCCACGCGCCGTTGCGCGCGCCGTCCCGCGCCGCCCGTGACGCGCCCCGCCCTCATGTGCCCGCCCGGCCGTCCCTAGACTTGGCGACCATGCGAAGTGAGGCCGCCCATGCGAAGTGACCCCGTCGTCCAGGTCAGCGGTCTGGTGAAGCGTTACGGCGGGAAGACCGCCGTGGACGGCCTGGATCTGGTGGCCCGGGCGGGCATCACGGCCGTACTCGGACCGAACGGCGCGGGCAAGACGACCACCGTCGAGAGCTGCGAGGGATACCGGCGCCCCGACGCCGGAACGGTCCGGGTACTGGGCCTCGACCCGGTGCGCGAGGCCTCGGCCCTGCGCCCCCGGATCGGTGTGATGCTCCAGTCCGGCGGCGTCTACTCGGGCGCCCGCGCCGACGAGATGCTCAAGCACGTGGCCGGGCTGCACGCGCATCCGCTGGACGTGGCCGCCCTGATCGACCGCCTGGGTCTCGGCAGCTGCGGCCGGACCACGTACCGGCGGCTGTCCGGCGGCCAGCAGCAGCGCCTCGCGCTCGCCATGGCCGTCGTCGGACGCCCCGAGCTGGTCTTCCTGGACGAGCCGACCGCGGGCCTCGACCCGCAGGCACGCCGGGCGACCTGGGAACTCGTCCGCGAGCTGCGCGCCGACGGGGTCTCGGTGATCCTGACCACGCACCACATGGACGAGGCCGAGCAGCTCGCCGACGACGTGGCGATCATCGACGCCGGCCGGGTCATCGCGCAGGGCTCCCCCGAGGAACTGTGCCGCGGCGGCGCCGAGAACACCCTGCGGTTCGGCGGGCGCCCCGGCCTTGACGTGGCCTCCCTCCTCAAGGCCCTCCCGGCGGACTCCACGGCGGTCGAGCTGACCCCGGGCTCGTACCGGGTGGGCGGCAAGATCGACCCGCAGCTGCTCGCCACCGTCACGAGCTGGTGCGCCCAGCACGGCGTGATGCCGGAGAAGATCTCCGTGGAGCGGCACACCCTGGAGGACGTCTTCTTGGAGCTCACCGGTAAGGAGCTGCGCGGATGAGCGCGGAAACGACGGGAACGGGAACGGGACCGGACGCCCGGTCGACGGCCGCGGGCACCTACGCGCCGAAGCCGGGAGCGGCCCCGCTGCCCCGCATGATCGCGACGCAGGCGGCCCTCGAAACGAAGATGCTGCTGCGCAACGGCGAGCAGCTGCTGCTGACGGTGATCATCCCGACGCTGCTGCTCGTGCTGTTCAGCGCGGTGGACGTCGTCGACACCGGTGACGGCAAGGCCGTGGACTTCCTGGCGCCGGGCATCCTGGCGCTGGCCGTGATGTCGACGGCGTTCACCGGCCAGGCGATCGCGACGGGCTTCGAGCGGCGGTACGGCGTGCTGAAACGGCTCGCCGTCTCCCCGCTGCCCCGCTGGGGCCTGATGACGGCCAAGAGCCTCTCCGTACTGGTCACGGAGATCCTCCAGGTGATCCTCGTGACGGTGATCGCCCTCGCGCTGGGCTGGTCGCCGCACGGCAACCCGTTCGCCGTGCTGCTCCTGCTGGTCCTGGGCACGGCCGCGTTCTCGGGGCTCGGTCTGCTGATGGCAGGGACGCTGAAGGCGGAGGCCACGCTGGCCGCCGCGAACCTGGTCTTCCTGCTGCTGCTCATCGGCGGCGGGGTGATCGTCCCGCTGGACAAGTTCCCGCAGGGGGCGCAGGACGTCCTCGGTCTGCTGCCGATCTCGGCCCTCTCGGAGGGGCTGCGGGACGTGCTCCAGCACGGGGCGGGGATGCCCTGGGGCAACCTCGGGATCCTGGCCGTGTGGGCGGTCGTGGGCCTGGCGGCGGCCGGACGGTTCTTCCGCTGGGAGTGACGGCACACGGCGGTCCGGAGGGGCCTCGTGAACGCGTGCACAAGCGGCCCCCTACGATGGAGCCCGTGCCGAACGTGACCCGAGCGGACGCCGCTCAAGCCGTGCGCAACCCGCTCGCCTTCATCGCAGGGCGCTGGACCCCGTCCCCCCGGACGGTCCGGCGCGCCGCTCTCGCCGCCCTCGTGATGGCGGTACTGATCGTGGTGACCGGTGGTGCCGTCCGGCTGACCGGCTCGGGCCTCGGCTGCCCGACCTGGCCCAAGTGCACCGACGACTCGCTCACCACGACGAGCGAGATGGGCGTGCACGGCGTCATCGAGTTCGGCAACCGCATGCTGACGTACGTGCTGTGCGCGGCCGTCGGCTGGGCGATCATCGCCGCGCGCTCGCAGAAGCCGTACCGCCGCAGCCTCACCCGGCTCGGCTGGACGCAGTTCTGGGTCGTCATGAGCAACGCGGTCCTCGGCGGGGTCGTCGTCCTCGTGGGCCTGAACCCGTACACGGTCGCCGCGCACTTCCTCCTCTCCACCGCGCTGATCGCCGTCGCCACGGTGATGTGGCAGCGCACCCGTGAGGGTGACGGCTCACCCCGTCCGCTGGTCGGCAAGCCGGTGCTGCAGATGGCGTGGATCCTGGTCACCGCCACCGTCCTGCTGATCGCGGTGGGCACGGTCGTCACCGGCGCGGGCCCGCACGCCGGCGATTCGAGCGAGGTGCACCGCATCCCGCTGAACTGGGAGGACGTCACCAAGCTGCATGCCGTCCTGGCGTGGATCGTGGTGACGCTGACCTTCGCGCTGTGGTTCGTCCTCAAGGCCGTCGACGCGCCCCGCGGCCCCCTGCAGCGCACCCGCGACCTCTTCCTCGTGCTCCTCGCGCAGGGCGCCATCGGCTACGTCCAGTACTTCACCGATCTGCCGGAGGTCCTGGTCGGCCTCCACATGTTCGGCTCCTGCCTGGTGTGGATCGCCACGCTCCGCGTCCTGCTGGCGCTGCGGGAACGCCCGGAGACCGTGGCGGACCTGCCGGGCCAGTCGACGGAATCGGCGCTCAGCCGCACCTGACCCGTCACAGCTCACGTGTACGCGGCCACGAGGCGGTCGATCGCCGGGCCGAGATAGTCCCTGGTCAGCTGCCCTCTGCGGGCCTTCCACGCCTGGATCTCCCGAACCTCCCGGAGTGGCGTCCCCGACTGCGGGTACCGCCGCCCGCGGATGTCCGCGACCACCTCGACGGGCGCGCCGAGGCCGGGCAGCAGATCCAGGGCCTCGCGCTTGGTGATCAGCCGGCCGTCCTTCAGGGTGACCGCGGCGCGCGCGTGGGTGGTCATCCCGACGTCGACCCACGCGTCCTGGGTCCAGTTGCTCGTACGGTCCACCTCGCGGCGCCAGAAGTCCCGCTGGTCCCGGACCACGAACGCGGCGAGTTCGCCGTCCGTCACCGGCGGCAGCAGGGTGTCGGGCCGCTCGCCGGACAGGACCAGTCCGAAGGAGTGCAGTTCGCGCCGGGTCACCGGGGTGACCGGCCGCCGGAAGAGCTGCTGGTGCGCCCAGGTGAGGTGTCGCCGCTCCGGATCGGCGGCGGTGCCGGGCGTCAGATAGCTGCAGTGCAGTCTGGCGACGAGCGGTTCGTCGCGCAGCCGGGCGTGCAGCCGGGCCACGTACCAGACCGTACGCGGGGTGATCGGACCGTCCAGGACCACGATCAGGTCCAGGTCGCTGCGGTCCTCCTGGTAGTCGCCGCCGCCCTCGGAGCCGAGCGAGCCGTGTGCCCACACGGCCAGGGGGTCGAGGCCGCGCAATGCGGTGCGGAAGCGGTCGAGGAGCCGGTCGGTCGCGTCGCTGCGAGTCATGCGCCCAGTCTGTGCACTCACTCCACTCCGTACACCCGCTTCGCGTTGCCCGCCGCGATCAGTCCCGCGACCCGCTGCGCGTCGACCAGCGACCAGGCGCCCTCGGCCACCCAGGCGCCGAGCACCCGGGCGAGCGCCTCACGGAAGAGACGTGCGCCGACCACATGGAGTTCGGGCAGGCCGTGGGCCCCGCTGGAGAAGAGGAGTTTCCCGAAGGGGGCGAGCTCCAGGATCTCGGAGAGCACGGCCGCCGCCCGCGCGCCGGTCCGTACGAGCGCGGCGCCCAGATCGGCGTACACGTGCGGGAACACCCCGGCGAGATGCGCCGCGTGCCGGTGGTACGGGTAGCCGTGCAGCAGCACCAGATCGGTGCCGAGCCCGGCCGTGGCGCGGGCGAAGTCCGTGAGCAGGACCGGGTCGGTGCGGTCGATGCGCAGGCCGGGCTCGCCGAGCCCCGCGTGCAACTGGAGCGGGCGGCCGGAGGCGACGGCGATCCACAGCAGATGCCTGAGCAGTACCGGATCGCTCAGCGGGCCGCCCACCCGGCGGCCCGCCAGCCAGCGGCCCGCGGCGCCCCGCACCTCACCGGGTCCCGGCGGTTCGGGTGCGAGCGCGAGGCCGTGCCGTACGCCCGCCACGGAGGTGAAGGCCACGGCGGTCGCGGCGGCCCCGTGCACCGACTCGGCGAGGTTGGCGAGGAACGACTCGACGGTGCCGGAGGTGTCGGCGACCTGCTCGGCGAGCAGTTCGAGACGGACGATCTCGTGGGCGTCGGCGGCGCCCGTGGAGGCCATCTCGCCGGGTCCGGTCAGATCGCCGGGCAGCCCGGTGTCGACCAGGTACGTCGTGATGCCGCTCCCCCGCAGCAGCTTGCGGCCCGCCTCCAGGACACCGAGTTCGCGGCGGCGGGCCAGGTAGCGGGCGGGCGGGCAGTGCGGTTCGAGACCGAGGAGCGGGGGGCACCAGCGGCGTACGGCGAAACCGGTCTGGGTGTCGAAGAACGTGGTCCCGGCGGCGGGTGGGCCCTCGCCGCGGGCCAGGTGGGCCTCGAAGGTGCCGAGGCCCAGCTCCGTCCGCAGTACGCCGTGGCAGTACTGGTCCACCAGCGACGGCGTTTCGATCATCCGGACCTCCCCCACGTGTGGCTCCGCCTGGTTGCAGGGCTTAACGGGGGAGGTGCGTTGTCGGGTGCGGGTGCGTCGTGGCCGGCCGCGCAGTTCCCCGCGCCCCTAACGGGGCTTGGGGCCGCCCACCTGGATGCCCGCCATGCGGATCCACTCGTACGGGCCCGTCCTGACCTTGTTGGCGAAGTCGCCGTCGAAGTCCTCGTGGACGGTGATGCCGGACTGCTTCACGGCTTCCTCGGCGAGGGCGTAGGTAGGGGCCACGAGGTCGCCCCACTCGCCGTCCTCCCCCACGAGAACGATCCGGGCACCCTTCTGCCCGAGATACGCGATCTGCCCCTCGGCCCCGCCATGAGCCTCGACGAACGAGGAGATCTGCTTGACGAGCTTGGCGGTACGCCGCTCGACCTTGGCGTCCGGCTCGGCGCCCGCGCCCTCGTCAACCTGCTGGATGTCTGCCATACGAGGATGCTACCGACGGGTAGATCACCGGGTGACGCCAAGACCGAGTGGCCTTCCCCACGAACCACACCCACCGGAACCACTTCAGGGGCGCGGGGAACGGCGCAGTCTTTCGCTTTCAGGGGCGCGGGGCTGTGACATGTGCGGCTCCGCCGCGTGGGCGCGGCCAGCCACGACCGCCTTCAGGGGCGCGGGGAACTGCGCAGTCTTTTAGGGGCGCGGGGAACTGCGCGACCAGCCACGACGGTCCGGCACCCGACAACGAGCCTCAGCCACCCCAGGCCCCACGCGGAGCGTCACCGCAGGAAGGGGTCCACCGCAACCGCCACGAACAGCAGCGACACGTAAGTGATCGACCAGTGGAACAGCCGCATCTCCTTCAGCTTCGCCCCCACCGCCCCACCCCTGGCCCGCGCCTGCAACCCGTGCGCCTCCCACAGCCAGAACGCACCCGTCACGACGGCGACCACCGTGTAGAACCACCCCGTGTACCCCAGCGGAGTGAGCAGCAGGGAGACACCGACCATGGCCCAGCTGTAGAGGACGATCTGCCGCGCGACGACCTTGTTGGACGCGACGACGGGCAGCATCGGCACGCCCACGCGCGCGTAGTCGTCCTTCACCTTCATGGACAGCGGCCAGTAGTGCGGCGGCGTCCAGAAGAACATGACGAGGAAGAGGATGACGGGCGCCCACGACATGGAGTTCGTGACGGACGACCAGCCGATGAGGACAGGCAGGCAGCCGGCGATCCCGCCCCACACGATGTTCTGCGACGTACGCCGTTTGAGGATCATCGTGTAGACGACGACGTAGAAGAGGAGGGCTCCCAGCGACAGCCAGGCGGACAGCCAGTTGACCGTGAGCCCGAACAGGAGCGTGGAGACCACGGCCAGCGTGATGCCGAAGGCGAGGCACTCGCGGGGGCTCACCATGCCGGTGACGAGCGGGCGCTGCGACGTACGTTCCATGAGCGCGTCGATGTCACGGTCGATGTACATGTTCAGCGCGTTGGCGCCACCGGCGGAGAGGTAGCCGCCGAGGCAGGTGAGGAGCACCAGCTTCAGGTCGGGCACCCCCTGCTGCGCCAGGAACATCACCGGCACGGTGGTGATCAGCAGCAGTTCGATGATCCGTGGCTTCGTGAGAGCGACGAACGCCTTGACCCGGGCCCCGAACGGCCGGTGGTTCGTGCCCTGACTCGTCCCGAGCACTCCCGCTGGACGGGATTCAACGGCCGTCACGCACACCCCTGACAGAGACATCCCAGCGAGCCCCGGGTGTGAACTCCCGGTAAAGGCTCGCGCGTACCACGCCACTGTAGACGTTGCCCAGACCCCGGCCTTCGCGGGGGTCAGGTCGTGTTGAAAGGGTCCCGCGACGGACTGATCGGCTTCTGATTGAGCACTCGGATCACCGGCTCCGTATTCACTTGCCGAATACGGAACCCGCCGGTCGGGAGGCGGAAGAGGGCAAGTCCCGGCAGTCTGGAATGACTCGAAAAAATGCGCGTTGCCACGGGGGTAGGCTCGACAGCGAGCCGGTGGGCGCCACGTGCACCGGCATTCGACATGTGCAACATGTGGAGAGGAGCCCTGACCCAGGGTGAGCACCAAGCCGACCACAACAGACATCGAGTGGACCGAATTGGACCAGCGGGCGGTCGACACCGCCCGCATCCTGGCCGCCGACGCCGTACAGAAGGTCGGCAACGGCCATCCGGGTACGGCGATGAGTCTGGCGCCAGCCGCGTACACCCTCTTCCAGAAGGTGATGCGGCACGACCCGGCGGACGCCGACTGGACCGGCCGCGACCGTTTCGTGCTGTCCGCCGGCCATTCGTCCCTGACTCTCTACACGCAGCTGTACCTGGCCGGCTTCGGCCTGGAGCTGGACGACCTGAAGTCGTTCAGGACGTGGGGTTCGAAGACCCCGGGACACCCCGAGTACGGGCACACCACCGGTGTGGAGACGACGACCGGGCCGCTCGGCCAGGGTGTCGCGAACGCGGTGGGCATGGCGATGGCCGCCCGCTACGAGCGTGGTCTGTTCGACCCGGAGGCGGCCCCCGGCACCTCCCCGTTCGACCACTTCATCTTTGCGATCGCCGGTGACGGCTGCCTCCAGGAGGGCATCTCCGGCGAGGCGTCCTCGATGGCGGGCCACCAGAAGCTCGGCAACCTGGTCCTGCTGTGGGACGACAACCACATCTCGATCGAGGGCGACACCGAGACGGCCGTCTCCGAGGACACCCCCAAGCGGTACGAGGCCTACGGCTGGCACGTCCAGCGCGTGGAGCCGCAGGAGAACGGCGACCTCGACCCGGCCGCCCTGTACGCGGCGATCGAGGCCGCGAAGGCGGTCACGGACAAGCCGTCGTTCATCGCGATGCGCTCGATCATCGCCTGGCCCGCCCCGAACGCGCAGAACACCGAGGCCGCGCACGGCTCGGCGCTCGGCGACGACGAGGTCGCGGCCACCAAGCGGGTCCTCGGCTTCGACCCGGAGAAGTCCTTCGAGGTCGCCGACGAGGTGCTGGCGCACTCCCGCAAGGCGCTCGACCGCGGCCGTGAGGCCAAGGCCGAGTGGGAGAAGGGCTTCGCCGCGTGGCGGACCGCCAACCCGGAGCGCGCCGCCGAGTTCGACCGCATCGCCGCGGGCGAGCTGCCGGCCGGCTGGGAGGAGAAGCTCCCGGTCTTCGAGACGGGCAAGGGCGTCGCCACGCGTGCCGCGTCCGGCAAGGTGCTCCAGGCGCTCGGCGCGGTCGTCCCCGAACTGTGGGGCGGCTCGGCCGACCTCGCGGGCTCGAACAACACGACGATCGACAAGACGTCGTCGTTCCTCCCGGCGGACAACCCGCTGGCGGAGGCGGACCCGTACGGCCGCACGATCCACTTCGGCATCCGCGAGCACTCGATGGCCGCGGAGATGAACGGCATCGCGCTGCACGGCAACACCCGTATCTATGGGGGCACCTTCCTGGTGTTCTCCGACTACATGCGCAACGCCGTGCGTCTGTCCGCGCTGATGCACCTGCCGGTGACGTACGTGTGGACGCACGACTCCATCGGTCTCGGCGAGGACGGCCCGACCCACCAGCCGGTCGAGCACCTGGCCTCGCTGCGCGCCATCCCGGGCCTGAACGTCGTGCGCCCTGCCGACGCCAACGAGACCGCGATCGCGTGGCGCGAGATCCTGCGCCGCTACACGAAGGTCTTCGGCAAGGGCAACCCGCACGGTCTCGCGCTGACCCGTCAGGGCGTTCCGACGTACGACGCCAACGAGGACGCGACGAAGGGCGCCTACGTGCTCTTCGAGGCCGAGGGCGGCGAGCCCGAGGTCATCCTGATCGCCACCGGCTCCGAGGTGCACGTGGCCGTCGAGGCACGTGAGCAGCTGCAGGCGGCGGGCACCCCGACGCGGGTCGTGTCCGTGCCGTGCGTGGAGTGGTTCGACGAGCAGGACCAGGGGTACCGGGACTCGGTGCTTCCTCCGTCCGTCAAGGCGCGTGTCGCGGTCGAGGCCGGTATCGGTCTGACCTGGCACCGCTTCGTCGGGGACGCGGGCCGCATCGTTTCCCTGGAGCACTTCGGTGCTTCGGCCGACGGCAAGGTCCTCTTCCAGGAGTTCGGCTTCACTGCCGAGAACGTCGCGAACGTCGCCAAGGCCGTACTTGATTCGACTGCCGGGCCCGCCGCAGCCAAGCGCTGACGCCGGCAGCTCACGCTGACATACGACACGTAGGAGATGCATTTTCCATGACAGACGCACTCAAGCGCCTCTCCGAGGAAGGCGTCGCGATCTGGCTGGACGACCTGTCGCGCAAGCGGATCACGTCCGGCAATCTCGCCGAACTGATCGACCAGCAGCACGTCGTGGGCGTCACCACCAACCCGTCGATCTTCCAGAAGGCGATCTCGCAGGGCGACGGCTACGACCAGCAGCTCTCCGACCTCGCCGCCCGCAAGGTCACGGTCGAAGAGGCCATCCGCATGATCACGACGGCGGACGTCCGTGACGCCGCCGACATCCTGCGTCCGGTCTTCGACGCGACGCAGGGCCAGGACGGCCGGGTCTCGATCGAGGTCGACCCGCGCCTGGCGCACAACACCAAGGCGACCGTCGCCGAGGCCAAGCAGCTCGCCTGGCTCGTCGACCGGCCGAACACGCTGATCAAGATCCCGGCGACCAAGGCGGGCCTGCCCGCGATCACCGAGACGATCGCGCGGGGCATCAGCGTCAACGTCACGCTGATCTTCTCCCTCGAGCGCTACCGCGAGGTCATGGAGGCGTTCGTCTCCGGCCTGGAGAAGGCCCAGGCCGCCGGCCTCGACCTCTCCAAGATCCACTCCGTGGCGTCCTTCTTCGTGTCCCGGGTGGACACCGAGATCGACAAGCGGCTGGACGCGCTGGGCACGGACGAGGCGAAGGCCGCCCGCGGCAAGGCGGGTCTCGCCAACGCGCGGCTCGCGTACCAGGCGTACGAGGAGGTCTTCACCTCGGACCGCTGGAACGCCCTGGACAAGGCGCAGGCCAACAAGCAGCGTCCGCTGTGGGCCTCGACCGGCGTCAAGGACCCGGCCTACAAGGACACCCTGTACGTCGACGACCTGGTCGCGCCGAACACGGTGAACACCATGCCGGAGGCGACCCTGTTCGCCGCCGAGGACCACGGAAAGATCACCGGCAACACCGTTGCCGGTACGTACGAGCAGGCCCGTGCCGAACTCGACGCGGTCGAGAAGCTCGGGATCTCGTACGACGAGGTCGTCCAGCTCCTGGAGGACGAGGGCGTCGAGAAGTTCGAGGGCGCCTGGAACGACCTGCTCAAGTCGACCGAGGCGGAGCTCCAGCGCCTCGCCCCCTCGGAGGGCTGAAATCTTGTCAAGCAGCAATCCGCTGCGTGACCCGGCGGACCGACGGCTCCCGCGTATCGCGGGGCCGTCGGGCCTCGTCATCTTCGGGGTCACGGGCGATTTGTCCCGTAAAAAGCTTATGCCTGCCGTTTATGACCTTGCCAACCGCGGCCTGCTGCCGCCGGGCTTCTCACTCGTCGGCTTCGCGCGCCGCGAGTGGGAGAACGAGGACTTCGCCCAGGAGGTCCACGACGCCGTCAAGGAGCACGCCCGTACGCCGTTCCGTGAGGAGGTCTGGCAGCAGCTCGTCCAGGGGATGCGCTTCGTCCAGGGCACCTTCGACGACGACGACGCGTTCGAGCGGCTGCGCGACACGATCGGGGAGCTGGACAAGGCACAGGGCACGGGCGGCAACTTCGCCTTCTACCTGTCCGTGCCGCCGTCGGCGTTCCCGGTCGTCATCCAGCAGCTGAAGAAGCACGGCCTCGCCGACCAGACGAGCGGCTCCTGGCGGCGCGCGGTCATCGAGAAGCCCTTCGGCCACGACCTCAAGTCGGCCGAGGACCTCAACACCACCGTCGAAGAGGTCTTCGCCCCGGACCAGGTCTTCCGCATCGACCACTACCTGGGCAAGGAGACGGTCCAGAACATCCTGGCGCTGCGCTTCGCCAACCAGATGTTCGAGCCGATCTGGAACCGGTCGTACGTCGACCACGTACAGATCACGATGGCCGAGGACATCGGCATCGGCGGCCGGGCCGGCTACTACGACGGCATCGGCGCCGCCCGTGACGTCATCCAGAACCACCTGCTCCAGCTGATGGCCCTCACGGCCATGGAGGAGCCCGCCTCCTTCGACGCGGACGCGCTCGCCGCCGAGAAGACCAAGGTGCTCGGCGCGGTGAAGCTCCCCGGCGACCTGGGCGAGAACACGGTCCGCGGTCAGTACGCCGAGGGCTGGCAGGGCGGCGAGAAGGCCGTCGGCTATCTCCAGGAAGACGGTATCGACCCCAAGTCGAAGACCGACACGTACGCGGCGATCAAGGTGGAGGTGGACAACCGCCGCTGGGCGGGCGTCCCCTTCTACCTGCGCACCGGCAAGCGCCTCGGCCGCCGGGTGACGGAGATCGCGGTGGTCTTCCAGCGGGCGCCCCACTCCCCCTTCGACCACACGGCGACGGAGGAACTGGGCCAGAACGCGATCGTCTTCCGCGTCCAGCCCGACGAGGGCATCACGGTCCGCTTCGGCTCCAAGGTGCCCGGCACCTCCATGGAGATCCGGGACGTCTCGATGGACTTCGCGTACGGCGAGTCGTTCACGGAGTCGAGCCCCGAGGCGTACGAGAGGCTGATCCTCGACGTCCTCCTCGGCGACTCGAACCTCTTCCCGCGCACCGAGGAGGTCGAGCTGTCCTGGAAGATCCTCGACCCGATCGAGGAGTACTGGGACAAGCACGGCAGGCCCGCGCAGTACCAGTCGGGCACGTGGGGGCCCGTCGAGGCCGACGAAATGCTCGAGCGAGACGGACGGAGCTGGCGTCGGCCATGAAGATAGATCTCACGGACACCACGGCCAGCAAGATCAACAAGGCGCTCGTGAAGGGCCGCCGGGCCATCGGCACACCGGCCGTCGGCATGGTGCTCACCCTCGTCATCGTCACCGACGAGGAGAACGCCTACGACGCCCTGAAGGCCGCCAACGACGCCTCGCTCGAACACCCCTCGCGCACCCTCGTCGTCATCAAGCGCGTCTCGCGCTCACCCCGCGACCGCACGAAGTCGCGCCTGGACGCCGAGGTACGGGTCGGCGCGGACGCGGGCACCGGTGAGACGGTGATCCTGCGGCTGTACGGCGAGGTCTCGGACCACGCCCAGTCCGTCGTCCTGCCCCTGCTGCTCCCCGACGCACCGGTCGTCGTCTGGTGGTCGGTGGACGCGCCCCGCGATCCGGCGGGCGACCCGCTGGGCGCCCTGGGCCAGCGCCGGGTCACCGACAGCTACGCGGCGGAGAAGCCCGTCGAGGAGCTGAAGGCCCGTGCCGAGAGCTACGAGCCGGGCGACACCGACCTGGCCTGGGCCCGGATCACCCCGTGGCGTTCCATGCTGGCCGCCGCCCTCGACCAGGTCGACTGCGAGGTCGTCTCCGTCGAGGTGGCGGGCGAGGAGGCCAACCCGAGTGTCGAGCTGCTCGCCATGTGGCTCGCCGACCGTCTCCACGTGCACGTACGCCGTGCCGTGTCCGCCGGTCCCGGGCTGACCCAGGTCCGCCTGGAGACGACCGGCGGCCCCATCACCCTGCACCGCTCGGACGGGTCGATGGCCACCCTGGCCCTGCCGGGACAGCCGGACCGCGCGGTGGCGCTCAAGCGCCGCGAGACGTCCGAACTGCTCGCGGAGGAGCTGCGCCGGCTCGACCCGGACGACACGTACGCGTCCGCGCTGCGGTTCGGGGTGGACCGGCTGGGCGGCATCCAGTCGGCCTCGCAGCGGCCCGAGGCGGCCACCTGGACGCCGGGGGAACTCCCGGTGCGCCCGGTGCACGACACCCCGGAACCGGCCGCGAAGCCGGCCGGGGCATCCGCTTCGGCAGCTAGCTCGGCATCGGCATCGGCATCGGCGGGCGAGGGAGATCCGGGGCGCCCCACCCCCGCCCAGATGCCCCCGGTCAAGAAGGCGGACCCGCAGTGAGCACTCCCCAGCTGGTCGTCCACCGCGACAAGGAACTGATGGCCCAGGCCGCCGCGGCCCGGCTCATCACGAAGGTCGTGGACGCGCAGGCCTCACGCGGTCACGCCTCGGTCGTCCTGACCGGTGGCCGCAACGGCAACGGCCTGCTGGCCGCGCTCGCGGCGGCGCCCGCCCGGGACGCCGTCGACTGGAGCCGGCTCGACCTGTGGTGGGGCGACGAGCGGTTCCTGCCCGAGGGCGACCCCGAGCGGAACGTCACCCAGGCCCGCGAGGCACTCCTCGACGCGGTGCCGCTGGACCCGAAGCGCGTGCACGCCATGCCCGCGTCGGACGGCCCGTGGGGTGCCGACGTGGACGCGGCGGCGGAGGCCTACGCGGCCGAACTCGCGTCGGCCGCCGGGCCGGAGAACCACGCTCCCGTCCCGTCCTTCGACGTGCTGATGCTGGGCGTCGGGCCGGACACGCACGTGGCGTCGCTGTTCCCGGAACTGCCCGCCGTCCGTGAGACCGAGCGGACGGTGGTGGGGGTGCGCGGCGCGCCGAAGCCGCCGCCCGTGCGGGTCACGCTCACGCTGCCCGCGATCCGGGCCGCGCGGGAGGTGTGGCTGCTCGCGGCGGGCGAGGACAAGGCGGAGGCCGCGGCGATCGCGCTGTCCGGCGCGGGTGAGATCCAGGCGCCGGCTGCGGGGGCGCAGGGCCGCGCCCGCACGCTGTGGCTGCTGGACGCGGCGGCGGCCTCGCAGCTGCCGCGCGCGCTGTATCCGCCGGCTTCACCCTGACGGGTGGCAGGGGGTAGGGGCGGCAGGGGCGTTTTTCGCCCCCGCCGCCCCTACCCATTCCCGTCACGACCTCAAGGGCTCCGCCCCCGAACCCCCGCTGCGCAGTTCCCCGCGCCCCCAGGGGGTCTCAGGGGCGCGGGGAACTGCGCAAAAGGGGGCGAGGGGGCGAAGCCCCCATGCGTGGACGGGAACGGGAAAGGGCGGCGGGGGCGAAAAAAGGCCCGCTACTTCACCGAGCCCGCCATAACCCCCTGCACAAAGTGCCGTTGGAATGCGAAAAAGACAACCACCGGTACCACCAGCGACAAGAACGCCCCCGGCGCGAGCACATCGATATTGCTTCCGAACTGCCTTATCTGCGACTGCAGTTCAACAGTCAAAGGCTGCGCGGAACTGTCCGCGAACAACAGCGCGACCAGCATGTCGTTCCAGACCCAGAGGAACTGGAAGATGGCAAGGCTGGCAAGCGCCGGCCGCCCCACCGGCAACACGAGCCGGGTGAAGATCCGCCACTCCCCACCCCCGTCCATCCGCGCCGCCTCCAGCATCTCCTTCGGCATCTCCGCGAAGTAGTTCCGCAGAAGGAAGATCGCGAACGGCAGCCCGTACGAGACATGGAAGAGGATGACCCCGGGGATCGTGCCGAACAGCCCCAGTTCGCCGAAGAGTTTGGCCACCGGCAGCAGCCCGATCTGCACGGGCACCACCAACAGCGCGACCACGATCAGGAAGACGGTGTCCCGCCCGGGGAAGTCCAGCCACGCGAACGCGTACCCCGCGAGCGCGGCGATGACGACGACGAGGAACGTCGTCGGCACCGAGATCAGCACGGTGTTCCAGAACGCCCGCGTCATCCCGTCATTGCCCAGCAGCGCCGAGTAGTTGTCGAAGGACAGCTGCCGGGGACTGGTCAGCACGGTCCACCAGCCGCCCGTCGCGGTTTCCTGGGCGGACCGCAGCGACGACAGGAACAGGCCGGCGAGCGGGGTGAGCCAGACCAGGCCGATCACCACCAGGAACGCCTGGACCAGGCTGTTGCCGAGCCCCCGCCTGAGCGCGTTCATCGTTGACTCCCTCGGAAGCGGCGGACGTTGAAGACCATGGCGGGGATCACGAGCAGCAGGAGCAGGACGCCCAGCGCGCTGCCGAGGCCCTGGTTGTTGCCGCCGCCGAAGGACACCAGCCACATCTGGGTGGCGAGCACGGTGGCGTCCTCCTGCACGGGCCCCGGCGCGATGATGTAGACGAGGTCGAAGACCTTCATCACGTTGATCACCAGGGTCACGAAGACCACGGTGAGGACGGGCGCGAGCAGCGGCACGGTGATCCGGCGGAAGATCTGCCACTCGTTCGCGCCGTCCATCCGGGCCGCCTCCAGCGCGTCACGGGGCAGCGCGGCGAGCCCGGCCCCGATCAGCACCATCGCGAAGCCGGTCCAGATCCACAGGTACGCGCCGATGATGGCGGGCGTGACGAGCGCGGGTCCGAGCCAGGAGATTCCCTCGTACGGCGGGGCGAAGTTCGAGCCGGGCAGCCGCACGGTGTACGAGCCCGGTTCGAGGCTCTCGAAGCGGAAGGAGCCGTCGGCCGCGGTGGTGGCGCTCCCGACGGTTTTCCCGTCGCGCACCGCCTCGACGGCCATCCCCGGCAGCCCGCTCTCGGCCCTGTCGACCTCGCCCTGCTTCCCTCCCCCGCCGCGGGTGAAGTCCAGGTAGACGACTCCGCGCAGTTCGTCGGCCGCCGCCTTCTGTGCCGCCGCGGGGTACGCGGGCCGCGCGTCCCCGGGCAGGTCGTCGGCGCGCACACCGACCAGACCGAGCCCGACGGTGTCGCCGGGGGACGCACCGGCGGTCGTACCGTACGAGCCGTCGGCGCCCTTGGTGAGGCCCTGGCCGTCGCGGGCGCGGGCGGTCGGGTAGGACGACTCGCCCTTGAAGACGTCGTGGACGGAGACGACGGCCGCGTTCAGGACGCCCTTGTCGGGGTCCTCGTCGTAGGCGAGCCGGAAGATGATGCCCGCGGCGAGGAAGGAGACGGCCATCGGCATGAACAGCAGGAGCTTGAACGCCGTCGCCCAGCGCACCTTCTCCACGAGGACGGCGAGGACGAGGCCGAGGCCGGTGAGCAGAGTGGGCGCGATGACGACCCAGATGGCGGTGTTCCGGACGGCCTTGATCGTGGCGGGGTCGTGGAACATCTCGGTGTAGTTGTCGCCGCCCACGAACCGGTCGCCGGAGGCGTCGAAGAAGCTGCGGCCGACGGAGAACAGCACCGGGTAGACGACCAGCGCGCCGAGCAGGAGCAGCGCGGGCAGGACGAAGACGAAGGCGACGACACGGGCCCGTCGGCGCGCACGCCTTCTGCGGTCGCGGTCGGCCTGCGAGGTGGACGGCGGACCCGTCTCTTGCGGGTCCTTCAGGTCTCTCAGGTCTGTGGCGGTCATGGCGATCAGTCCTGGTACGCCTTGGCGGCGGCCTTCTCCAGCGCCGCGGCGGTCGCCTTCGGGTCGGACGGGTCGCGCAGGAAGTCCTGGAGGAGCTTCCACTCGCCCGCGCCCTTGGTGCCGCCGAACGCGGCCGGGGCCTGGTCCGACATGTCGAAGCGGACCGAATCACCGGCGTCCACGAGGGACTTGGCGGTCTCGCGGGTGATGTCGTCGCCGTAGGAGGCGAGGTCGAGCTCCTTGTTCGGGGAGAGGAAACCGCCGACCTCGGCCCAGACCGCGGACGCCTCGGGGGTCGCCAGGTACTCCAGGAACGCCATGGCGGCCTTCGGGCTCTTGCCGTCCTTCAGGACGACCGCCGCGTCACCGCCGCTGACCACGGGCGCCTTGCCGTCGCCGACCGCGGGGAAGGGGAAGAAGTCCGCGTCCTCGCCGATCTTCTTGCCGAACTGGTCCTTGGCGACACCGGCCACGAAGTCGCCCTCGTAGACCATGCCCGCGGCGGGCTCGGGTCCGAAGACCTTCTCGACGGAGCCGGGGAAGTCGGTGTTCAGGGCGCCCTTCTGGCCGCCGGCTATCAGCTCCTTGTCCTTGAAGAGCTTGCCGAGGGTGGTGAGGGCGGCGACCACGCTCGGGTCGGTCCACTTGATCTCGTGGGCGGCGAGGGCGTCGTACTTCTCGGGGCCCGCCTGCGAGAGGTAGACGTTCTCGAACCAGTCGGTGAGGGTCCAGCCGTCCTGACCTGCGACGGAGAAGGCCGCGAGGCCCGACTCGGAGATGGTCCGCCCGGCCTCCAGCATCGCGTCGTAGCTCGCCGGCGCCTCGACACCCGCCTCGTCGAGGGCGGCGGGGCTGTACCAGACCGTCGACTTGTGGGCGGCCTTGAAGTACAGGCCGTACAGGCTGCCGTCGACGCTGCCGTAGTTCTTCCACACGTCCGCGTAGTTGGCGTCGACGGACTTCTGGACGGTCTTGGACAGCGGCTTGAGCCAGCCCTCCTCGGCGAACTGCTGGAGGACGCCGACCTGCGGGACCATCACCACGTCGGGTGCGTTGCCGCCCTCGATCTTGCTGCCGACGACCGTGGAGACGTTGTCGCCGGTGGAGGTGAACTGCGTCTTGGCGCCGGTCTTCTCGGTGAACGCGTCCAGGACCTTCTGGAAGTTCTTCTGCTCGCTGCCGGACCAGACACCGGCCACGTTGATCGTCTGGCCGCTGAGCGGCTTGTCGCCGCCGCCCGCCGAGACGGGGCCGCCGCCTCCGCACGCGGTGGCACCGAGGGACAGGGCGAGGGCGGTGCAGCTCGCGAGCAGGGTCGTACGTCGTCGCATCATCGTTGATGTTCCTTCGTGAGAGCGGTACTTGACAGGTGGGGCGGTGATCGCGGTCGGTTCAGGGGTTGGTGCAGTCGCTGATCCACCAGGCGGCCGTCGAGCCGGGCAGGACGCCGGGCGCGCAGGGGCCGCTGGACAGCAGGGGGGTGCCGGCGACCGGCGCGGGCGTGGGCGACGTACCGAAGTTGACGGCGCACACCAGGCCGTCGCCGCGGACGAAGCCGAGGACGCCGGGCGGGGTGTCCAGCCAGCGCAGCGGGCCTTCGCCCAACTGGGGCATGCCGGCGCGCAGTTGGAGTCCGTCGCGGTAGAGGTGCCAGAAGGAGCGGGTGTCGGCGAGGGCGCGGTCGGTGGCGTACTCCGCGAAGTAGGCGGGCTGCGGCAGCCACGGTTTGGCGCTCTCGGTGCCGGTGGTGAAGCCGAACGGTGAGGCGTGCCCCGACCACGGCAGCGGCACCCGGCAGCCGTCGCGGACCCGGGCCCGGCTGCCGGTCCGCCGGTAGATCGGGTCGGTGAGCACGTCGTCCGGCAGGTCGACGACCTCGGGCAGCCCCAGCTCCTCCCCCTGGTAGATGTACGCGGCGCCGGGCAGCGCCAGCATCAGCAGCGCGGCGGCGCGGGCGCGGGCGGCGCCCAGGCCGCTGCCGTCGGCGCCGAGTTCGCCGTAGCGGGTGACCGTGCGGACCTGGTCGTGGTTGTTGAGGACCCAGGTGACCGTGGAGCCGGTGCCCGCGATGTCCTGCATGGCCTCCGAGATGACCTTGCGGAAGGCGTCGGCGTTCCAGGACGCGCTGAGCAGGTCGAAGAAGAAGGCCTGGTGCAGCTCGTCGTGGCGTACGTAGTGGGCGTGTTCGCGGGCGGAGGGCACGGAGACCTCGCCGACGAGCAGCCGCTCCCGGCCGTCGCGGACGGTGTACTCCTCGCACACCGAACGCCAGTGCCGCCAGACGCCGTGCACCTCGGGCTGGTTCCAGGCGAGCGGGTTGACCGAGTCCCGGGTGCGGGCGTCGGCCATGGGGTCGGGCGAGTCGGGCAGGTCGGGGTGTTTGTAGAGGCCGGCGGCGACGTCGACGCGGAAGCCGTCCACGCCCCGGTCGAGCCAGAAGCGCAGTACGTGGTCGAAGTGGGTGCCGACCTCGGGGTTGCGCCAGTTCAGGTCGGGCTGCTCGGGCGTGAACATGTGCAGGTACCACTGGCCGGGTGTGCCGTCCGGCTCGGTGACCCGGCTCCAGGCGGGGCCGCCGAACATGGCGTACCAGTTGTTGGGCGGCTCCGTCCCGCCGGGGCCCCGGCCGTCGGCGAAGTGGAAGCGGGCGCGGGCCTCGCCGCCGGGTGCCTCGGCGAGGGCCTGCCGGAACCAGGGGTGCTCGCTGGAGCAGTGGTTGGGGACTATGTCGAGGAGCACCTTGATGCCGAGCCGCCGGGCGTCCGTCATCAGCAGGTCGAACTCGCCGAGGTCTCCGAAGAGCGGGTCGACGTCGCAGTAGTCGGCCACGTCGTAGCCGTGGTCCTGCTGCGGTGAGGGGTAGAAGGGGCTCAGCCAGATCCCGTCGACCCCGAGCTTCTTCAGGTACGGCAGTCCGGCGCGTACCCCTGCGAGGTCGCCGATGCCGTCCCCGGTGCTGTCGAGGAAGCTGCGGACGTAGACCTGGTAGATCACTGCGTCGCGCCACCAGCGGTGCATGTCGATCGTCACCCGTTGACCCGTCTGTGCGTACTCCGGTTATGCATGCATGTTAAGTAGGCATGTCGGGCGAGTGTCAACGAGCAGACAGGGCCGTGCTGAAGGTTGGGGACTTATGTCCACACATTTCTGCCCTCGAAACGGCAGATGAGACGGGCGCGTTACCTAACATGAAACTATGATCTGCCGAAAGCGTGCGGGAGAGGGCTCAGCCGCGGCGCGAGATGTCCGCCAGCTCGCGCGCCAGCCGCCGCACCGCGGCCTCGGGCGTCTGATGCCCGGTCATCGCGTCGTGCACCACGGCCTGCACGGCCAGGCTGACCTGGTCGTAGCGCGGACTCTTCGGGCGCGGCGCCGCCGCCAGGACGCTCGCGCGGAGCGTCGGCAGATAGGGGAACCGCCGGATCAGCTCCGGATCCTCGTACAGCGCGGCCCGCACGGGCGGCAGCGCACCCTTGGTGAGCACCTGACGCTGGGTCCGCTCGCTCGTGAGGTAGGCGATGAGCCGGGCGGCGGAGTCGGGATGCCGGGCGTGACTGCTGACCGCGAGGTTGGAGCCGCCGAGCACGCTCGCGCCCGGCCCGTCGGGCCCGGGCAGCGGCACCGCGCCGATCTTCCCGGCGACCGGCGAGCCCTTCGCCGAGGCGCCGACATAGGCGTACGGCCAGTTGCGCAGGAAGAGGAGGCGGCCGTCCTGGAAGGCCTGCTTGGACTCCTCCTCCTTGTACGTCAGCGCCTTCTCCGGGATCCAGCCGTCGCGTACGCCGCGGGCCAGGAAACCGATGCCCTCGCGCGCCGCCGCCGAGTTGACGGTGACGCGTTCGCCCTCGTCCCCGAGGATGGTGCCGCCCGCCGAGTAGACCGCCTCGGCCGCGTTCACGGTGAGGCCTTCGTAGGGCAGGAACTGGCCGGCGTAGCCGTCGAGTCCGTACTTCGGAGCGATGGATTTCGCCTGTTCCTCCAGCTCGGCCCAGGTGCGCGGCGGAGCGACGCCCTCCTTGTCGAGGAGGTCCTTGCGGTAGAGGAGCAGCCCCGCGTTGGTGACGTAGGGGACCGCGTACAGCCGTCCGTCGTAGGTCGCGGTGTCCACGACCGGCGGCAGGAAGCCGTCGAGCGGGAAACGGCCCGCGGGCAGCGGGGAGATCCAGCCCGCGGCGGCGAACTCCGAGGTCCAGGCGACGTCGATGTTGAGGACGTCGAAGCGGCTGCGGCCGTCGCCGCGCAGATCGGTGGCCATCTGGGCGTGGGTCTCGTCGGCGGAGTCCGGGAGCTCGACGAGGGTGACCCGCTCGCCGGGACGGTCACGGTTCCAGCCGTCGAGCAGCGGCCCCAGATAGCCGGTGAGATCCCCTGCGGTGGCCAGCGTGATCGGGCCCCGGCCGCCGCCGCGCGCCCCGTCGGCCTGGACGCCCGAGGCGACGTAACCGGTCAGAACCACCACCGCGACCAGGAGCCCCCTACCGGCGGCATGGATCCACCGCATAGGTTCCTCCCTGGTACACCCGGCTGCCGGGCACCTTCGCCCGGAGTCAGAGGCCATGTATACCCGTTAGGTATGGGCGATACTAGGTCCTGCGGCACATTGGCCCCGGACAAGCGGGCCCGCGCACCTTTTTTGAAGATCCACAGCGGAGGAAGGGGAGAGCACGAGTGCGGCTGCCCCTCCTGGCCCTGCTGGCGCGCGGTCCGGCCCACGGGTACGAGCTCAAGCAGGACCTTGAGCAACTGCTGGGCGCCGCGTACCCTCAGCCGAACGTCGGCCAGATCTATGTGACCCTCGGCCGCCTCGAGAAGTCGGGACTGATCGAGGGCGAGGAAGTCGAGCAGTCGAGCCGGCCCAACAAGAAGATCTACCACCTCACCGACGCCGGACGTGAAGCACTGCACGCCTGGTACGAGGAGACGGCGGACGAGCCGCGCGTACGGGACGAGTTCTTCATGAAGCTCGCCCTGGCACCGCGGACCGGACTGGCCGACCAGATCGCCCTGATCAACAAACAACGGCGCGAGTACCTGAACACCATGCGCAACCTGTCGAAGCTCGCCGCGGCCGAGAGCCGGGACAACCGCATCTCCCAGCTGCTCATCGAGGGCGCCATGCTGCATCTGCAGGCCGACCTCGACTGGCTGGAACGCTGCCAGGAGGAACTGGAGGAGCTGGAATGAACCGCGCCACTCCCCGTACCGCGTCCCGTAACCCCGTTCCTTCGCCGCGCGCCGGTGACACCCCGCTCCTGCGGGCCGAGGGCCTGGTCAAGACCCACTACGGCGAGGGCGCCCCCGCGCACGCCGTGCGGGGCGTGGACCTCTCCGTACGGCAGGGCGAGTTCGTGGCCGTCACCGGCCCCTCGGGCGCCGGGAAGTCGACGCTGCTGCATCTGCTCGGCGGGCTCCAGCGGCCGGGCTCCGGCAGCCTCTGGCTGGACGGCGAGTGCACCGACGCGTACAGCGAGGCCCGCTGGGCGGTCGAGCGCAGGCGCCGGATCGGCATCGTCTTCCAGTTCTTCAACCTGGTCTCGAACCTGTCGGTCGCCGACAACGTCGAACTGCCCGCCCTGCTCGCCGGCCTCTCCCCCAGGCAGGCGCGCGCCGAGCGCGAGCTGCTCCTCGACGAGCTGGGCCTCGCGGGCAAGGAGCGCAGCATGCCGGGCGAGCTGTCCGGCGGCGAGCAGCAGCGCGTCGCGCTGGCCCGCGCCCTGGTCAACCATCCGCAGCTGCTGCTGGCCGACGAGCCCGCGGGCAGCCTCGACAGCAAGGGCACCCGCGAGGTGACCCGGCTGCTGACCCGGTTCCACCAGCGCGGCCAGACGATCGTGCTGGTCACGCATGACGCACGGCTCGCGAGCGCCGCGGACCGGGTGATCAGCTTCTTCGACGGCCGGATCGCCGACGACGCGGCCCTCGACACCGCGCCCGCCCGTGGCACGGGGATATCCGGCGTGCTGGAACTGAGGGACTGAGCGGCGTGCGGGCCACTCTGCGCTGGGCGCACGCCGATCTGCGCTCGCATCGCGGCGAGGCGCTGTTCATCGTGCTCGCGACCGCCGGGATCGTCGCCTCGCTGCTGCTGGCCACGGCGCTGTTCGGGTACGCGACCAACCCCTGGCAGCGGGTCTTCACCCAGTCGCAGGGCGCGCACGTCTGGATCCACACGGGCCCCTCCGCCGACGCGGCCGGGCTCGCCGAGCTGGACGGGGTCGCGTCCGTCGCGGGCCCGTACCCCACCGCCGCCGCGACCCTGGCCTCGCGCGGCACCCGCGCCTCCGTCGAGCTGCGCGGCACCGTCGACCGGCCCGCGACCGGCCGTCCGCTGCTCGCCGCGGGGCGCTGGCTCGACCCCGGCGTCCCGGACGGTGTGGTGCTGGAGAGCGGCCTCGCACGGGCGCTGTGGGCCGAACCCGGGGACGCGCTGACCGTGCCGGGCACGGACCGGACACTGACCGTGGTGGGCATCGCGGACAGCGCCGAGCCCCGCTACAGCCCCGGTGAGCGGCCGGGGCTCGTCTGGGCGCTGCCCGCCGCCGTGCGGAGCACCGACGGGCGCGACGGCCAGGTGACCGGGCTGCGGCTGACCGACCCCGACGACACGGACTACGCCGTCCAGCGCGCCGTCACCCTCCTCGGCGCCAAGGCCGTCACCGATGTCTCCAACTGGCAGCAGGCCCGGGCCGAGGCCCAGGGCGGCAACCGGCTGCTCGGCCAGGTCCTCGGCCTCTTCGGCCTCGCCGCTCTGCTGGCCGCCGCGCTGGCCGTGCACGGCGCGATCGGCACCCGGATCCGCGGTCATCTGCGGGACATCTCGGTACTGAAGGCGATCGGTTTCACGCCGGGCCAGGTCGTACGGATCTTCCTGCTCCAGCATGTGGCGTTCGCGCTCCTCGGGGCCGTGCTCGCCGCGACCCTCATCCAGGCCCTGGGCAGCCGGACACCGGGGCGTCTCGGCGACGCGGTCGGCGTGTGGCAGGGCCTGCCGGGGCACACGGCCGCGCTCCTCGGCGTACCCCTGGCCGCGGTGCTGTTCATCGCCGCGACGACCGGCCTCGCGGCCTGGCGCGCCGGGCAGGTGCCTCCCGTGCCGGGGCTGCGGGCCGCGGCACCGCTCGGCGGCGGTCTTTCCGGTCTGTCGCGCCGGGCGCTCGGGCTGCGGCTGCCGTCGGCGCTGGTCCTGGGCTGGCACAAGGCGTTCACGCGCCGGCCGCGTTCACTGGCCGCGGTGGCCCGGCTGGCGCTGCCGCTGCTGCTGATCGTCGTGGCGATGAGCGCGTGGACCACCATCGACCGCTTCCAGCACAGCCCGGACCGGATCGGCCTCGCGGCGGCGCTCACCGTACGGGCCGACGCCTCCCTGACCGATCCGGACGTACGGGCCCTGCTGGCCGGCCATCCGCAGGTCGCCGCGGTCCATCCGGGGGTCGAGGTGGCCGCGCTGGTCCCGGGCCAGACGGGCACGATCGCGTTGCGCGGGCTCGGCACCCGCGCGGACCCCTATCCGTTCGCGCTGGCCGAAGGGCGCCCCGCGCACGGTCCCGACGAGGCGGTGGCCGGTCAGGGGCTGCTCGACCTGCTGGACGTACGGGTCGGGGACTGGGTGCGGATGACGGTCGGCGCGCAGCCGCAGATCCTGCACATCGTGGGGCGCAGCATCGAGCCGGAGAACGGCGGCCGGGTCATCTCCACCTCGCTCGACACCCTCCGGGAGAACGACCCGGGGCTCGAAGCGGCGCTCTACCAGCTCCAGCTGCGTCCCGGCGCGGACCCGCACCGGGTGGGCGCCGAGCTGACGGAGGCCGCGCACGGCGACCTCAGCGCGCACGCCGTGCCGAACCCGGCGGACGGGCTCTCGCCGTTGCGCGGGGTCGTCGTGGGGCTCATCGCCGTGCTGGCCCTGATCGGCCTCATCGAACTGCTCACGGCGATCGGCGGGACGGTCCGCGAGGGCGAGCGGGATCTGCTGGCGCTGAAGGCGATCGGGCTGACCCCGCGGCAGATCACCGCGATCACGGTGACGGCCACGGGGTGCTACGCGCTGGCGGCGGTCGTCATCGGTACGGCGCTGGGGGTACCGCTGGCGCGCTGGCTGATCGACGCGCAGGGGCGGTCGAGCGGGATCGGCGCGGGGATCGCGCAGGGGCCGTCGCCCGCGCTCCTGGCCCTCTTCGCGACGGCCGCGGTCCTGGGCGCCGCGGCGCTCGCCGCGCTACCGGCATCCCGCGCGTCCCACCACCGCCTCGCGGACACACTGAGCGCGGTGGCCTGAACGCCCACTTACGGCCGGACGTGCGGTGCGGCTCCGGTGGGGGCCGTTCGCGCCGTTCCCCGCGCCCCCTGCGGGGCTTGGGGCGGTGTGGATCGTGCGGGTGCGTGGGGGTTGCCCGCGCCCCCCCCTGCGGGGCTTGGGGCGGTGTGGATCGTGCGGGTGCGTGGGGGTTGCCCGCGCCCCCCCTGCGGGGCTTGGGGCGGTGTGGATCGTGCGGGTGCGTGGGGGTTGCCCGCGCCCCCCTGCGGGGCTTGGGGCGGTATGGATTGTGCGGGTGAGTGGGGGTTGCCCGCGCAGTTCCCCGCGCCCCCAAAGGGGCGAAAGCAGGGGCGCAGCCCCGCTTTTGAGGGGCGCGGGGAACGGCGCGAACGGCCCCCACCGGCCCGCAGGTGAAATGCCCGCCCCGCCAGGCGCCTAGCCGCGTCCGCGCAGCGACCGGTACAGGCTCACCAGCGCCGTCGTGGACCCGTCCAGACCAGGCACCTCAGCCCCCTCCGTGAGCGCCGGCTCAACCCGCTTCGCGAGCACCTTGCCCAGCTCGACCCCCCACTGGTCGAAGGAGTCGATGTTCCACACAGCCCCCTGTACGAACACCTTGTGCTCGTACAGCGCGATCAGCTGACCAAGAACCGACGGCGTCAAGGAACGCGCGAGGATCGTCGTCGTCGGATGATTCCCCGCGAACGACTTGTGCGCCACCAGCTCCTCGGCCACTCCCTCCGCCCGCACCTCCTCCGGCGTCTTGCCGAAGGCCAACGCCTGCGTCTGCGCGAAGAAGTTGGCCATCAGCAGATCGTGCTGCGCCTTGAGTCCGTCGCTCAGCTCGGCGACCGGCTCGGCGAAGCCGATGAAGTCCGCCGGGATGACCTTCGTACCCTGGTGGATGAGCTGGTAGTAGGCGTGCTGGCCGTTCGTCCCCGGCGTGCCCCACACCACCGGCCCCGTCTGCCACTCGACCGGATTCCCGTCACGGTCGACGGACTTGCCGTTGGACTCCATGTCCAGCTGCTGCAGGTACGCCGTGAACTTGGACAGGTAGTGCGAGTACGGCAGCACCGCGTGCGACTGCGCGTCGAAGAAGTTGCCGTACCAGACACCCAACAGACCGAGCAGCAACGGCACGTTGGACTCGGCGGGCGCGGTACGGAAGTGCTCGTCGACGAGGTGGAAACCGTCGAGCAGCTCCCGGAACCGGTCCGGCCCGATCGCGAGCATCAGCGAAAGACCGATCGCGGAGTCGAACGAGTACCGACCGCCGACCCAGTCCCAGAACTCGAACATGTTCGCCGTGTCGATCCCGAAGTCGGCGACCTTCTCCGCGTTCGTCGACAGCGCCACGAAGTGCTTGGCGACGGCTTCCTGACCGGCCTTCAGTTCGGTCAGCAGCCAGTCGCGCGCCGAGGTCGCGTTGGTGATCGTCTCGATGGTGGTGAAGGTCTTCGAGGCGATGACGAACAGCGTCTCGGCCGGGTCCAGGTCCCGCACGGCCTCGTGCAGGTCGGCCCCGTCGACGTTCGACACGAACCGGACCGTCAGATCCCGGTCGGTGAAGGACCGCAGCACCTCGTACGCCATCGCCGGGCCCAGGTCGGAGCCGCCGATGCCGATGTTGACCACGTTCTTGATGCGCCTGCCGGTATGTCCGGTCCACTCGCCCGAGCGGATGCGCTCGGCGAAGCCGGACATCTTGTCGAGGACCGAGTGCACGGCCGGTACGACGTTCTCGCCGTCGACCTCCACGACCGCGTCCCGCGGGGCGCGCAGCGCGGTGTGCAGGACCGCCCGGTCCTCGGTGACGTTGATCTTCTCGCCGCCGAACATCGCGTCCCGCAGGCCGAAGACGTCCGTCGCCGCGGCCAGTTCACGCAGCAGCCGCAGCGTCTCGTCGGTGACCAGGTGCTTGGAGTAGTCGACGTGCAGGTCGCCCACCTGGAGCGTGTATGCGGCGCCTCGTCCCGGGTTCCGCTCGAACAGCTCGCGCAGGTGCGCCCCGGCGAGTTCGTCCCGGTGCTCCGCCAGTGCGGTCCACTCGGGCGTCTGGTTGAGCCTGGTACGGCTTTCTGCGTTCATCTCGGACTTCCGCCTCTTTCCTGCCAGTGCTGCGTACCTTGCGCCGCTACCGGTCCCAACCTAATTGATCAGGGTGACGTGGGCTGTCGTCCCGCCGTCGTCCGGCTCAACAACAGATACGTGCGGTTCACCCGCAGGTGTCAGCATGGCGACGGAGAACCCGCACGCCCCAGGGCGTACGAAAAATACGCCGTGAAAAAAGGGCGTCCGGCCCGAGACACGAGCGGCCGGACACCTCTCGGTGTCCGGCCGGTTCGCAACTCCTGAATGTCGCGCCGCTCATGGGATGCCGCGCGTCGCTCCTAGATCTCGCCCCGCAGTTTGGCGAGCGCCTCGGCGAGGATCGCCTCGCCGTCCGCGTCGCTGCGCCGCTCCCGTACGTACGCGAGGTGCGTCTTGTACGGCTCGGTGCGCGGCGGGTCCGGCGGGTTGTCCCGGTCCTGTCCGGCGGGAAAGCCGCAGCGGGGGCAGTCCCAGGTGTCGGGGACCTGCGCGTCGCTGGCGAAGCTGGGCTGCGTCTCGTGCCCGTTGGAGCACCAGAAGGAGATGCGCAGCCGGGGCGCGGACTCGCCACGCTCGGCCTCGCCCATCGGCCCCGCCCCGACCCGGCTTCCTCGGATCGCGTTGCCACTTGCCACGGTCGTAACTCCCTGCGTGATGGTGCCGCGAAGCGAGTCGGCGTGACGCTTCGCTGCGGGCGCCTCAGTCTACGTAAGGCCCAACGCGCGTCCAGTGATAGGAGTTACACCCCCGCGCACAGACGCAAGCCCCATGATAGGCCGCGCCTGCGGGCGCGTACCGGACATGGGGCCTTACGTGCGGAATGTGCTTGCGTAATGTGCGTTCGTGCTGCGGTGCCGATGTGGGCCGGTGGTCAGTTGTTGACCTTCATCAGGATGCCCAGCACCACGATGGAGGCGAACCACAGCAGGCCGACCACGAGGGTGATGCGGTCGAGGTTGCGCTCGGCGACCGAGGAACCGCCGACGGACGACTGCATGCCGCCGCCGAACATGTCGGACAGACCGCCGCCCTTCCCCTTGTGCATCAGCACCAGCAGCATCAGCAACAGGCTGAAGACGATCAGGGCGATCGAGAACCCCATAACCACGGCTGGACCAACTTCCTCGGACTTGGACGGACGACTCTTCGACGGACGACGGGGGCCGGAGCTTCGGGTACGAAGCCGCCCGGCCCCCGCAAGGGTACGACGTAACACCGCTACCGCATACTCGCAGCTCGGCGCTTCACATCCGGAGCGCGGTCTACTGGTCGCGGAACCGGACGATCTTGACGAAGTCGTCGGCGTCCAGCGCCGCGCCACCGACCAGCGCGCCGTCGATGTCGGGCTTCGCCATGATCTCGGCGACGTTGCCGGACTTCACCGAGCCGCCGTACTGGATCCGGACGGCGTCGGCGACTTCCTGCGAGTACAGCTCGGCGAGCTTGCCGCGGATCGCCGCGCAGACCTCCTGGGCGTCGTCGGCGCCGCAGACCTTGCCGGTACCGATGGCCCAGACGGGCTCGTACGCGATGACGATCGACTCTGCCTGCTCGGCGGGGAGGTCCTTGAGACCGCCCTCGACCTGGCTGAGCGTGTGCGTGACGTGGTTGCCCGCCTCGCGGACGTCCAGTTCCTCGCCGACGCACAGGATCGGGGTGAGGCCGTGCTTGTACGCGGCCTTCACCTTGGCGTTGACGATCTCGTCGGTCTCGGCGTGGTACTGGCGGCGCTCGGAGTGGCCGATCGCCACGTACGTGCACTTGAGCTTGGCCAGCATCGCGCCGGAGATCTCGCCGGTGTAGGCGCCGGAGTCGTGCGCCGAGATGTCCTGGGCGCCGTACTTGATCTTGAGCTTGTCGCCGTCGACCAGGGTCTGTACCGAACGCAGGTCCGTGAAGGGCGGCAGGACCGCGACCTCACAGGCGTCGTAGTCCTTGTCGGCCAGGGCGAAGGCGAGCTTCTGGACATGGGCGATGGCCTCGAGGTGGTTGAGGTTCATCTTCCAGTTGCCCGCCATCAGCGGCGTGCGAGTGGTCATACGGGGTCAGTCCTCCAGTGCGGCGAGACCGGGGAGCGTCTTGCCCTCAAGGTATTCGAGGGAGGCGCCGCCACCGGTGGAGATGTGGCCGAATGCGTTCTCGTCGAAGCCCAGGATGCGGACGGCCGCGGCGGAGTCGCCACCGCCGACGACCGTGAAGGCCTGGGAGTCGAGCAGGGCCTGGGCGACCGCCTTGGTGCCCTCGGCGTAGTCGGGGTGCTCGAAGACGCCCATCGGACCGTTCCAGAACACGGTGGCCGCGTCGGCGAGCTTCGAGGCGTACAGGGCGCCGGTCTCGGGACCGATGTCCAGACCCATCTGATCGGCCGGGATGGCGTCCGCGGCGACGGTGGTGGGGTCGGACGGCGCCTTCGTCTTCAGGTCGGGGAAACCGGCCGCGACCACGACGTCGACGGGGACGACCAGCTCGACGCCGTTCTTCTCGGCGCGCTCGACGTACTCCTTGACGGTGGGCAGCTGGTCGTCCTGGACCAGGGAGGCACCGATCTCGTACCCCTTGGCCTTGAGGAAGGTGAAGGCCATGCCGCCGCCGATGAGGAGCCGGTCGGCCTTGCCGAGCAGTTCGTCGATGACGGCGAGCTTGTCGGAGACCTTGGAGCCGCCGAGGGCGACCACGTAGGGGCGCTCGACGTCCTCGGTGAGCTTCTTCAGGACGCCGACCTCGGTGGCGATGAGGTGGCCGGCGTAGTGCGGCAGCCGTGCCGGGAGGTCGAAGACCGAGGCGTGCTTGCGGTGCACGGCACCGAAACCGTCGCCTACGTAGACATCGGCCAGAGCCGCCAGCCGGTCCGCGAACTCGCCGCGCTCGGTGTCGTCCTTGGACGTCTCGCCGGCGTTGAAGCGCAGGTTCTCGACGACCGCCACCTGGCCGGGCTGCAGCCCGTTCACGGCGTCGTGGGCGGCCGGTCCGACGGTGTCCTGGGCGAACGCGACGGGCGCGCCGAGGAGCTCGCCGAGCCGCTCGGCGGCGGGCAGCAGCGAGAAGGCGGGGTCCGGGGTGCCCTTGGGGCGGCCCAGGTGCGAGGCGACGACGACCTTGGCACCGGCCTCGGCGAGCGCCTTGACGGTCGGCAGGACGGCGCGGATGCGGCCGTCGTCGGTGATGAGACCTTCGGCCAGCGGCACGTTCAGGTCGGCGCGCACGAAGACCCGCTTGCCGTCGACCCCTTCGGAGAGAAGTTCGTCGATCGTCTTCATAAGTGGACTCCTAGGGAAGCTCTTGTGTCCGAGAGAGGGCTGATCGCTCAGCACGTGCCACAGGGCCCGGGGTGCGCGGCGGTGCGCTGCCCGGGCCCTGTGCTCACACGAGGTGCCTTGCTTCTTGGACCTAGAGCTGTTCGCCGACGAAGACCGTGAGGTCGACGAGGCGGTTGGAGTAGCCCCACTCGTTGTCGTACCAGCCGAGGATCTTCACCGTGTTGCCCTCCTGGACCATGGTCAGGGAGGAGTCGAAGGTGCAGGAGGCCGGGTCGCCGACGATGTCGGAGGAGACGATCGGGTCCTCGGTGTACGTCAGGAAGCCCTTGAGGTCGCCGTCGTCGGAGGCCTTCTTGAACGCGGCGTTGACCTCGTCCTTGGTGACCTCGCGCTGCAGGGTGACGACCAGGTCGGTCGCGGAGCCGGTCGGGACCGGGACGCGCATCGCGATGCCGTCGAGCTTGCCCTTGAGCTGCGGGAGGACCAGCGCGGTGGCCTTGGCGGCACCCGTGGTGGTCGGGATGATGTTCTCGGCGGCGGCGCGGGCGCGGCGCAGGTCCGAGTGCGGGAAGTCCAGGATCCGCTGGTCGTTCGTGTACGCGTGGACCGTCGTCATCAGACCCTTGACGATGCCGAAGTTCTCGTCGAGGACCTTGGCCATCGGCGCCACACAGTTGGTGGTGCAGGAGGCGTTCGAGATGACGTGGTGGTTGGCCGCGTCGTACTTGTCCTGGTTGACGCCCATCACGATCGTGATGTCCTCGTCCTTGGCCGGAGCCGAGATGAGGACCTTCTTGGCGCCGCCCGCGATGTGCTTCTCGGCGTCGGCCTTCTTGGTGAAGATGCCGGTCGACTCGATGACGATGTCGACGCCGAGGTCGCCCCACGGGATGTCGGCGGGGTTGCGCTCCGACAGCACCTTGATGGTGCGCCCGTCGACGGTGATCGTGTCGGCGGTGTGCGACACCTCGGCCTTGAGGCGGCCCAGAATGGTGTCGTACTTGAGCAGATGAGCGGTGGTCGCGGTGTCACCCAGGTCGTTGACAGCCACGATCTCGATGTCTGCACCCTGCTCCAGCAGCGCGCGGAAGTAGTTACGACCGATGCGGCCAAAGCCGTTGATGCCTACGCGGATCGTCACGAACCGATCTCCTCGTTAGGTACGCCGGCTTTAGACGCCGGCGAGTTGTATGGGATGTCCCCGACCGCCTACGACCCTACCTCCCTGAGGCTCCCGGGGTGACATCGAGATGCCCCATACACGGCAGGGCGGTCCGTACCCGCCAGTAGGGGTACGGACCGCCCTCGGGGTCAAGGCCCCGCGGGGCCGTGTCAGCCGCCGATCGCGGCCAGTGCCTTGCCCAGGAGGGCCGTGCGATCGGCCGCCGCGGTGACGTGCTCCAGGCCGAATCCGAACAGCACGGTGTCACCGGTCGTGACCGCGCCGTACGTCTTGAACAGCTCGCCGGACAGGCCCCAGTCCTGAACGACCGCGGGGCTGCCCGCGGGCGGTCCGGGTACCTTCCAGGCGCCGAGGGAGGTCTCGAAGCCCTCGGTCTCGGTCGCCGTGCCGCCGATCACGACGGAGGCGTTGTCGGCGAGGACCCCGTGTCCGCCGGAGCCCGGGTCGGTGATGTAGCTGATCGACACCTCGACCGTCTTCCCGGCGTACGCGGACAGGTCGAACTCGACCTGCTGCCAGCCCGCGGAGGCCCCGGTGAAGCTGTTCCAGGAGCCGCTGGTGCCGGTCGGGGTGCACGCGGTCGCGCCCCGGGTCAGGTAGCGCGTGAGTGCGGGGTGTCCCTGGATGAAGAACCCGGCCTCGCACTCGGCGGGAACGGCCGTACTGGTGGCGCCGCCGTTGTCGGGGAGCGTGGTCCAGTCGTCGGCCCCGGCCGTGTGCGCTTCGAGCACCGCGTGGTCGTAGCCCTCCTCGGTGTCCCACAGGAGCTGGGTGCGCAGCGCGGGCGCCTGGGCCGCGCTCACCCCGGTGAGGTCGATGGTGCGGGTGAGCCGGTTCCAGGCGTAGTCGGTGTGCGTGACGGCCGCCATGGACGCGCCTTCGTAGGGGCCGTACGGGTTGACGGTGCCCGGGTATCCGCCGCCGCCCTCACTGGCGAACTGCGGGAACCGGTCGACCGGCAGGGTGTCCGAGGTGACGCTGTAGGCGCCCGCCGCGTTCAGCGGATTGCCGGGCGTGTCGCCGAGCGGTCCCCCGGTGCCCGCGAGCTTCCCCGCGCCGGTGAAGGCGGTGGCGCCCGGAGTCGTCGTACGGGAGTAAGCGCCCAGGTAGTACTGGCTGAAGTCGTTCGTCAGGGCGCCCGGCAGTGCGACCTGGCCGCCCGCCTGCTCGCCCGCCTCGATGAGCTTGCCGCCCTCGTTGAGGTAGGCGCGCAGCTGCAGCTGGGTGGTGTAACCGGGCCGGTCGGCGCCGGTGTAGTGGACGACGCTCCTGAAGTGGCTCAGAATCCCGAGCGCGTCGGGCGCGCCCTGGGTGGTGACGTCCCAGACGACGGCCTTGCGGCCGTTGGCCTGCAGCGCGTCGACGTAGGTCTGCGCCTTCGTCGCGGCGACGCCCTCCTCGGCGATCACCAGCGTGCCGGCGCGCGGCCGTTCGGCGACGGTGTACGTGAAGTGCGTGCTGGAGGTGGGCTTTCCGGCGCGGGTCTCGCCGCTGAACCAGACCTCGACCTTGTCGCCCGGTGCCCCGTCGCGGACCTTCGCGCGGTACTCGTCGAAGTACAGGTTGTCGTCGCCGCCGTAGGTCTCGCCGCCCTTCCAGGCCTTGAGCGACTGGGCCTTCGTACGCCCGTTGTTGACGCGGTACTTCAGCTCCTTGTCGCGTACGGACCTGCGGGCGACCACGGAGACTTCCTGGTCGGCGCCGCGGGAGTACGACGTGGCGAAGGGGGCCGGGGTGAAGTCGGGGGCGTCGATGCCGACCGAGGACTTCGGCTGGTCGGGCTTGGCCGCCGACTCGGCGACGGAGAGCGCGAACGGGATGTTCTTGACGAACTCTTCCTGGATCAGCTTCTCGTCGTCCGGGAAGGTGAAGACCGACGCGCAGTCCGCGGCGTTCCAGGCGTCGTCCGGGTAGAGGTTCGACACGGTCTGGCAGGTCGACATCTCAGGGGTGAACATCGCCGTGCCGTTGACGTTGGACGCGTGTCCGTCGGCTTCGCCGTTGGTCGTGTAGAGCTCGGAGGACACCTGCGGGCGGTAGCCGGGGATCGCCGAGTTCTCCGGGGTGCCGGCGAGGGACTTGTAGAGCACGTCGTCGGGGCTCGGGGTCGCCACCTGCCAGCCGACTCCGTAGAGGAGCAGTTCGGCGGCGGAGTGGTAGTTGATGCCGTAGTCGAAGCCGATGCGCTTCTCGAAGGTGTCGATCGCCTTGGTCTCGGGCTCGGACCCGGCGCTCGCACCGCGGTAGGTCTGGCTGGTCGGATACGGCGAGGACCCCTCGTCGTCGTAACCCCACTTGTAGGCGAAGTTGCGGTTGAGGTCGACTCCGTCGCCGACGGTCAGGGCGCCGTCGCCGTTGACGTCACGCAGGTTCTTGCGCCACTGGCGGTCGCCCTCCGGCTTGAACGTCCAGTCGTAGCCGTCCGGGTTCGCGGACAGCACGAACCACAGCTCGGTGGAGTCCACGAGCTTGGTGATGCGCTGGTCCTTGCCGTAGTTGTCCAGGTAGTGGTGGAGCAGGCGCCGGGTCATCTCGGGCGTGATCCACTCACGGGCGTGCTGGTTGGACATGTACAGCACGGAGGGCTTGGCGCCGTCCTTGGTCTTCTTGGCGCCCTTGGAGAGCTTCAGGGCCAGGATGTCCTGCCCCTGGAGGGTCTTGCCGATGGAGACGACCTTCGTCAGGTTCGGGTTCTGCTGGCCCGTCCTGACGATCTCCTCCTTGAGGTTCCCGGCGCCGCTGTACGGCCGGAAGACGCCGTCCCCCGCGGCGGCCACGCGGGCGCGTGCCTTGGCCGAGAGCTTGTGCTCGGCGAGGTCGACGCCCTTGTCCTCCAACTCATCGGCCTGCTTGTCGGTCAGGTAGACCTCGACGCCGGCCGTGCCCTTCTGCGGTACGCGTTCGCTCAGCTCGTGGCCGTCCTGGCCGGCCGCGAGGAGCAGGGGTACCTGCTCCTTCGTGACGTCGGCGCGGAACACCTTGACCTCGTCCGCGCCCGGGCCGGCCGCGGCGCCGGGTTCCGCCTGCGCCATGGGTGCGGCGACCACTCCGCCGAGCAGGAGTGCGCCGGCAGCGAGGATCGATCTCGCTCTTCGTCTCATGAGCCCCCCTTGCGGTAGTCCGCCACTGCGGCGAACAGATGCCAGGCTTATGACAGTTCATGGTCAAGTCAATAGCGCGACACGCTCCACGAGGGGGTGACGCGGTTGCCCCAAATGGGGGTGGGTGGGGGGTAGTTGGGGGTGAGGGGGGTGGGGGTGCGGGCGGGTTGTCGGGTGCGGGCGGTAGGGGGTTGCCCGCGCCGTTCCCCGCGCCCCTGGGGGTGGCTGGGCGCGCGGATGGAGTGTCAGGTGCGGACCACATTCGGTGACCCGC
Organism: Streptomyces sp. NPDC102514; assembly: GCF_055584525.1. Taxonomy (NCBI): domain Bacteria; kingdom Bacillati; phylum Actinomycetota; class Actinomycetes; order Kitasatosporales; family Streptomycetaceae; genus Streptomyces; species Streptomyces sp. NPDC102514. Next base: position 147,068 of record NZ_JBVJLW010000009.1, read on the forward strand.
GCCGTTCCCCGCGCCCCCGAGGGGCTGGGGGCTCGCGTGGAGGGTCATGTGCGGGCCGCATTCGGTTGCTCGCGCCGTTCCCCGCGCCCCTAGGTGGGCGGGGGCTCAGGTGCGCTGCCGAGCGCGGGCGGGGTCGGGGCATCCGCGGGTGGAGGGGCATGCGCGGGCCGCAGGGGGTTGCTCGCGCCGTTCCTCGCGCCCCTTAGGTGGGCGGGGGCTTGCGTGTGTCTGTGCCCCTAGGTGGGTCGGGGTTCGGGTGAAGTGCATGGCTGGGTTGCAGTCGTTGGCCCCCGGGGGGCGAACCATCGTGATCGGGGCCGACCCCGGCCCACCCAGGGGCGCGGGGAACTGCGCGCTCAGCCCAGAACGGCCGAAGCCCGACGACCCACACGCACCCCCACCCACCCCAGGGGCGCGAGGAACTGCGCGAGCAACCCACATCGACCGACGGCCGACCGAAAACCCGAACCCCCACTCACCTCAGGGGCGCGGGGAACGGCGCGCTCAGCCCAGTACAGCCGAAAGCCGACCACACACTCGAACCCCCACCCCCAGGGGCGCGGGGAACGGCGCAACCAGCAACCACCGGCCGACAGACGTCAGCCGACAGACGTCAACCCACCAAGTTGTCGGCCATCTCTTCACTCAGGGTGGACTCCGTCCCAGGAATCCCAAGATCCTGCGCCCGCTTGTCGGCCATGGCGAGCAGCCGCCGAATACGCCCCGCCACAGCGTCCTTGGTAAGCGGCGGCTCAGCAAGAGCCCCCAACTCCTCGAGCGACGCCTGCTTGTGCTCCATCCGCAACCGCCCAGCGGCAGCGAGATGCTCGGGAACCTCGTCCGCGAGAATCTCCAGAGCCCGCTGCACCCGCGCCCCCGCGGCCACCGCCGCCCGAGCCGACCGCCGAAGATTCGCGTCGTCGAAGTTGGCGAGACGATTCGCCGTGGCGCGAACCTCACGCCGCATCCGCCGCTCCTCCCACGCCAGTACCGACTCGTGCGCCCCGAGCCGCGTCAGCAGCGCCCCGATGGCGTCCCCGTCCCGTACGACGACCCGGTCCACACCGCGCACCTCACGCGCCTTCGCCGCGATCGACAGCCGCCGGGCCGCCCCGACCAGCGCGAGCGCCGCCTCCGGCCCCGGGCAGGTCACCTCCAGCGAGGACGAACGCCCGGGCTCGGTGAGCGAGCCGTGGGCCAGGAAGGCCCCGCGCCAGGCCGCCTCGGCGTCACAGGTGGCCCCCGAGACCACCTGTGGCGGCAGACCCCGGATCGGGCGCCCACGGCCGTCCACGAGCCCGGTCTGGCGGGCCAGCTGGTCACCGCCCGCGACCACCCGGACGACGTAACGAGAACCGCGGCGCAACCCGCCCGGCGCCATCACGATCAGCTCGGAACTGTGGCCGAAAATCTCAAGAATGTCCCGCTTCAACCGGCGCGCCGCCATCGCGGTGTCCAGCTCCGCCTCGATCACGATCCGGCCGCTCACCAGGTGAAGGCCGCCCGCGAACCGCAGGATGGCGGAGACCTCCGCCTTTCTGCAGCAGGTCCGGGTGACGGGAAGCCGGGAGATCTCATCCTTCACCGCTGCCGTCATCGCCATGGGCCGATCCTTCCATGCATCCGAAAAATACGGTCGTACGCGGCGGCCAACAGCTCCGGATCGTGCCTCGGAGTCCCGTCGGTCCTGGCCACCGGCGCCAGCTCGACCGCCGCGCCGAACCGCTTGGCGGCATCGGCGAGTATCTCGCGGTCGGGCACGGCGGCCTCGTCGGCCAACACCACGTCCAGGGCGAGTTTAGGGGCGTGTCGTCCCAAAACCTCCAAATGACGCTGCGGGGAGAAGCCTTCTGTTTCTCCGGGCTGCGGAGCGAGGTTCAGCGGGAGGACCCGGCGCGCCTTCGTCTCGGTGAGGGCGTCGAGCAGTTCGGGCACGAGCAGATGGGGGATCACGGAGGAGAACCAGGAGCCGGGACCGAGGACCACCCAGTCGGCGTCGAGGACCGCGGCGACGGCCTCGGGGACCGCCGGCGGGTCGTGCGGCACGAGGTGCACGGACTGCACCTCGCCGGGGGTGAGCGCCACGGTCGCCTGGCCCCGTACGGTGTCGACGTCCTCGGGCCGGTCCGGGTCGTGGCCCTTGACGAGCGCCTGGAGCTCCAGGGGTACGGCGGACATGGGCAGGACCCGCCCGTGCGCGCCCAGCAGCCTGCCGACCAGGTCGAGCGCCTGGACGTGGTCGCCGAGCTGTTCCCACAGGGCGACGATCAGCAGATTGCCGACCGCGTGCTCGTGCAGTTCGCCCTGGGACTGGAAGCGGTGCTGGATGACCCGGGCCCAGGTCTGGCCCCATTCGTCGTCGCCGCACAGCGCGGCCAGCGCCTTGCGCAGGTCACCGGGCGGCAGCACGCCCAGCTCGTCGCGCAAACGGCCACTGGAGCCGCCGTCGTCCGCGACCGTGACGACGGCGGTGAGGTCTCCGGTGATGCGGCGCAGGGCGGCGAGCGAGGCGGACAGGCCCATGCCCCCGCCCAGCGCGACGACCTTGGGCTGGGCGCCGCGGCGCCGCGGCTTCGCGCCGCGGGCCTCGGCGGGTTTGGCGGGCTTGGCACCGCGGGCGTCGACGGGCCTGCCGCCGGGCCCGTCGATGCCGCGCCCGTCGATACCGCCTCGCCGCAGCCGGTCCAGCCGCAGAGAACGTCGTGTCATTCGCGGCCCATGTCCCGGTGGACGACGACCGTCTCCACTCCCTCGGACACCAGGCGGGCCGCGAGCTTCTCCGACATGGCGACGGAGCGGTGCTTGCCGCCGGTGCAGCCGACCGCGATGGTCACGTAGCGCTTGCCCTCGCGGCGGTAGCCCGTCCGGATGAGCTGCAGCAGCTCGGCGTACCGGTCCAGGAACTCCTTGGCGCCGGGCTGGTTGAAGACGTACCCGGCCACCTCCTCGTTGAGGCCGGTGTACTGGCGCAGCTCCGGAACCCAGTGCGGGTTGGGCAGGAACCGCATGTCCACGACCAGGTCGGCGTCGACCGGCAGGCCGTACTTGAAGCCGAAGGACATGACGGTGGCCCGCAGCTCGGGCTCCTCCTCCCCGGCGAACTGGGCGTCCATCTTGGCGCGCAGCTCGTGCACGTTCAGGCTGGAGGTGTCGATCACCAGGTCGGCGTCACCGCGCAGCTCGCGCAGCAGTTCGCGTTCGGCGGCGATGCCGTCGACGATGCGGCCGTCGCCCTGGAGCGGGTGCGGCCGGCGCACTCCCTCGAAGCGGCGCACCAGGGCGTCGTCCGAGGACTCCAGGAAGACGATCCGCCGGGTGACGTGCTTGGTCTCCAGGTCGGCGAGGGATTCGCGCAGGTTGTCGAAGAAGCGGCGGCCGCGGACGTCGACGACGACCGCGATGCGTGCCACGTTCCCCTGCGAGCGCGCGCCGAGCTCCACCATGGTGGGGATCAGTGCGGGCGGCAGGTTGTCGACGACGAACCAGCCCAGGTCCTCCAGACACTTGGCGGCGGTGGACCGGCCCGCGCCCGACATCCCGGAGATGATCACCAGCTCCGGGATGGCCGCCTCGGCGACGCCTGCCTTGTCGATGGTCGTGCCCGTGTTCACTTCCGCTCCGTCTTCGTGTTCCGCCGCGTCCGTCTGTTCCGCCCCGTCGGCTCCGCCGACCATGTCGGGCGCCGCCGTCCGCCGCGGTTCTTCCTGCTCGTTCTCGGTCATCTTTCCTGCCCCCGTCGCTCGTCCGAGGCGCCCGCGGACACGGGCTCCTCTGCGACACCCGCCGTCGTTTCGGGTGCCGCGTCCTCCACGTGATCCTCGTCTTCCATGATCTCTCCAGTCGCGGTGTTCACGGCGGGAGCCACCGGGGCCGCCTGAGCGAAGGCCACGGCGATCGACTCGGCCGTCTTACGGCCTATGCCGGGAACCTCGCAGATCTGGTCGATTGTCGCGGATCGCAGCTTTTTCACCGAACCGAAATGCTTGATCAATGCCTGCTTGCGCGTCTCACCGAGCCCCGCCACGTCGTCGAGCGGGCTCGCCCTGAAGCGCCGGGCCCGCTTGGTGCGCTGGTAGGTGATCGCGAAGCGGTGCGCCTCGTCGCGCACACGCTGAAGAAGATAGAGCCCTTCACTGGTACGTGGCAGTACCACCGGGTCGTCGTCGCCGGGCAGCCAGACCTCTTCGAGGCGCTTGGCGAGGCCGCAGACGGCGATGTCGTCGATGCCCAGCTCGTCCAGGGCCCGCTGGGCCGCCGCGACCTGCGGCTTGCCGCCGTCGACGACGACCAGCTGCGGCGGGTACGCGAAACGCTTGGGCCGCCCGTCCTCCTCGGTGAGACTCGTCGCCTCCTCGTCGGCCCACTCGCCGGTCTTCTCCTTCTCGCCGAGGTACCGCCTGAAGCGGCGGGTGATCACCTCGTGCATGGAGCGGACGTCGTCCTGGCCCTCGAAGCTCTTGATCTGGAAGCGGCGGTACTCGCTCTTGCGGCTCAGCCCGTCCTCGAAGACGACCATCGACGCCACGACGTCGTCGCCCTGGAGATGCGAGATGTCGTAGCACTCGACCCGCAGGGGGGCGCTGTCCAGGCCGAGGGCCTCGGCGATCTCCTCCAGCGCGCGGGAGCGGGTCGTCAGGTCGGAGGCGCGCTTGGTCTTGTGGAGGGCGAGCGAATGCAGGGCGTTGCGCTCGACCGTCTCCATGAGGGCCTTCTTGTCGCCGCGCTGCGGGATCCGCAGCGACACGTTCGACCCGCGCCGCTCGGTGAGCCACTCCTGGACGGGCTCCACGGGGTCGGGGAGCGCCGGGACGAGTACCTCCTTCGGTACGGAGTCGCCGGTCTCCTCCCCGTACAGCTGCTGGAGCGCGTGCTCGACCAGGTCGCCCGTGGTGACCGCCTCGACCTTGTCGGTGACCCAGCCGCGCTGGCCGCGCACCCGCCCGCCGCGTACGTGGAAGATCTGCACGGCGGCTTCCAGCTCGTCCTCGGCCAGTGCGATCAGGTCGGCGTCCGTCGCGTCGGCGAGCACGACGGCGCTCTTCTCCATGGCCTTCTTCAGGGCCCCGATGTCGTCGCGCAGCCGGCCGGCCCGCTCGTACTCCATGTCCTCGGCGGCGTCCGTCATCTGCCGCTCCAGACGGCGGATGTACGTGCCCGTGCGGCCGGTCATGAAGTCGCTGAACTCCTCGGCGAGTTCACGGTGCTCCTCGGGCGAGACCCGCCCGACGCAGGGGGCGGAGCACTTGCCGATGTAGCCCAGCAGACAGGGGCGGCCCGTCCGCTCGGCGTTCTTGAACACGCCCGCGGAGCACGTCCGGACGGGGAAGACGCGCAGCAGCAGGTCCACGGTGTCGCGGATCGCCCACGCGTGCCCGTAGGGACCGAAGTAGCGCACGCCCTTCTTCTTCTGGCCGCGCATCACCTGCACGCGCGGATAACGCTCGTTCATGGTGACCGCGAGGTAGGGGTAACTCTTGTCGTCGCGGTACTTCACGTTGAACCGGGGGTCGTACTCCTTGATCCAGGAGTACTCCAGCTGGAGCGCCTCGACCTCCGTGGACACCACGGTCCACTCCACCGACGCGGCCGTGGTGACCATCGTGCGCGTACGCGGGTGGAGGTTGGAGAGGTCCTGGAAGTAGCTGGCCAGGCGCTGGCGCAGGCTCTTCGCCTTCCCGACGTAGATCACCCGGCGGTGCTCGTCGCGGAATCTGTAGACCCCTGGCGAGTCGGGGATCTGTCCCGGCTTGGGGCGGTAGCTGGAGGGGTCGGCCATGTCTCACACCCTACTGGCGGGGTGTGACAGCGCGACGGCCCGCCGTCCCCCGGCCGGGCCCGATCCGGACCGCCCCGGGCTCCGGTCCGGCCCAGGTCCGCCGCCGGAGGCCGCCCGGCGCGCACCGATCAACGCGTCGCGGCCGGCCCGCCGGCGCCCTTCCCGCCCCCTCGACCGGCCGATGCCGCAGCCGCCCGGGGGCACACCGTCGCGGCCCTCGCCCAACACCCCTTCGGACGTGGACGGTTACGGCTGGCTGGAGGTGGGCAATTGAGGTGGACCGGAACCTGTTTCGGGGGCTGGCCGTGACGACACGAAGACAATTCGGGGCAATGCTCTTAGCAATGCAGATGCAGGTGGATCCACCGCCCCGGACAAGGGCGTCGGGTCGATGACCGAAGGGCTGCGGAAGATGCGACAGACACGGATCGAGAAGACACGGCGGTCGGTCCGGGTCCGCCCGTACCAGGACGAGGAGCAGTTCGGCGACAGCCTGCTGTCCGGCCTCGACCCCCGCGACCCCGACATCGTGCGCGCCAAGCGCCTGCGGTCGACGCAGCCCGCCGGGGACGCCCGCCCCTGAGCCGGACGGCCACCCCGCCGTCCCGAAGCACGAAGGCAGCCCGGAGCGCACGCGTGCCACCGGGTCCAGGACGCACTCGCGTCGGACCCCCACCGCCCGCGCTCCGGGCCGCCGCATGTCCGGGCAAGGACTCGCGGCCCGCCTCCTGAGGGCGCCTCGCCGTGGCCGCCCGTGATCCCCGCCGGCCTTGGGCCACCGCTCGGCCCGGCGCCCGCCCGGCCTCCGCACGTACGCGCCCGAAAGCGCCGGTGACGGCGAAGTTGCGCATCAGGTGTTGTCCGGGCCTGGTCAACAGGCTTCAATGCGGGATTACTTGGGCCGGGAACCACGGCGTACGCATGTGCCCATCCCCCGTACGCCGACCGGGGCGGCCCCTCCAGCAGTGCGAACGGCCCGACCAGCCGTTGTGAGCTACAAAAGAAGGGCCCCTGCATGCGGCACGGCACACAGGACGCGGACGTGGACGTCGTCGCGGCGGAACTGGACTCGGCGCTGCGGACCGGCCCCTTCCATATCGCGCTGCGCGCCGCGATCACCGCCCGCGGACTGCCGCTGCAGCGCGTACAGCACCATCTGACGCGGTACGGGGTCAAGGTCGGCGTGACGAGCCTGAGCTACTGGCAGCAGGGCGCCCGGCGCCCCCAGCGGGCCGAGTCCCTGCGGGCGGTGCGCGCTCTGGAGGAGATACTCCAGCTGCCGGACGAGTCGCTGATCCGCCTGCTCACGGCGGCCGACGAGCACGCCGCCGCGGAACGCCCCTCGGCGCGCTCGTACCGCTCGCTGGTCGAGGCCTCCGGAGCCCTGGAGAAGCTGCTGGCCGAACTCGACTCACCGCTCGACGGCGGACTGCTCGCCATCGGCCAGCACGAACGGGTACGGATCGGCGCCCGCCGCGAGCTGGTGGGGCGCGACTCCCAGCACATCGTGCGCGCCCACAAGGACGGCGTCGACCGCTATGTGGCCGTCCACCACGGCGATCCCGGCTGCGCCCCGGACCGTATGACCGTGCACGCCCTGGAGAACTGCCGCACAGGACGCGTGCTCTGGCACCACGAGACCGGCGTGCTCGTGGCCGAGCTCCTCTTCGACACGCTGTTGCGGGCGGGTGACACCTTCCTGTTCCGCTACGGCGTCGAGGACGGCACGGCGGGCGCGTCCGGCGAGTACGTCCGCGGGTTCGGCTTCTCCGGCGGGCAGTACGCCCTTGAGGTGCGGTTCTCCGAGGGGACACTGCCCGTGCGCTGCCACCGCTTCGCCCAGCACTCGGCGGCGGCGCCCCGCAGCGGCTGCCGGGAACTGCCCCTGAGCGGCCACCACCGCTCGGTCCACATGGTCGAGCAGCGGGTGCGGTCGGGGATCGTGGGGATCGGGTGGGACTGGGAGTGAGCGCCCCTTCCCTCTTCGACACGTAAACGCTTGCGTAAGCGTTTACGTGCTCTGTCGAATGGGGTACTTTCGCGGGCGGGCCGCCGGTTCCGGGGCCTCCGGAGAAGGTACTGAGGAGACGGTATGGCGACGATGGCCGACGTGGCCCGGCACGCGGGCGTGTCCGTCGCGACGGTCTCGCACGTGCTCAACGACACGCGCCCGGTGCTCCCGCACACACGCCAAGCGGTCCTCGACGCCATCGAGACACTCGGCTACACCCCGAACGGCCTGGCCAGATCCCTGGTCACCGCGCGCACCCGGTCCATCGGGCTCGCGGTGTCGGCGATCAGCAACCCCTACTTCACGGAGATCCTCCAGGGTGTGGAGGCGAGCGCTCTGGAGCACGGTTACAGCCTGTTGATCGCGGATCCGCACGACGACCCGGTCCATGAGCGCAAGGTGGTCCAGCTGCTGCACGAGCGGCGCGTGGACGGCATGATCGTCGCGCCCTCCGCGGAACCTCAGGATCTGATCGGCTACCTCGGACGGCACGGCGTACCGACGGTGTTCCTGGACCGGCTGGTCGACGACGTCCCGGCGCCCGGCTTCACGTTCGACCAGGTGTCCGCGGAGAACACCGAGCCCGTCACCCACCTGGTCACCCACCTCGCCGAACTGGGCCACCGGAGGATCGGCCTGGTCGCGGGCCTCGCGGGCCTCAGTACGACGAGCGAGCGCATCACCGGCTACCGGCTCGGCCTGGCCGGCGCGGGCCTCCCCTACGAGGAACGGCTCGTCATTCCCGGCAACTCGGAGGCGGCGGGCGCCGAGCGCGCGACCGAGGCCCTGCTGTCCCTCCCGGCACCGCCGACGGCGCTGATCACCGCCAACAACGCGATGACCATCGGCGCGCTGCGGGCCGTCCGCGCGCGGGGTGTGTCCGTGCCCGGCGATCTGGCCCTGTGCTGCTTCGACGACTTCTCCTGGGCGGACCTCTTCTCGCCCCGGCTCACCGCGATCTCCCAGCCCAGCAAGGAGATCGGCGCCCAGGCCGTACGGCTGCTGCTGGAACGGCTGGACTCCCCCGGCCGGCCCGCCCGTACGGTCCGGCTGCCCTCCGCCTTCATCCACCGCACCTCGTGCGGGTGCCCCGAGAGCTGCCCCGAGAAAGGAACCGACTCGTGATCGTCGTCGCCGGTGAGGCCCTGATCGACCTGGTGCCCAGTGAGTCGGGCGCGCTCGCCCCGCTCGCCCCGCGCCGCGGCGGCGGCCCGTACAACACGGCGGTCGCGCTGGGCCGGCTCGGCTCCGGCACCGCCTTCTGCTCCCGGATCTCGACCGACGCCTTCGGTGAGGCCCTGGTCGGGGGGCTGCGTGAGGCGGGCGTCGACGTGTCGTCCGTGCAGCGGGGCGCCGAGCCCACGACCCTGGCCGTCGCGTCCATCGCCGCGGACGGCTCGGCCGCGTACTCCTTCTATGTCGAGGGCACCGCGGACCGGTTGTTCTCGGCGCCCGACCGACTCCCTGACGGAACGCGAGCGGTGTCTTTCGGTACCTGTTCGCTCGTCCTGGAGCCGGGTGCGAGCGCGTACGAGGAGCTGATGCGGAGCGCGTCCGCCCAAGGGGTGTTCACCACGCTGGATCCGAACATCCGCGCGGGACTCATCCCGGACCCGGACGCCTATCGGGCGCGGTTCAAGAGCTGGCTGCCCTCGGTGTCGCTGCTCAAGCTGTCCGAGGAGGACGCCCGCTGGCTGGGCGGCACCCCGCGCGAGTGGCTGGCCTCCGGCCCCTCGGCCGTCGTGATCACCCGGGGCGGCGACGGGCTGACCGCCTTCACCCGCGACGGCGGCGAGTACTCCGTGCCGGGCGAACCGGTCGACGTGGTGGACACGATCGGCGCGGGCGACACGGTGAACGCGGCGCTGCTGCACGGCCTCGCCGCCCGCGACGCGCTGTCCGACGCGGGACCGGCCGGCCTGGGGGCCGACGGCTGGGGCGAGCTGCTGCGCTTCGCCGCCAGGGCCGCGGCAATCACCTGCTCCCGAGCAGGCGCGGAACCGCCGTACGCCCATGAACTGAACACCTTCTGAGCGACGTCGGTGGCGTCCCGAGGGAGCGGAGGAACGGCGCGAGCGCCCCGAAAGGGGCGCGGGGAACGGCGCGATCAGCCACGCCGTGCCCGCGGGTACAAGACGGCCTGCCCCGGCACCCCCTTGGCCTTGGCCCTGGGGCCGAACACCCGCCTCGATTACGCAACGCGCCACGCCCCACGGACTTTCCCGTGGGGCGCGGCGCGTGACGGTGACACCGAAGCTGACGCTGACGACGTACAGGACCACACGGCCCTGAAGCCGGGCCGACTACCCGGTTCAGGCCTTGCGGGCCCGAGCAGTCTTCTTCGCCGGGGTCGCCTTCTTGACGGCAGCCGCCTTCTTGGCGGCCGTCCCGTTGGCCCCCTTGGCCACGGTGGTCTTGACCGCCGCGGCCTTCGTCGCCGCAGCCTTCGTCGTCGTGGTCTTGGCCGTCGCCGTCTTCCGGGTCGTCGCCGTGGCCGCCACAGCCTTCTTGGCGGTCGCCTTGCGCACAGGCTTCGCCTGCGAGGCGTCGCTGACGCGCTCGGCGCCCAGGACCTCCTGCAGGAACTTGCCCGTGTGGCTGGTCGACACCCCGGCCACCTCCTCGGGCGTGCCCTCGGCGACGACGATGCCGCCGCCCGCACCACCCTCGGGACCCATGTCGACGACCCAGTCGGCGGTCTTGATCACATCGAGGTTGTGCTCGATGACGATGACCGTGTTGCCCTTCTCGACCAGGCCGGACAGCACGACGAGCAGCTTGCTGATGTCCTCGAAGTGCAGACCGGTGGTCGGCTCGTCGAGGACGTACACCGTGCGCCCGGTGGACCTCTTCTGGAGTTCACTGGCGAGCTTCACACGCTGCGCCTCGCCGCCGGACAGGGTCGTCGCGGACTGGCCGAGCCGTACATAGCCGAGGCCGACGTCGTTCAACGTCCTGAGGTGACGGGAGATCCCCGGCACCGCCTCGAAGAAGTTCATGGCTTCCTCGATCGGCATGTTCAGGACGTCGGCGATGGACTTGCCCTTGTAGTGGACGTCCAGGGTCTCCCGGTTGTAGCGCGCACCGTGGCAGACCTCGCACGGGACGTACACGTCCGGCAGGAAGTTCATCTCGATCTTGATCGTGCCGTCGCCCGAGCAGTTCTCGCAGCGGCCGCCCTTGACGTTGAAGGAGAAGCGGCCGGGCAGATAGCCGCGGACCTTCGCCTCGGTGGTCTCGGCGAACAGCTTGCGGACGTGGTCGAAGACACCGGTGTACGTCGCCGGGTTCGACCGGGGGGTACGGCCGATGGGCGACTGGTCGACGTGCACGACCTTGTCGACGAGGTCGTCGCCCTCCACGCGCGTGTGGCGGCCGGGAACGCTCCTCGCGCCGTTCAGCTCGCGGGCCAGGTGCGTGTACAGGATGTCGTTGACCAGCGTCGACTTGCCGGAGCCGGAGACACCCGTGACGGCCGTGAGGATGCCCAGCGGGAACGACACGTCGATGTCCCGGAGGTTGTTCTCGCGGGCTCCGTGCACCGTGAGCTGCCGGGAGGGGTCGCGCGGGCGCCGGACGTCGGGCAGCGGGATGGCCTTCTTGCCGGACAGGTACTGACCGGTCTGGGACTCCTCGTTGGCGAGGAGCTCCTTCAGGGAACCGCTGTGCACGACGTGGCCGCCGTGCTCGCCCGCGCCGGGACCGATGTCGACGATCCAGTCGGCGACCTTGATGGTGTCCTCGTCGTGCTCGACGACGATGAGGGTGTTGCCCATGTCGCGCAACCGGACCAGCGTCTCGATGAGGCGGTGGTTGTCCCGCTGGTGCAGTCCGATGGAGGGCTCGTCGAGGACGTACAGGACGCCCACGAGGCCGGAGCCGATCTGGGTGGCCAGCCGGATGCGCTGCGCCTCGCCGCCCGAGAGGGTGCCCGCGGCGCGGTTCAGTGACAGGTAGTCGAGGCCGACGTCGACCAGGAACCGCAGCCGTTCGTTGACCTCCTTCAGCACCCGCTCGGCGATCTTCTTGTCGCGTGCGTCGAGCCTCAGCTTGCCCAGGAAGTCCGCGCAGTCGCTGATGGACATGGCGGAGACCTCGGCGATGGACTTCTCCATGACCGTGACCGCGAGGACGACCGGCTTGAGGCGCGTGCCCTCACAGGTGGGACAGGGCACCTCGCGCATGTAGCCCTCGAAGCGCTCGCGGCTCGTGTCGCTCTCGGCCTCGCTGTGCCGGCGCTTCACGAAGGGGACGGCACCTTCGAAGGGCGTGGTGTACACGCGCTCCCTGCCGTACCGGTTGCGGTAGCGGACCTCGATCTGCGTCTTGTGCCCGTACAGGAGGGCCTTCTTGGCACGCTGCGGGAGACCGGCGAAGGGGATGTCGGTCCGGAATCCCAGCGCGTCCGCGAGGGCACCGACCAGGCGGGCGAAGTAGTCCTTGGTGTGTCCGTGCGACCAGGGGTGGATGGCGCCCTCGTCGAGAGACTTGTCCTCGTCCGGGACGATCAGCTCGGCGTCGACCTCCATGCGCGTGCCGATGCCCGAGCACTCCGGGCAGGCGCCGAAGGGCGAGTTGAAGGAGAAGGAGCGGGGCTCCATCTCCTCGAAGGACAGGTCGTCGTACGCGCAGTACAGGTGCTCCGAGTACATGCGCTCGCGCTCGGGGTCGTCGGCCGGGAGGTCGACGAAGTCGAGCACGACCATGCCGCCGGAGAGGCCGAGCGCGGTCTCCACGGAGTCGGTCAGGCGGCGCTTGGCGCCCTCCTTGACCGTGAGGCGGTCGACGACCACCTCGATGGTGTGCTTCTCCTGCTTCTTCAGCGTGGGCGGCTCGGTGAGCTGGATCGTCTCGCCGTCGACCCGGGCCCTGCTGTAGCCCTTGGTCTGGAGGTCGGCGAAGAGGTCGACGAACTCTCCCTTGCGCTCGCGGACCAGCGGCGAGAGCACCTGGAAACGGCTGCCCTGCGGAAGCTCCAGGACCTTGTCGACGATGGCCTGCGGCGACTGGCGCGAGATGGGACGGCCGCACTCGGGACAGTGCGGCTTGCCGATGCGCGCGAAGAGCAGGCGCAGGTAGTCGTAGACCTCGGTGATGGTGCCGACCGTCGAGCGCGGGTTGCGCGAGGTCGACTTCTGGTCGATGGAGACGGCCGGGGAGAGACCCTCGATGAAGTCCACGTCCGGCTTGTCCATCTGACCGAGGAACTGCCGGGCGTACGAGGACAGGGACTCCACGTAGCGCCGCTGTCCCTCGGCGAAGATCGTGTCGAAGGCCAGCGAGGACTTGCCCGACCCCGACAGGCCCGTGAAGACGATGAGCGAGTCGCGCGGAAGGTCGAGCGAGACATTCTTCAGGTTGTGCTCGCGCGCTCCACGGACGATGAGACGGTCGGCCACGCCGGGTCCGCACCTTTCTAGAGAGAAGTGACAGGGCCGAGGCCCCACGTCTTTTCTCAGACTAGGGGGAGCCACTGACAACGCCGGTTCGGTTCGCCTCGATGAGAACAATCCCGGACTTCCAAGAATGCCCGGCGCCGCCCCCGACCTTATAGCACGCACATTCGATTTGCGGACGTCGTCCACCACCTTCACCCGAACGTGTGGCGGAGCTATCGTCGGACCCATGAACGATCATGTGCGCGACCTGGCGTCTGTACGTGACGCGTCCGAACGGCTGCACACCGCAGTCGCCGCCCTGGACAACGCCGATGTGACCGAACCGTCACGGCTGCCCGGCTGGAGCCGTGGACATGTCCTGGCCCATCTCGCCCGCAACGCGGACGCCCTGGTGAACGTCCTTGAGGGCCGGCCGATGTATTCCTCCGGGCAGGCACGGGACGCCGAGATCGAGCGGGACGCCCCCCGCCCCCTGAAGGCGCAGCTCGTCGACCTGCGCGACAGCTCGGCCCGCTTCCAGGAGACCGGGGCCGCGCCCGCCGACTGGTCACGGACCGTGGAGCTGCGCAACGGAGTCACCGACTCGGCGGCCCGGGTGCCGTTCCGGCGGTGGGTCGAGGTCGAGCTGCACCACGTGGACCTGGGCATCGGATACGAGCTGGAGGACCTGCCGGACGAGTTCACGGAGCGGGAGATCGCCTTTCTCTCGGACCGCTTCGCCGGGCATCCCGAGGTCCCCTCCACGCGTGTCACGGACGGCACGCGCGCGTGGAGCACGGGGCGCGACTCCAAGGAGGCAGGGGATGCCCCCGAGGTCACCGTGACCGGTCCCGCACCCGCCCTGCTCGGCTGGCTCGCGGGACGCCGCGAGGGGTCGGCTCTGCGCACGGAGGGCGGACCTCTTCCCGCGCTGCCCCCGCTATAGGCTGAGCGGCATGACGTACAGCGGAGCGGTGAGGGTCGGCGGCCCTGCGGATGTGCACGAGCTGCAAGGCCTGATGATCTCCAAGGTCGCGGTCGGCCCGATGGACAACAACGCCTATGTGCTGCGCTGTCGGGCCACGGACGAGCAGCTGCTGATCGACGCGGCGAACGACGCAGGCACCCTGCTCACCCTGATCGGCGCCGACGGAATCGCCTCCGTCGTGACCACGCATCAGCACGGCGACCACTGGCAGGCCCTCGCCGAGGTCGTGGAGGCCACGGGCGCGCGTACGTACGCGGGACGGGACGACGTCGACGGCATCCCCGTCCCGACGGACGTACCGGTCGGGGACGGCGACACGATCCGATTCGGACACGTGGAACTGACCGCCCGCCACCTGGTGGGCCACACCCCCGGCTCGATCGCCCTGGTCTACGACGACCCGCACGGCCACCCTCATGTGTTCACGGGGGACTGCCTCTTCCCGGGTGGTGTAGGCAACACACGTAAGGATCCGAAGGCCTTCGCCAGTCTGATCCACGATGTCGAGACGAAGATCTTCGGCACGCTGCCGGACGAGACCTGGGTGTACCCGGGCCACGGCAGCGACACGTCACTGGGCGCAGAACGGCCCCACCTGCCGGAGTGGCGCGCACGGGGCTGGTAGACGACCCGCACCACGAGCCCCGAAGGGGCGCGGGGAACTGCGCGCCGGCGCGGACCGACGGTCAGATCACCACGCGACCCCAGCGCGACAGCGGGGCTCGCGGCGGCGACTCACGCGCCCCGTGTGAACCGAGCGCTCACACCGGCGCCCTGCGCGCGCTCCCCGCACACGAGAGCGCGCTGTCCACTGGGAGCAGTCCCGCACAGGATGACGGCTCCTGCGTCGGACGGGTCGCCGGCCCTTCGTTCCCCGCCCTCGGCCGGGGCCCCACCCGGCAGCGGTGGCCGACGTCCGGCGGCCACCGCCCCGGGCGCCGAAACCGCGAAACGCCTCCGATGTCACCCCAGTTCACAGCATTGCAACACCCGTTCCCACTATGCGGACGGTTGTCGCCGTGACCTCGACAGCCGGGCCCGCGCCCTGCCACTCTCCCGCCATGCATCCTGCTCGAAGCACCCTGCGCGGGGCTCTCACCACCGCCGCCGTCGCTCTGTTCGCCGTCGCCGTCGGCTGTGCGCCGCAGTCCGAGGACAAGGCCGCCGACACGTCCTCCCCAGCGTCGTGTGCCGAGGGCGACCTGGCCACCGAGGTCTCCGGGAAGCTGACGATCGCGACGGATGAGCCCGCGTACGAGCCGTGGTTCAAGGACGGCAAGCCGACGAGCGGCAAGGGCTTCGAGTCGGCCGTCGCGTACGCCGTCGCGAAGCAGCTCGGCTACGACAAGGGCGACGTCGTCTGGCAGAGCGTGCCCTTCAACAAGGCTTTCGCGCCCGGTGAGAAGACCTTCGACTTCGACATCAACCAGGTGTCGATCAGCGACGAACGCAAGAAGGCCGTCGATTTCTCGTCCGGCTACTACGACGTACGCCAGGCGGTCGTCGCGCTGAAGGGCTCCAAGGCCGCCGGGGCGAAGAGCGTCGCCGACCTGAAGGACGTCAAACTGGGCGCCCAGGTCGGTACCACCAGCCTCGACTACATCGACGACGTGGTGAAGCCGACGGAGGATCCGGCCGCGTACGCGAAGAACGACCAGGCCAAGTCCGCGCTGAAGAACGGGCAGGTGGACGCCATCGTGGTCGACCTGCCGACCGCGTTCTACATCACCGCGGCCGAGGTCACGGACGCGAGGATCGTCGGGCAGTTCGAGAACCAGGGCGGCACGCCGGAGCAGTTCGGGCTCGTGCTGGACAAGGGCAGTGCGCTCACGTCGTGCGTGACCGACGCCGTGGACGCCCTGCGTGAGGACGGCTCCCTCGCCGCCGTCGAGAAGCAGTGGCTGTCCGACGCGGTGGACGCGCCGGTGCTCAAGTGACCTTCGTGAAGGAGGAGTCGGGCGGGGATACCGGCGGGGACCCTGCCGAGGGGGACACGCACGATCCGTACGTCCCCTCGCGGCGGCGGATCGAGCGGGAACGCCACAAGCGCTCCCGTGCCCGGCGCGCGACCGCGATCGCCGCGCTCTCCACCCTGGTGACCGGCGTCGTCCTCTACCTCGTCGTCGTCAACGCGCCCGGCTGGCCGCGCACCAAGGAGACGTTCTTCAGCGCGCGGTACGCGCGCGAGGCGTTCCCCAAGGTCCTCGAAGGGCTGTGGCTGAACGTCCGGCTGCTCCTGGTGTGCGGCGTGGCGGTCCTCGTCCTCGGCATGCTGATCGCCGTCGCCCGCACCCTGCGCGGCCCGGTGTTCTTCCCGCTGCGGGCGCTGGCCGCCGCGTACACCGACTTCTTCCGCGGTCTTCCGCTGATCATCAATCTGATGATCGTGGTCCTGGGCGTGCCCGCGCTGCGGTTGCAGGGCATCACGGTGGATCCGGTGCTGCTGGGCGGCACGGCGCTCACCCTGACGTACTCCGCGTATGTCGCCGAGGTGTTCCGCGCGGGCATCGAGTCGGTCCACCCCTCGCAGCGTGCCGCGGCACGCTCGCTCGGGCTGAGCAACCGTCAGGCACTGCGGTACGTGGTCCTCCCCCAGGCCGTACGTCGTCAGGTGCCGCCTCTCCTCAACGACCTGGTGTCCCTGCAGAAGGACACCGGGCTCGTCTCGATCGGCGGCGCGGTCGACGCCGTGCGTGCCGCGGACATCATCGTGGGCCGCAGTCTCAACTACACGCCGTACATCGTCGCGGGACTGGTCTTCGTCGCGCTGACCATTCCGATGACCCGTTTCACGGACTGGGTCACGGCGCGGATGGACCGCCGGCGCGCGCAGGGAGGAACGATATGAGCGGGACGACCGGCGGGGAGATCGGCGGGACGGCCGCGGAGCCCGCCCCACTGGTACCGCGTCCCGTGCTGCGTATGGAGGCCGTCCGCAAGACCTTCGGTGGTTCGGTCGTGCTGCGTGACGTGGACCTGGAGGTCGCTCCGCACACGGTGACGGCGCTGATCGGGGCCTCCGGCTCCGGCAAGTCCACGCTGCTGCGCTGCGCGAACCTCCTGGAGGAGATCGACGACGGCGCCATCTGGCTGGACGACGAGGAGATCACCGACCCGCGGGCCGACCAGGACGCCGTGCGCCGCCGTATCGGCGTGGTCTTCCAGGCGTACAACCTGTTCCCGCACATGACCGTCCTGGAGAACATCACGCTCGCCCCGCGGCGTGTGCACGGCACGGGTCGGGCGGAGGCCGAGGCACACGCGCGTGAGCTGCTCGACCGGCTGGGGCTGGGCGCCAAGGCCGACGAGTACCCGGACCGGCTGAGCGGCGGCCAGCAGCAGCGGGCCGCGATCGTCCGCGCCCTGGCCGTACGCCCCCGGCTGCTGCTCCTCGACGAGGTCACGGCCGCACTGGACCCGGAACTGGTGGGTGAAGTCCTGAACGTCGTCCGGGACTTGAAGGAGGACGGCATGACCATGGTGCTGGCCACGCACGAGATGGGCTTCGCCCGGGACGTCGCGGACCAGGTCTGTTTCCTCGACGGCGGGGTCGTACTGGAGCGCGGCATGGCCGAGGAGGTCTTCGGCGAGCCACGGGAGGAGCGCACCCGGCGCTTTCTGCGCCGGATCGTGGAGGCGGGACGGCTCTGAGCGGTCATGTCCCGATGGTGGCACCCGCCACTGACATCGGCCGGTGTCCGTCGTGGCGGCCGACGGCCGGCGACCGCCCGTGCGCGGCCGTCAGGCCTCCGCCCGCCCCGTCCCCGCCAGCGCCGCGACCCGCTCCACCCCGAACACGTACCCCTGCACTCCGCAGCCCGCGATGACACCGTCGGCGCGGAGGGAGACGTACGAGTGGTGCCGGAATGCCTCGCGCTGATGGATGTTGGAGATGTGGACCTCCAACACGGGCAGGCCGTCACAGGTGTTGAGAGCGTCCAGGATCGCCACGGAGGTGTGCGAGTAGGCGCCCGGATTGATCACGATGCCGCAGTGGCCGAGGCGTGCCTCGTGGATCCAGTCGACCAGTTCGCCCTCGTGGTTGGACTGCCGGAAGTCGACCGTCCCGCCGTGCGAGGCCGCCGCCTTGGCGCACAGCGCCTCGACGTCGGCGAGGGTGTCGGAACCGTAGATCTCCGGCTGCCGCTGGCCCAGGAGGTTCAGGTTGGGGCCGTTGAGAATCATGATGGGGGCGCTGGCCAGGGTGCGGGGCACGGTTCCTCCGGTCCGATCGGATGGGTCGGCCCGTTCAGGACCGCTGCTCGGACCCGGTCTATCACGGTGGGTGGACATCGGAACCGGCCCCCTGGGGTGCCCGGCGCGTGACGGGGGCGCGCCGAGGCCGCCCGGGCCCCCGCGCGCCCCCGCAACTCATGGTGACCGTGGGTAGTTGACGCGGCATGCACCGTGCACGCACAGTAAAGCCCCCTTCCATGCTGCGCCTCGCGGCGGCGGCACTCGCCGGGACGGCCATCGAGTTCTACGACTTCTTCATCTACGGGACGGCGGCGGCGCTCGTCCTCGGCCCGCTGTTCTTCCCGACGTTCTCGCCGCTGGCGGGGACCCTGGCGGCTTTCGGGACCTTCGGTGTCGGGTTTGTGGCACGGCCTCTCGGCTCGATCCTGTTCGGGCACATCGGGGACCGGCACGGCCGGCGGCCCGTGCTCGTCGCCTCGCTGCTGCTGACCGGCGCCTCCACCGTCGCGGTCGGCTGCGTTCCGACGTACGCCTCCATCGGTACGGCCGCTCCCGTGCTGCTCCTTGTGCTGCGTTTTCTGCAGGGACTCGGGCTCGGCGGGGAGTGGGGCGGGGCGGTGCTGCTGACCGCCGAGCACGCGCCCCCCGACCGTCGCGGACTGTGGTCGAGCTTCCCTCAGATCGGACCGGCACTGGGGTTCGTCCTCGCCAACGGTGTGGTGCTGGCCTTGTCGGCGACGCTCTCCGACGCGCAGTTCGCGGCCTGGGGCTGGCGGGTGCCGTTCTGGGCGGCGGGCGTGCTCGCGGCGGCCGGACTGTGGCTGCGCTCCTCGCTCGCCGAGAGCCCCAGGTTCCTCGAAATGCAGGACCACGCGCGCGTGCCGCTCGTCGAGGTGGTCCGCGGCCACTGGCGCCTCGTCCTGCTGACGGCCGGGGCGCTCTCCGTGGGATACGCGCTGTTCTACGCGGTGACGACCTGGTCCCTCGCCTATGCGACCGAACGGCTCGGGGTGAGCCGTACCGTCATGCTGGCCATCATCATGGCGGCCGTCGTGGTGAAGGGTGCGCTCACTCCCCTGGTGGCCGTTCTGAGCGACCGCTACGGGCGGCGGCCCCTGTGCCTGGCCGGCTGCGCGGGCGCCGCGGTGTGGATGTTCCCGATGATCGCGCTGCTGTCGACGGGCGAACCGCTGATGATGTTCCTCGGCTTCCTGGTGGCCCTGATCGCGTTCGTGACGATGTTCGCCGTGATCGCCGCGTATCTGCCGGAGTTGTACGAGCCACGGGTGCGCTGCACGGGCGCGGCGGTGGGCTACAACCTGGGCGGGGTGCTCGGGGGCGCGCTCACCCCGATCGTGGCGACCGCGATCGCCGACCAGAGCGGGCGGGTCCCGTGGGGCGTGGCCGCCTATCTGACGGGCATCGCGCTGCTCAGCCTCGGCTGCTTCGCACTGCTCCCGGAGACACGGTTCGTGAAGGTGGCGGCGGTGGAACCGGCGACCACCTGAGCGGCGTCGACGTGGGCACGTAAACGCTTGCGCAAGCGTTTACGCGGGCCGGTTTCGCGGCCCCTGCCGCCGGTACGCGTACGCCGCTCCCGATCCCGTCTGCGTGCTCCGGGCTCCGGGCTCCGGGCTCCGACCTACGGGCTCCCGGCTCCCGGCTCCCGGCTCCTACGGATTGATCGCAAGCTCCAGGTATGCCGCGAACAGCACCAGGTGGACTCCGCCCTGAAGCGGGGTCGCCCGGCCGGGGACCACCGTGAGCGAACTGACCACCACGGTCAGCGCGAGCAGCACCATATGGGTCGAGCCCAGGCCGAGAACGAGGGGACCGGAGAGCCAGATGGACGCGATCGCCACGGCCGGGATGGTCAGGCCGATGCTCGCCATCGCCGAGCCGAGGGCGAGGTTCAGACTGGTCTGCACCCGGTCGCGTCGGGCGGACCGCAATGCGGCGATCGTCTCGGGAAGCAGGACGAGCAGAGCGATGATCACGCCGACCACGGAGTGCGGCATCCCTGCCGCCTCCACCCCGGACTCGATGGTGGGCGAGACGCCCTTGGCGAGGCCGACCACGCCGACGAGCGCCAGACCGAGGAAGCCCAGGCTGATCAGGGCGGTCCTGGAGGGCGGGGTCTCGGCGTGGTCGTCCGCGTCGATGACCTCTCCCTGCCGGGTGATCGGCAGGAAGTAGTCACGGTGCCGCACCGTCTGCGTGGCCACGAACATGCCGTACAGGACGAGCGAGGAGAGCGCGGCGAAGGTGAGCTGGGCCGTGGAGAACTCCGGCCCCGGCTTGCTGGTGGTGAAGGTCGGCAGCACCAGGCTCAGCGTCGCCAGGGTCGCGACGGTCGCGAGGGCGGCGCCGGTGCCTTCGGCGTTGAAGACTGCCAAGCCGTGTCGCAGGGAGGCGACGAGGAGGCTCAGGCCGAAGATGCCGTTGCAGGTGATCATGACGGCCGCGAAAACGGTGTCACGGGCCAGTGTGGCGCTCTTGTCCCCGCCGTCCGCCATGAGGGTGACGATCAGCGCCACCTCGATGATGGTGACGGCGACGGCGAGGACCAGCGAGCCGAAGGGCTCCCCGACCCGGTGGGCGACCACCTCGGCGTGGTGGACCGCGGCCAGCACGGCGCCGGCCAGTACCAGCGTCACCAGGGCCACGACCGCGCCGGGCAGGCCACGTCCCCAGGTGAGGGCCAGCAGGACGATCGCGATCACGGGCACGACGGCCGTCCACTGCGTCACGAGTGACCGAAGCCGAGCGATCATGCAGCGATCGTCGCAGCCTCACGCGAGCCCCGCACTCCGGCGGCAGGCGGCCCCGGCCGCAGCCACGTCCGTATCCGCGACTGCGGCCGTGCGTCGGAGCCGTGCCCGTGGCCCTCGCCGCCGCGGGCGCCCCTGCTGCCCCCGTTGCTGGTTCAGTCGCTACTTCATCTCGGACGACTCGCGTACGTCGCAGTCGGTGAACCGGGGCGGCCGGCTGCACAGCTCCGCCATGCGCTTCGCCATCCTGGTCGTCCCTGGGTCCTCGCTGTTGCGCATCGCCTCGTCGAACGACTCGAACTCAAGGACCACGAGGTAGCGGTTCGGGGTGTTCCGGTCCTGCAGGACCGTG
Organism: Streptomyces sp. NPDC102514; assembly: GCF_055584525.1. Classification (NCBI taxonomy): domain Bacteria; kingdom Bacillati; phylum Actinomycetota; class Actinomycetes; order Kitasatosporales; family Streptomycetaceae; genus Streptomyces; species Streptomyces sp. NPDC102514. The sequence goes on from NZ_JBVJLW010000009.1 coordinate 168,541, forward strand.
CGGTGCGTGGGGCCGCCGCTGCGCCCGGCCGAGCCCTTCTCGGCCTCCCGGATCAGCTCCCGCATCTCGTCGATGCGCTCGGTCTCGAAGTCGATGATCTGCGCGAACTTCATGGGTACCTCCACTCGGCCGGGCGCCCCCGGGCCGGGGACCGCTCAGCACACAAGCAAGCACCGGGAGCGGTCGTCGGCAATTCGCCGAGCGTCGCTCCCGGTGCTGGTTGTTTCTACGTCCGACGCGGTCAGACGTCGATGCTGTCCTTCTGAGTCCCTTCGCCCTTCTGGGGCCCTTCGGCCTGCTGCGCCTCCGCGGCCTCCTGCTTCTTGGAGGCCATGAGGCTGGTGATCGTGGTGATCACGAGGACGCCGCAGATCACGCCGAGGGAGACGGGGATGGAGATCTCCGGGACATGGACGCCGGACTCGTGCAGCGCGTGCAGCACCAGCTTGATGCCGATGAATCCGAGGATGACCGACAGGCCGTAACTGAGGTGGACCAGCTTCCTGAGCAGTCCGCCGATGAGGAAGTACAGCTGTCGCAGACCCATGAGCGCGAACGCGTTGGCGGTGAACACGATGTACGGGTCCTGTGTCAGGCCGAAGATCGCGGGGATCGAGTCGAGTGCGAAGAGCACGTCGGTGGTGCCGATGGCGAGCATCACGACCAGCATCGGGGTCATGACCCGCTTGCCGTTCTGCTGGATCCACAGCTTGGTGCCGTGGTAGCGGTCGGCGACACCGAAGCGGCGCTCGACTGCCTTGAGCAGGCGGTTCTCCTCGAACTCCTCGTCCTCGTCGTCGGCGCGGGCTTCCTGGATCAGCTTCCACGCGGTGTAGATGAGGAACGCGCCGAAGATGTAGAAGACCCAGGCGAAGCTCGCCAGGATCGCGGCACCCGCGGCGATGAAGATCGCGCGCAGGACGAGGGCGATGAGCACGCCGATCAGCAGCACGCGCTGCTGGTACTGCGTGGGCACTGCGAACTTCGCCATGATCAGAACGAAGACGAAGAGGTTGTCGACGCTCAGCGACTTCTCGGTGATGAACCCGGCGAAGAACTCTCCGGCAGGCTGGCCGCCGGAGAAGAGCAGCAGTCCGAGTCCGAACAGCGCGGCCAGGACGATCCAGACGACCGTCCAGATCCCGGCTTCCTTGATGGAAACGTCGTGCGGTTTGCGGCCGATGAAGAAATCGACCGCGATGAGGGCTGCTAGGCCCACGATCGTCAGGACCCAAAGGGTCACGGAAACATCCACTGCGCCTCCGGCAGTTCGTAACGGCAAATGTCAGCGTCGTCGCTGCTGGAGGTCTCTTCCACCCGATGTGTCCGGGGCGCGTGATGCGCCCGGGGTTATCCGGGCCGACGCCCCGGGATCCGGCCGGATCCGTATTGACGGGTACGTCGCAGTAGGTAGGGAGTACTCCCCTCCGCACTCATGACAGTACCCCAATCACCAAGGAAAGGTAAAGAGATTGGTAAAAGAAGTGCCAAGTTCGCTGGTCAGGGAGCTTGACGAACCCTTGGGAAAGCTTGGGAGGACCCGCTGGGGCTCAGCGGGTGAACCCCGGCGGACCTCAGCGGTTCCAGGAGCGGCGGGCGGTCGCGACCTGGGTGAGGACGTGATGGAGCACCCGGCTGCCCGGCGGAACCCTTGAGGGGTCGTAGGTCCATGTGTGTCCGACCCAGGGGTCGGCGAGGTGGTCGTCGGGTACCGGTGTGAGCCGGAGCAAAGACCGCCAGAGCGGGTCGAGCAGCGGCCCGTAGACGGCGGCGTCCTCCCGGTCGGCGACCAGCATGAGGTGGACCCCGACGGCCGGCCCCTCGTCCGCGAGGTAGCGCAGCTGGGTCACGGCACGGTCGTCGAAGCCGTGCGGGAAGTCGTTGACGATCAGCAGTTGCTCGGCCGGGTCGAGATCGGACGGCAGTGAGTCGGCCGCCCCGCCCCGGATCGCCATCTGCACCAGGTCCACCCGCTGGGTCAGCCGGGCCAGTACCTCGTTCACCCCGGCGGCGCCCACGGCGGGCGGCGCACCGAGGACCCCGGTGCTCACCAGTGGCGCGAGGGACGAGGCCGCCGAGCCCGCCGCGTCGATGACGTGCACGGTGTATTCGCCCGCCGGGTAGACGGCGAGCAGCCGTGCCGCGTGCGCCACGGCCGTGTCCATGGCGAGGCGGCGCAGGTCGTCGGAGTCCGCGATCGAACCCTCGAAGGACCCCGTACGGCCGCTGTCGATCCACAGTCCGCGCTCCAGCGGCAGCCGCACCAGCATCGGAATGCTGAGGCCGGCGCTCTCGGGCAGGTGCAGATCTCCCAGGCGCACGGCCATGGGGATCTCCATCGGGACGCGGTAGCCGTGCCAGGCGGGGTTGTCCCAGCGGGCAAAAGCGGGCGGCAGTGCCGGTTCGACGACCTCGGCCTCCGCGGTGAGCTGGGCGAGGTCGCGGTCGAGCGCCTCCCTGGCCCGGTCGACCAGCTCGGCCTGCTTGGCGCGGGCCGCCTCGCGGGCGGCATCGCCCTGTCCGCCGATCCGGGCGCGCGGGTCGGACAGGACCTTGTCGAGCTCCTGCTCCATGCGGGACTCGGCGAAGTCGACGGCGCTGCGGTACGCGGCGGTGGTGCGGGCCAGGTCCTCGAACATGCCCCACACCTGGTTGTACAGGCGCTCCTCCATGGACCAGCCGGTCGCGTCGCCCGCCACAGGCTGTGCGGGCTGCCCCGGCTGGGCCGGGGGCGCGGTCGGCGGTGGCGGAGGCGGTGCGGCGGCCTGCCGGCCGGGGTGGCTGTAGTTGACGGGGCCGCCGGTTCCGGGACCGGCGGGCTGTGTGACGGCGGACGGGTCCGCCGGTGCGGAAGCCGACGGGTAGGCGGGCTGCGGCGCCCCGGCGCCGGGCGTCGTGGATCCCTGCCCGCCTGGGTGTCCGTGCTGCGGTGACACCTGGCCGGGCGTGCCGGGGGACGTCGAGCCGCCCTGGTCCTGCCCCAGCGCGGGTGTCGCGGCGTGCCGGGAGCGGTCGCCGTCGGCCGCACGCGGCGGTGGCGCGGCCACCGAGCGCGCGAGGCCCTGGACGACCGCTTCGTTGATGCTGCCCGCGAGTTGCCGGGCCTGGGGAAGGCCCTGGTCGGTGAGGAGCTCGGCGAGGCCGCCCGCGTATCCCTGGCCCACCGCGCGTACCTTCCAGGCGCCCTGCCTGCGGTAGAGCTCCAGAGCGACGACGGCCGACTCGGCGTCGAGACCCGTGACCGTGTAGCTGACGACCTCGGAGCCGTCGAGTCCGGTGACCGCGACGAAGGGGGCGGCGACGGCCCCGAACCGGACCGGACCGCCCACTCCGGACGGCAGGGCCAGGAGCACGCTGACCCGGTGCACGGTCTCCGGCAGGGCGTCGAGGTCGCACGCGAGCCGGTGATCGGCAGCCGCCTGCTTGGACACCTCTATGCCCGGCAGAGTGGGTGAGCCCGGATGGGCCACCCACTCGACTCCGTGCACCTTGCCCCGCTCGTCGCTGAGCGTGGCCCCGGCCACGATCGGCTTGCCGGCCGACACCCGGATCTCAAGTCGGGCCTGGGAGAGCGGGTGGTTCTGCCCCCGGACCAGCTCAGCCGTCATCGCCTTCGTTCCCCCTGTGTACTCGTGCGCCGGCGCACGGGCCGGCTGGCCGGACGTGACTACAGGTGCGGCAGGATCGCCGGCATCAGGTCCTGGAAGGTACGGCCGTTGGCGGGCGTACCGAGGGCCGTCATCTGCCAGCCCGCGCCCGCGCGGTGCACCTTCGCCATGATCTGCGCGGTGTACTGCCCGCCGCCGGCCAGGGTGTAGCGGGCCAGCTCCTGGCCGTTGGTCTCGTCGACCAGACGGCAGAACGCGTCCTGCACCTCCTGGAACGTCTGGCCCGTGAACGAGTTCACGGTGAAGACGATCTGGTCGATGTGGACCGGGATGCGCGCGAGGTCGACGAGGATCGCCTCGTCGTCGCCGCCCTGGCCCACACCGCCGACGAGGTTGTCACCGGTGTGCCGCACGGAGCCGTCGTCGCTGACGAGGTGACGGAAGAACACCACGTCGACCGGCTGCTTGTCGGCGAACAGCACGGCGGACGCGTCGAGGTCGATCTCGCGGGTGCGGGAACCGAACAGGCCACGTCGCGGGGCGGCCTGCCAGCCGAGCCCCATGCGCACCGCGGTCAGCGTGCCTCCGTCGTTCTTCTGCAGACTGATGGCCTGACCCTTGGTCATGTTGACCGTCACGCGCTGTTCCCTTCTCGGACTGTCTCCCCTGTTGCCGCAGAATCCTGCGGTTGACCAGCAAGCCTACGCAGAGCCACTGACAGCCTCGAAGCCCGGTGCACACTTTGTGTCGGTCTTGCAACACTGCGCGGTGGCCTGGCGTCAGGCGATCCCGGCCTCCTTCATCTGCCGCAGCTCCTTCTTCATCTCCGAGACCTCGTCACGCAGCCGCGCGGCGATCTCGAACTGCAGGTCCGCGGCAGCGGCACGCATCCGCTCCGTCATCTCCTCGATCTGCCCCGTCAGTTCCGCCGCGGGGCGATCGGTCGGCACGGTCGCCTTGTCCTTGCCGGACCTGGCTCCCTTGGCCGCCTTGGACCCCAGCGCGGGCACGGGGGCCTTGGCGCTCTTGCCGTCCTTCGACTTGCGGTAGCCCGAGCCGAGCAGCTGTTCCGTATCGACGTCCTCGCGGGCGATCTGCGCCACGATGTCGTTGATCTTCTTGCGGAGGGGCTGGGGGTCGATGCCCCGCTCCGTGTTGTACGCGACCTGCTTCTCCCGGCGGCGGTTGGTCTCGTCGATGGCCTTCTCCATCGCCGGGGTGATCTTGTCGGCGTACATGTGGACCTGACCGGACACGTTGCGTGCCGCGCGGCCGATGGTCTGGATCAGCGAGGTGCCGGAGCGCAGGAAGCCCTCCTTGTCGGCGTCGAGGATCGACACCAGGGAGACCTCGGGCAGGTCGAGGCCCTCCCTGAGGAGGTTGATGCCGACCAGGACGTCGTACTCACCGGCGCGCAGCTCACGCAGCAGTTCGACGCGGCGCAGGGTGTCGACGTCACTGTGCAGGTACCGGACCTGGATGCCCATTTCCAGGAAGTAGTCGGTGAGGTCCTCGGCCATCTTCTTGGTGAGCGTGGTGACCAGGACGCGCTCGTCCTTCTCGGTGCGCTTGCGGATCTCGTGCACCAGGTCGTCGATCTGGCCCTCGGTGGGCTTGACCACGACCTCGGGGTCGATGAGGCCGGTGGGGCGGATGATCTGCTCGACGAAGCCGTCCCCGCGCGAGAGCTCGTACTTGCCGGGTGTCGCCGACAGGTAGACGGCCTGTCCGATGCGCTGCTGGAACTCCTCCCACTTCAGGGGGCGGTTGTCCAGGGCGGAGGGCAGCCGGAAGCCGTGGTCGACGAGGGTCCGCTTGCGGGAGGCGTCGCCCTCGTACATCGCGCCGATCTGGGGCACCGTGACGTGCGACTCGTCGATGACGAGCAGGAAGTCGTCCGGGAAGTAGTCGAGCAGCGTGTTCGGCGGGGAGCCGGGCTCGCGGCCGTCGAAGTGCATCGAGTAGTTCTCGACGCCGGAGCAGGAGCCGATCTGGCGGAGCATCTCCAGGTCGTACGTCGTACGCATGCGCAGCCGCTGCGCCTCCAGGAGCTTGCCCTGCTTCTCCAGCTCGGCCAGGCGCTCGCCCAGTTCCTTCTCGATGTCGTTGGCGGCGCGCTCCAGGCGCTCGGGCCCCGCTACGTAGTGGGTCGCCGGGAAGATGTAGAGCTGCTGGTCGTCGGTGATGATCTCGCCGGTGAGCGGGTGCAGTGTGGACAGGGCCTCGATCTCGTCACCGAACATCTCGATGCGGACGGCCAGCTCCTCGTAGACCGGGAAGATCTCGATGGTGTCGCCGCGGACGCGGAAGGTGCCGCGGGTGAAGGCCAGGTCGTTGCGCGTGTACTGGATGTCGACGAAGCGGCGGAGAAGGTCATCGCGGTCGATCTCGTCGCCGACCTTGAGGTTGACCATGCGGTCCACGTACTCCTGCGGCGTGCCCAGGCCGTAGATGCAGGAGACCGAGGCGACCACGACGACGTCGCGTCGGGTGAGCAGCGAGTTGGTGGCGGAGTGACGCAGTCGCTCCACCTCCTCGTTGATCGAGGAGTCCTTCTCGATGTAGGTGTCCGACTGCGGGACGTAGGCCTCGGGCTGGTAGTAGTCGTAGTACGAGACGAAGTACTCGACCGCGTTGTTCGGCAGGAGCTCTCGGAACTCGTTGGCGAGCTGGGCGGCCAGCGTCTTGTTCGGCGCCATCACGAGGGTGGGGCGCTGGAGCTTCTCGATCATCCACGCGGTGGTCGCGGACTTTCCGGTGCCGGTGGCACCGAGGAGGACGACATCCTTCTCGCCTGCGAGGATGCGCCGCTCAAGGTCAGCGATGGCAGCGGGCTGGTCGCCGCTGGGCTGGAAGGGACTGACGACCTCGAAAGGCGCCACCGTGCGTTCGATCTTGGATACGGGCCGCATGGAATCAACCGTACGACCCCGCACTGACAACGGGGTCCTCTCACCAGTTCTGCGGGGTCCGTGAATCGTCGTGGTGGCGGGAGCGGGGGCCGGGCACGTGCCCGCGTCGGGTGGGGTGGACCGTGTGGGCCGGGATGCCGGGCTTCTGCTCGGCGGCGCTCCAGTCGGGCTTGCCCATGACCATGAGCGGGTCGAACATCACGACGACGCCGGCGAGCAGCAGGAAGGCCAGCGGGCCGATCATCAGGGGCGCCAGCAGGGAGGCGGGCGAGTCCCCGGCGGGGGCGCTGGTGGCGCCGTGCAGATGGACGCTGAGGGCGGCCATTCCCGTGTAGTGCATACCGCTGACGGCGAGGCCCATGACGAGGCTCGCGCCCACGCTCCACAGGAAGCCGCGGACCTGGCCCGCCGCCCACAGGGCCGCGATGGCGGCGGCGACGGCTATGACGACCGAGGCGGCGACGGTGAGGGTGTTGTACTCCAGCTTGCCGTTGAGGCGCATTCCGGCCATGCCCAGGTAGTGCATGGAGGCGACGCCGAGTCCGGTGATGGTGCCCCCGGTGAACAGGGCCGTTCCGGAGGCTCCCCGGTATCCGACGATGAAGATCCCGATGCCGACCATGACGATCGCGACGCCGAGACTCGCGAAGGTCATCAGCATGTCGTAGTTCACCGGGGTCTCCCGGACGGAGAACCCCATCATCGCGATGAAGTGCATGGTCCAGATGCCGGAGCCGATCGCCGCGGAGCCGAGAGCGAGCCAGCCGGGCCGCCAGGAACGGGTGACGAGCATCGACCTCGTGGTGCAGCGCAGTCCGAGCGCTCCGCCGAGACACGCCATCAGGTACGCCACGAGAGGCGTGACGAGTCCGTAGCTGAATCCGTCGACCGTGCCCTGCATGCGCGGTTGCCTTTCCGCCCTGTTACATCCCGGAATTCCGTGAAACGCCCCCGCCCCAGGAGCGCCGCAGCGACCAGGGTTGTCGCAGAGAGTATGACTCGCACCTGAACGGTCGAACGATTTTCCGGCAAAGAATCACGACCTTGCCCCAGTTGTGCGGCACACGTGATCGGGCTTGGGCAACTCCATTCAATTTATGGCCATCCTGTACCCCCCTAAAGTTGACCGTCTGCTGTCACTCTGAGACCGTCCGTGATCGCAGACGCTAGGAGTACGCATGCACGCGCGCGCTGCCGCCGCCACGACCACCGCGCTCCTGGGAGCCGCCGTCGTTCTCCCCGCCCCCATCGCTCACGCGGCCGGGAGCACCGACCAGCCCGTGGTCATCGCACACCGCGGAGCCTCGGCCCAAGCCCCCGAGAACACCCTCGCCGCCATCGACCGGGCCGCCCGTCTCGGCTTCACCTGGGTCGAGAACGACGTCCAGCGCACCAAGGACGGCAAGCTCGTCGTGATCCACGACGACAGCCTGGCCCGCACGACCGATGTGGAGGAGGTCTTCCCCAAGAGGGCCCCCTGGAAGGTGAAGGACTTCACCGCCGCGGAGATCGCCCGCCTGGACGCGGGCAGCTGGTTCAGCGCCCGCTACAAGGGCGCGCGCGTCCCGACACTGAAGCAGTACATGAACCGGGTCTCGCGCAACCACCAGAAGCTCGTTCTGGAGATCAAGAACCCCGAGCTGTACCCGGGCATCGAGCGGGAGACCCTCAAGACCCTCAGCAACGAGGGCTGGCTGGGCCCGGCCCATGTACGGCGCAAGCTCGTGATCCAGAGCTTCAGTGCGGACAGTGTGCGCAGGGTGCACGCCCTGCGGCCCGACATCAAGACGGGCTTCCTGGGCACCCCGTCGGTCGCGGAGCTGCCCGCGTACGCGCGGTTCGCCGACCAGATCAACTCGTCGCACACGACGATCTCCCGCGGGTACGTCGCGTCGATCCACGCGCTCGAAGGGCCGCACGGCAAGCCGCTGGAGATCTTCACCTGGACCGTCGACACCGCCGCGGACACACGGCGTGTCACGGGTCTCGGCGTGAACGGCATCATCACGAACAAGCCCGACGTGGTGCGGAAGGCGCTTCGCGAGGGCTGAGCCCACGGGCCGACCGCGCGTCGCCAGCCCACCGTCTACGACCGCTCGTCGCCGGTGGCACGGACGCCTGTACGTGTCCGCGCCACCGGCGTCCGTATGCGTCCACGCCCCGGCGTTGTCAGTGGTGCGCCGTACCGTGGAGCGCATGAACAGCCATGGGCAGAACGAGCAGCGGGTGGTGTGGGCCGTCGTCGACAGCGACATCGGCCCGCTGCTGCTGGCGGCGACCGGCGAGGGCCTGGTCAGCGTGGTCTTCCACGCCACGGACGAGGTGCGCGACAAGACCCTGGAGCGGCTCGGATCGCGGTTCGCCGCCGAGCCCGTCGAAGCACCGGAGTCCCCGCTGCTGGCCGAGGCGATACGTCAGTTCGCGGCGTACTTCGCGGGCGAGCGCCGCGACTTCGAGCTGCCCCTGGACTGGTCCCTGATCTCCGGCTTCAACCGCCAGGTGCTGCGCGAGCTGGCGTCGGGCGTTCCGTACGGGGCGGTGGTGGGGTACGGCGACCTGGCGCGGCGCGTCGGTCAGCCGGGGGCGGCCCAGGCGGTGGGGATGGCCATGGGAGCCAATCCGCTGCCGGTCGTCGTCCCCTGTCACCGGGTCGTGGAGAGGGACGGCGGCATCGGCGGGTTCGGGGGCGGCGTGGAGACCAAGCGGAAGCTGCTGGCACTGGAAGGGGTGCTGCCGGAGCCGTTGTTCTAGGGCCGAGGGCACCACGAAGGGCTCGGCTTCGAGGCCGCCGCCGTTGTCGTGGGGGTGTCCTGGGCTCAGGACGAAGGGGGAGACTGCGCCGATGACCACGCCCGACTTCACTCGTGTGTACGCGTCCGACCCGGTGCGGTTCGCGGATCCGGGCGGTGTGCGCGCCCTCGCTCCGCTCGCTGGGGCGTGTTCGCGGTGACCGCTGTCGAGCGGCCGGTCGACGTGCCCGTCGACGCGGCCGGACTGCCCGCGCTGCGGCGCCGGACCTCCGCCGTGCTCATCGCCAGTCAGATCCTCGGCGGGCTCGGCGTGGCCACGGGCATCGCGCTGGCCGTGGTCCTGGCCCAGGAAGTCGCCGGTACGGAGTCGCTCGCCGGGCTCGCACCCACCGCGACCGTCACCGGCACGGCGGTGCTCTCGGTGCCGCTGGCCGCCCTGATGACCGCGCGCGGTCGCCGGCCGGGGCTCGTGCTGGCCTACCTCATCGGCGCGTTGGGAGCCGGGATCGTGGTGGCGGGCGCGGTCATGGACAGCTTCCCGCTGCTGCTGGTCGGCATGGCGGGTTTCGGCGCGGCCTCGTCGGCGAATCTGCAGGCGCGGTTCGCGGCCGCCGATCTGGCCGAGCCGGAGCGACGGGCGCGGGCCATCTCGAACGTCGTGTGGGCCACGACGATCGGCGCGGTCCTCGGCCCCAACATCGCGGCGCCCGCGGGCAGCAGCGTCTCCGGGCTCGGCATACCGGAGGCAGCGGGCCCCTTCGTGTGGGCGGCCGGGGTGTTCCTCATATCGGCGCTGCTGGTCGCGGTGCTGCTGCGGCCCGATCCGCTGCTCACCGCCCGCGCGCTGGCGCCGGTCGAGGAGCGGTCCCCCGCGGCGCGGTCCATCAGGGCGGGGGCGGCCGCCGTCCGGGCGTCCCCGCGTGCGCGGCTGGCTCTGGTGACGGTGGCCGTGTCGCACACGGCGATGGTTTCGGTCATGTCGATGACACCGCTGGACCTCGGCCACCACGGGGCGGGCATCGATCTGATCGGGCTGGTCATCAGCGTGCACATCGCGGGGATGTACGCGTTCTCGCCCCTGATGGGGCGGCTGTCCGACCGGTTCGGGCGGCTCTCGGGGATAGGCCTGGCCATGGCCCTGCTGGCCTGTGCGGCCCTCCTCGCGGGTACCGCGGGCGCCGATCACCGGCAGACCGCCGCCGGGCTGTTCCTGCTGGGGCTCGGCTGGTCCGCCGGTCTCGTCTCCGGCTCCGCGCTCCTGACCGACTCCGTGCCCCAGCCCGCGCGCGCCGCCGCGCAGGGACTCTCCGACCTGACGATGAACACCTCGGCGGGACTCGGCGGGGCCGCCGCGGGGCTCGTCGTCGCCCAGGCGAGTTACGGCTGGCTGAACGCCGTCGCCGCGTGCCTGTTGCTGCCGCTCGGCGCGCTGGCGCTGTTCACCCGGCGCAGAAGGTCCCGTCCGTGATGTGCCCGATGGGGCCCGCGCGAAGGCTGGCCGGAACGGTTCGCCGGTAGCAGACTCCGCCCTGCGCACAGCCATTGGCATCCGAAGGCACGGGGGCCGAAGGGACGGCGATCACGTATGAGCGGGAACAGGGCAGTCGCGTATCTCAAGCCGGGCGCGGTGGAAGTCAGGACCATCGACCACCCGACGCTCGAACTGCAGGACGGACCAGGGGTGGCGTCCGCGAACATCGGCCGCAAGTGCCGGCACGGAGTCATCCTGAAAGTACTCGCCAGCAACATCTGCGGCAGTGACCAGCACATGGTGCGCGGCCGTACGACCGCGCCCGAGGGGCTCGTCCTCGGGCACGAAATCACCGGAGAGGTCATCGAACGGGGCCCGGACGTCGAGTTCCTCGAAGTCGGGGACATCGTCTCGGTGCCCTTCAACATCGCCTGCGGGCGGTGCCGCAACTGCAAGGAGCGCAAGACCGGCATCTGTCTGAACGTCAACCCGGCCCGCCCCGGTGCCGCTTACGGCTACGTCGACATGGGCGGCTGGGTCGGCGGTCAGGCGGAGTACGCGATGATCCCGTACGCGGACTTCAATCTGCTGCGGTTCCCGGACCGGGACCAGGCGCGGGAGAAGCTGCTCGACCTGACCATGCTGTCGGACATCTTCCCGACGGGCTTCCACGGCGCGGTGAGCGCGGGCGCCGGGGTCGGCTCGACGGTGTACGTGGCCGGTGCGGGGCCGGTCGGTCTCGCCGCCGCGGCCTCGGCGCAGCTGCTCGGCGCCGCCGTGGTCATCGTCGGCGACCTCAACGCCGAACGCCTCGCGCAGGCCCGGAGCTTCGGCTGCGAGACGGTCGACGTCAGCCAGGGCGACGTGGGCGAGCAGATCGACCAGATCCTGGGCGAGCCGGAGGTGGACGTGGCCGTCGACGCGGTCGGCTTCGAGGCACGGGCCCACGGCCCCGACGCCCCGGAGGCGCCCGCCACGGTCCTCAACTCGCTGATGGGCCTCACGCGCGCGGGCGGCTCGCTGGGCATCCCTGGCCTGTACGTCACGGACGATCCCGGTGGGGTCGACCAGGACGCACGGACCGGCACGCTCAAGGTGCGGCTCGGCCTGGGGTGGGCGAAGAGCCACCGCCTCACCACAGGTCAGTGCCCGGTGATGCAGTACCACCGGGGGCTGATGAAGGCGATCCTCCACGAGCGGGTGCACATCGCCAAGGCCGTCAACGCGACGGTGATCGGTCTGGAGGACGCTCCGCGCGGCTACGCCGAGTTCGACCAGGGCGCCAGCCGTAAGTACGTCCTCGACCCGCATGGCGCGCTGACCGGCGTACGGCCTGTCTGAGCGCTGCCGCAGGACGAAAAGGGGTGCCCACGCGCGCGTGGGCACCCCTTTTCGTACCTCGGGTGTGCGCAGGGGTTTGGCCGGGCGCGCCGCCCGCCAGGGATGAGAGGAGAACCGACAGACAGGAGGCACACGCGTGCTGATGGTGTCCGAAAAGGTTCGGGAGGCGCTCGCCACGGGTCGGCCCGTGGTGGCACTGGAGTCCACGATCATCGCGCACGGGCTGCCGCGTCCGCGCAATCTGCAGGTGGCGCTGGAGCTGGAGGACGCCGTACGCCAGGAGGGCGCCGTTCCGGCGACGATCGCCGTGCTCGACGGGCAGCCCCGTGTGGGCCTCGACAAGGAACAGGTGGAGCGGATCGCCAACGAGGACGGCATCCGCAAGCTGGGCCATCGCGATCTGCCCCTGGCGATCGCCACCGGGGCCAGCGGGGCGACCACGGTCTCGGCGACAGCACTGCTGGCCGCACAGGCCGGGGTACGGGTGTTCGCCACGGGCGGCCTCGGAGGCGTACACCGGGAGTGGACGCTGACGCAGGACGAGTCCGCCGACCTGGGGCTCCTCGCGCGTACCCGCATCACCGTGGTGTGCGCGGGTGTGAAGTCGATCCTGGACGTGCCTGCGACCCTTCAGCGCCTGGAGACGCTGGGTGTCGCGGTCGCCGGATACAGCACCGACCGCTTTCCCGGCTTCTACCTGTCGGACTCCGGACACCCTGTGGAGTGGACGCTGGAGTCGCCGGGCGAGGTCGCGGCCGTCATGCGCGCGCAGGACACACTGGACGGGCCCGCGGCGGCACTGATCGTCGCCAATCCCGTACCCGAGGCGCAGCAGCTGGATCCCGCACTGCACGCGCGCGTACTCGCCGACGCCCTGCACGCGTGCGAGGCGGAGGGTGTGAGCGGCCAGGCGGTCACGCCGTTCCTGCTCGACCATCTGGTGCGCCACACCGACGGGGCATCACTTGAGGCCAATCTGGCGGCGGTACGCGGCAACGTACGGCTCGCGGGGCGGATCGCGGCGGCCTGGGCACAGGTGTGACGGGAGCCCATGGGACAGGCGGGGCCGAGGGGTCCGGCGGGGCCCTCCTAGTCGTCGGTGATGTCATCACCGACGTCGTCGCCCGGCATCGCGGGCCTCTCGCTCCGGGCACCGACACGGCCGCGGCCGTACGGACCGTGCCGGGCGGTGCGGGCGCCAACGTCGCGTGCTGGGCGGCCCGTCGACCCGGTACGGAGGTGCGGTTCCTCGGCCGGGTGGGCGCCGACTCGGCAGCGTGGCACGAGCGGGAGCTGGTCGCTTCCGGGGTGCGTCCCCTCCTGGTCGTCGACCCGCGGGCACCGACCGGGACGGTGATCTGCCTGGTGGACGCGGGTGCCTCGGCGGAACGCACCTTCCTCACGGACAGCGGCGCTTCCCTGCGCCTGGACGCCGACGACTGGTCTCCCGCGCTGCTCGACGGTGTCGCACGGCTGCATCTGTCGGGCTATCTGTTCTTCTCCGAGCCGTGCCGGGCGCTGGTGTCGGTGGCGGTGGAGTCGGCACGCGCGCGTGGAGTACCGGTGAGCGTGGATCCCGCGTCGGCGGGGTTCCTCGCCGAACTGGGGGTGGACCGGTTCCTCTCGCTCGCCGAGGGGGTCGACGTGCTGCTGCCGAGCCGGGACGAGGCCCGTCTGCTGACGGGCCTGCCCGATACGGCGGACGCGGCGGCCAAGTTGAGCCGCCACTTTCCGCTGGTGGTGGTCAAGCAGGGCGATGCCGGAGCCCTCGTCGCCCGGTCGGGGGCGGTCCGGGCCCGGGTTCCGGCGGTGGCGGCGACGCCCGTCGACACCACGGGCGCCGGCGACGCCTTCACCGGAGCCTTCCTGGCCGCTCTGCTCGCGGGTCGCCGACCGGAGGAGGCGACCGCCGAGGGATGCCGGGCCGGGGCCAGGGCGGTGGAGCAGGTCGGCGGCAGGCCGGACGGTCGGGAGGCGAAAGCGCCGGGCACGCCGGGCGCGGAGGCATAGCCCGACCGCCGCTGCGCGACATCCCCTCACACGGCACTACACCTTGCGCCCCCATGCCGAGATCAGCGGTGCCGTGGCCAGGTCCATGCCGCCCGCGGCCACGTTCGCCAGGTGCTGGTCGATGTCCTGGTCGGTGGCGAGGCCCGCCGTGACGAGCTGATCGCGGACCTCGCCGACCGTCGCGGACTCCAGGGCCCCGCAGGCGGGCGAGGTGAGCGGAAAGTACGCGTCCGCCTCGACCTGCCGCAGTCCGGCCTCGCGGAGCAGCCGGGGAAGCCGCCGCCCGTAGGAGAGTTCGGCGCCCCGCTCGGCGAGCACGTCGCGCATCGCTCGGCGCACCCGGTTGGCCAGCTGCTGCTCGGGTCCCCGCTCGTCCGGGCAGGCCAGCGGCTGCAGGGTGGGATCGGCGTCCTCGACCAGGAGCCGGCCGCCGGGCCGCAGCGCCCTGATCATCGTGCGCAACGCCCGGTCCCTGTCCGGCACATGTGCGAGAACGAGCCGGGCGTGCACGAGGTCGAAACCCTCGGCCGGCGGCTCGTCGACGCCCACGTCGTGGACGCGCAGCTGAATCGGCGGCCGCACGGCCAGGGGTGCCCAGGAGGTGTCGAGGTCGGTCGCGAAGACCCGGCCGGTGGGACCGACCCGCTTGGCGAGCCAGGACACCACCGACATGCCGCCCGCTCCCACCTCCCAGCAGCGCCAGCCGGATCCGATGCCGAACCGTTCCATGTGCCGGAACGTCGTGGGGTCGAAGAGAGCGGCGAGGGCGTCGAATCGCTGCCCCGCCCCGGGCTGGCGGTTGTCGAGGAGGTGTCCGTCGGTTCGCGTCATGCCCCGATCATCCCATTTGCCAGGCTTTCTCCGGAGGGTCGACGCTCCCGATGTGGGCGCGTCGCACGCGAGGGGCCGGTGTCACCGGAGACGACTTCGCTCCGCCACGACCGCGAGTTTCCGGAGCGGAATGTTCCGTTCCCACAGGCCGAACCGGCCGTCGAAACATCCTGGCAGACTGGCCGCGGCAAGGCGCAGAGTGCGGCGCGAGGAGATCCACGCAGGGAGATCCAGATGTCCATGGCAGGGAATCTGCGGAAGGTCACGAGCCTGAGCAGGGTCGGCGGCCTCCGCAAAGTGGCACGGCTGACACGACGGCGTGCCCGTGTCGACCTGAGTCACCCCGCCCGGTCACCGCTGGGCTCCGCGGTGGTGAACTGCGTGGCGTACGAGGAAGGGGCCAGGGTCCCCGCCGGCCGCGATCTGGTCGAGACGGTGGAGCGGGTCCGCAAGGCCGACGGCGGTTTCGTCTGGCTGGGGCTGCACGAGCCGACCGAGGTGGAGTTCGCGGGTATCGCCGAGCTCTTCGACCTGCACCCGCTGGCGGTCGAGGACGCGGTGGACGCCCACCAGCGCCCGAAGCTGGAGCGGTACGGCGACACGCTGTTCGCGGTGTTCAAGACGGTCTGCTACGTCGAGCACACCGAACTGACCGCGACCAGCGAGGTGGTGAACACCGGCGAGATCATGGTGTTCGTGGGCCGGGACTTCGTGGTGACGGTCCGGCACGGTCGGCACGGTTCGCTGGGCCCGCTGCGCGAGGAGCTGGAGGCCAATCCCCAGCAGCTCACCAAGGGGCCGGCCGCCGTACTGCACGCCATCGCGGACCACGTGGTGGACGACTATCTGAATGTCACGGCCTCCGTGCAGGAGGACATCGACGAGGTCGAGACGGCCGTGTTCGCGGCGGACGGCGCGCGGGCCGACCCCGGGCACATCTATCAGCTCAAGCGTGAACTCCTGGAGCTGAAGCGGGCGGTGGTCCCGTTGGGCCGACCGATCATGGATCTCGCCACGCGGCCGATACGGGTGATCGACCCGGAGATACAGGCCTACTTCCGGGACGTCTCCGACCACCAGCTGCGGGCCGCCGAGCAGATAGCCGCGTTCGACGAACTGCTCAACTCGATCCTGCAGGCGCACCTCGCGCAGGTGAGCGTGGCGCAGAACGAGGACATGCGGAAGATCACGGCGTGGGCCGCGCTGATCGCCGTGCCGACGATGGTCTGCGGTGTCTACGGCATGAACTTCGAGCACATGCCGGAGCTGCACTGGAAGTTCGGGTATCCCTTGGCGGTCGGCGTGATCGCAGTCGCGTGCTTCACCCTCTACCGGGGATTCAAGCGGAACGGCTGGCTGTGACCGCGCTCGTCCGGCACGGCTCGCCGGACGAGCGGGAGTTCACGGTGGCCCGTGGTGCGCGTAGTGCACTTAGTGCCTGTAGTGCCTGTAGTACACGGAGGCATCCGCTGACGGAGTGCCCGACCCCTCAGCGCGAGTCGCTCTTCGCGTAGACGCTCTCGACCCAGCTCGCGAGTTGCCCGTCAGTCAGATGCGAGGCCAGGTCGGCCTCGCTGATCATTCCGACCAGGCGCTTGTTCTCGATCACAGGGAGGCGACGGATCTGATGTTCCTGCATTTCACCGAGTACGTCGCTGACGTCGGCGTTCGCATCGATCCAGCGCGGGGTTCCCTTGGCCATCTCGCCCGCGGTGACGCGGGCCGGGTCGTGGCCCATGGCCACACAGCCGATCACGATGTCGCGGTCCGTGAGGATGCCGCAGAGCCGTTCGTTCTCGTCGCTGATGGGCAGGGCGCCCACCTTGAGTTCACGCATCAGCTGTGCCGCCCGGTCAAGGGTCTCGTGAGCGGGGATCCACTGGGCGCCGCGGTGCATGATGTCTCCGGCGGTGGTCATGTAGTACCTCCCGGTGCCGGACGGCCGGCGCGGCGCGGAGACGCACCGCTAGTCCCGGCGCCCTACATTCTCGCCGGGTACGGAGAGATACGCACCCGGACGGCCACGGCTTCGGCCTGACGCCCCGTCCCGTCCCTCGGCACACGCCTCACGCCTCTCTTCCGCCGTTCCACGCCGGATGACGTGGGTCGTCCGCCCGCACCAGGACATCGACCGTGTCGCCCGGAGCCGTCTCGGTCTCGTACCGCTCGTACGCGGGGAGCGTCCAGTGCTCGCCCTCCGGGGTGCGGCGGCGCAGTGCGGCCGGTGAGAGGCGTACATGGACAGTGAAGTCGAAGGGGAACCAATGGTGGAGGAGCAGCGGTCCATGCAGCAACAGCAGTGCGCCGGGCGGGAGTTGGACGTAGGGGGTGCGGGTTGCTCGGTCGGTCGCCGGGTCCAGGAGGTCGGGCAGGACGCGCCCGTCACCGTCGGGTTCCAGATGGCCGAAGACCTCTCGCCACAGGGCGCCGGTGTCGAACCAGCCGTCGTAGTAGGTGTCCACGTCCTGGCGGCCGTACTCGAACCGGAGCGAGGCGGGCCGCAGATAGCCCTCCGTGCCGACGACCAGGGCGGAGCGACCGCGTGGACGAAGGGCCTCGGCGACGCGTTCGGCGAGGTCACCGGGGCGGGCCGCCGGGGCCCCGTCGAAGGCGATGCGCGGCCAGGGGCTGCCGTCGGCCGGCTTCAGTTCGAGCAGGCGCTCGGCGATGAGGTCGCCGAGCCGGTCCCAGGTGATCGCTTCGAGTCGCACACGGCCCATGATGCCGGGCGGGCACACCCGTACGGCGACCGCGTGCCCGTACGGAGCTGTTCGGCGGCATCGATTGGGCGTGACGAGCGGTGGGGCGGCGGGAGGAGAAGGGGTGCGCGAGTCGGCGTGCGGGCGGGTGCCGTTCGGGAAGGAACCGCTTATGGCGACCATGGCTGCTCCCCCGCCCCGCACCGGGCCTCTTGTCGTCCAGCCGTTGAAGAGGCGGCACTGCGGCGAGTGCCGGCGTGGGCCGCTCCCGCTGCTGGTCATGGAGGAGGGGACGCCGAGATGCCTCGACTGCGCCGACCTCGGGCATCTGGTGTTCCTGCCCCGGGGTGACACGGCGTTGACGCGGAGGTCGCGGGAGGAGAGCGGGCTGTCGGCGGTCGTGGTGCGGTTCAACCGGCGGCGGAGCCGGTACGAGCGACAGGGGGTGCTGGTCGAGGAGGCGGCCCTCGCACGGGCGGAGCAGCGGTGCCTGGCGGACGCGGAGGCGAGACGGCGGCGCAGGCTGCGGGACGCGCGGCGGCGAGCTGTGGAGGATGTGCGGTTCACTGACGCGTTCGCGCGGAACATCCGGCGGCTGTTTCCCGGCTGTCCGGCCGACCGGGCGCACGCGATCGCCGCACACGCCTCGGTGCGGGGCAGCGGGCGGGTGGGGCGCAGCGCCGCCGGGCGGGCGCTGTCCGAAGCCGCGGTGGTCTCGGCCGTACGCGCGGCGGTGCGGCACACGGAGACTCCGTACGACCAGTTGTTGATGGACGGTGTAGCGCGCCATGAGGCCCGTCGTCGGATCGCCGCCGCGGTCGAGGTGACGCTGGCGGGCTGGCGGGAGGGCGGGCCGATCAGGGAGGGGGAGGGCGACTGACGGCGGTGGGTCCGAGACGCCTGGACATGGTGTCGAGCACCTCGGCCATGGCCGCCTTCACCGTCCGGCATTTCACTTGTGGTGACAGGGGGTGCCGGGCAGGATCTTGAGGTTCGGGGTGGTCCGGCCCTCACGGTTTCGGGAACGGTGCGCGAGTTGTTGACCAGTGGTTCTGCTTACGCGGGAGTTGCCATGATCGAGGGACCGTACTTCGTGCTCACCGTGGTGGGCGTGCTCGGCACCGGGCTGGTGGCCGGGGTGTTCTGCGCGTTCTCGACGTTCGTGATGAAGGGACTGGCCTCGCTGCCGCCGGCGCAGGGTGTCGCGGCGATGCAGGCGATCAATGTGACCGCGCTGATGCCGGCGTTCATGCTCGTGTTCCTCGGGTCGACCGCAGTGTGCGCCGTGATCGCGGTGGTCACCTTCGTGCTGTGGCCCGACGAGGGAAGGGTGGAGCTGCTGCTGGGCAGCGCGCTGTATCTGTTCGGCTGTTTCGGGGTCACGATCGCGGCGAACGTCCCGCGCAACAACAAACTGGCCGAGATGGACCCCGGCACACCGGAGGCCATCGCGTACTGGCCCACGTATGTGAGCGAGTGGTCGATGTGGAACCACATACGGATGGTCGCCGCGGCGGTGGGAGCGGCCCTGTACCTGCTGGCGCTGACCTGAGGACGCGGGGCGGCGTCCACCTGGGGCGGGCGCGGCCGTGGCGTCGTATCGTGGCGGGAAGAGTCTGCCAACAGGCCTCGCGGCCCACCGCCCCGACGACGGCGTCGGAGAGGGTGGAGCCGAGACGGTGGTGAGCGCCGTACGGGGCCCCGTGCGTGTACGTGAGGGGTACGGCCATGGCCGATCCCAAGGGTTTCCTGAACTCCTCCCGCGAGGAATGGCCGCGTCGGCCCGTCGAGGACCGGGTCCGTGACTGGGACGAGGTGTACGTCCCCGGGGCACTGCTGCCGATCGTCCGGACACAGGCCGACCGGTGCATGGACTGCGGCATCCCCTTCTGTCACGACGCCTGCCCGCTGGGCAATCTGATCCCCGAGTGGAACGACCTGGTGGCGCGCGACGACTGGCGCGGGGCGAGCGACCGGTTGCACGCGACGAACAATTTTCCCGAGTTCACCGGGCGGCTGTGCCCCGCGCCGTGCGAGGCGGGCTGTGTGCTGGCGATCAACCAGCCCGCGGTCACCATCAAGAACGTCGAGGTCGCCATCGCCGACCGGGCCTGGGCGGACGGGTTCGCGCCGCCGCAGCCGCCGGACCGGTTGTCGGGGCGGAGCGTCGCGGTGATCGGCTCGGGTCCGACGGGACTGGCGGCGGCGCAGCAGCTGACCCGGGCCGGGCACACCGTCGTCGTGTACGAGCGCGACGACCGGATCGGGGGGCTGATGCGGTACGGCATCCCCGAGTTCAAGATGGAGAAGCGGCATCTGGAGCGGCGGATCACGCAGATGCGGGCGGAGGGTACGAAGTTCCGTACGTCGACCGCCGTCGGGCGGGACATCGGGGCGGCCGAGCTGCGAGCGCGCCATGACGCGGTCGTCCTCGCCGTGGGCGCCACGGCGTGGCGTGAACTGACTGTGGAGGGAAGGGAGTTGAGCGGTATCCATCAGGCGATGGAGTATTTGCCGCTGGCCAACCGGGTGTGTGAGGGGGACCTGGAGGCGTCTCCGTTGTCCGCGGCGGGCAGGGATGTCGTGATCGTCGGCGGTGGTGACACCGGGGCCGACTGTCTGGGTACGGCGGTGCGCGAGGGCGCGAAGTCCGTGACCCAGCTGGACATCTACGCACAGCCCGGTGCGGAGCGCGACGAGGACTCCGAGCCGTGGCCGGTGTACCCGAAGATCTACCGGTTGTCGGCCGCGCACGAGGAGGCCGGGGCCCTGGAGACCTCGCCCGCGGCCGACGCGGACGCCCGGCTCTTCGCGGCGTCCACGCTCCGCTTCACGGGGGACGCGTCCGGCCGGGTGTCTTCGCTGCATCTAGTCGAGGTCGACGCCGACCGCCGGCCGCGTCCCGGCAGCGAGCGCGCGCTGCCCGCCGACCTCGTGCTGCTGGCGCTCGGGTTCTCGGGCCCCGACCGCTCCGACGGGCTCGTCGACCAGCTCGGCCTCGCCCTCGGCCCGCGCGGCACGATCACCCGGGACGCGGACTTCGCGACCAATGTGCCGGGGGTGTACGCCGCCGGGGACGCGGCGCGCGGCCAGTCGCTCATCGTGTGGGCGATCGCCGAGGGCCGGGCGGTGGCGGCAGCGGTGGACCGCCGGCTGACGGGCGACTCGCGGCTGCCCGCACCGATCGGGCCGCACGACCGCCCCATGACGGCCTAGCCTGCGCCCCCAAGCCCCAAACCCCAAGCCCTCAGCCCTCAACCCTCCACGCGCAGCAAGCCCCTCCCCTCCCCCGGCAGCACTCAGCCGGCAGCACTCAGCGCTGATCCGTGCCCGCCCTCTTCGCCGTGGACAGGGCGACGCGGTTCCAGGTGTTGATCGCGAAGGTCAGGGCCAGGATGCGGGCCAGTTCCTGGTCGTCGAAGTGCGTGGCGGCCTCGGCGTAGACGTCGTCCGGTACGCCGTCGGCCGCGACCAGGGTGACCGCCTCCGTCAGTGCGAGGGCCGCCCGCTCCCGCGCGGAGAAGAAGTGCGGGGCCTCGCGCCACACCGCGACCATGTGCAGCCGGTCCTCGCTCTCGCCTGCCTTGCGCGCGTCGTTGGTGTGCATGTGGAGGCAGTACGCGCAGTGGTTGAGATGCGAGGCGCGTATCTGGATCAGCTCGACGAGGGCGGGGTCGAGCCCTTCCCGGGCCGCGGCGTCGAAGCCGATGAGGGCGCGGAAGACCTTGGGGGCGGACTTCGCGAAGTCGAGGCGGACGGGTCGGGCGAGGTGACCATTTTCGGCCACCCCAGGGGACGCGATCGCCCCAGCCATCCCAGTCGTCCCAGTCGTCCCAGTAACGCTCGCGTTCGTCGTGTGCGTGCTGTTCGTCGTCATGCAGATGAATCTATGGGTGTCGGCGACCCCCGGTAGGGTGCATTTCCATGGCGGATTCATGGGTCAATTCGGCGGAGCGCATCGGCGCCGACCTGCATCTGGAACTGTCCGGTCCGGGTGGTCGTCGTGCCGCCCTGATCCATGCGCTGCGCGAGGCGATCCGCAGCGGGCGGCTCGCTCCGGGCACCCGCCTTCCTCCGTACCGTTCGCTCGCCGCCGACCTCGGAGTCGTGCGCAACACGGTGGCCGACGCGTACGCCGAACTGGTCGCGGAGGGCTGGCTGACGGCGCGCCAGGGGTCGGGCACCCGGGTCGCCGAGCGGGCCGAACCGCTGGGCGCCGAGGAGCGCGTACCCAGGAAGGCTCCGCCACGCGCGCGTGGGCCGCGGCACGATCTGCGGCAGGGCACGCCGGACGCGTCGGCGTTCCCGCGTACCGCCTGGCTCGCCTCCTATCGGCGGGCTCTTCAGCGTGCCCCCGCAGAGGCGTTCGGGCCCGGTGATCCCGCGGGGCGGCCCGAGCTGCGGGAGGCGCTCGCGGAGTACCTGGCACGCGCGCGTGGGGTCCGTACCGAGCCGGGGCGGATCGTGATCTGTTCGGGGTTCGCGCACGCTCTGCGGCTGCTCTTCCCCGCGGTGCTGCGGGGCCCGTTGGCCGTCGAGGCGTACGGCCTCCCCTTCCATCGGGAGCTGTTGACGGCGTCAGGGGTACGAACCGTCCCGCTGGCCCTCGACGAGGACGGCGCCCGGGTCGATGAACTGGGCAGGGAGCGGGCGGTGCTGCTCACGCCGGCGCACCAGTTCCCGACCGGCGGGCCGTTGCATCCCGCACGGCGTGCCGCCGTCGTCGACTGGGCACGCGCGCGTGGAGGGGTGATTCTGGAGGACGACTACGACGGGGAGTTCCGTTACGACCGCAAGCCCGTCGGAGCCCTCCAGGGCCTGGATCCGGAGCGGGTCGTCCACATCGGTTCGGTCAGCAAGAGCCTGTCGCCCGCGTTGCGGCTGGGCTGGATGGTCCTTCCCGAGCGGTACGTCGACGCCGTGCTGGCGGTCAAGGGCGAGCGGGAGGCGTGGGCGAGCGTCCCGGACCAGTTGACGCTCGCGGACTTCGTCGGGTCGGGCTCGTACGACCGTCATGTACGGCGGATGCGGCAGCGGTACCGGAGACGGCGGGACCGGCTGGTCGAGGCGCTCGCCGCGCAGGCGCCGCACGTCGAGGTCACCGGGATCGCGGCCGGGCTCCACGCGGTGCTGCGGTTGCCGCCCGGCAGTGAGCGGTCCGCGGTGAAGGCCGCCGTGTGGCAGGGACTGTCGTTGGACGGGCTCGCGGAGTTCCGGCACCCGGAGGCGGCCATGACCGCGCCGGACGGCCTCGTCGTGGGCTATGCCACGCCCTCGGAACACGCCTACGGAGCCGCGCTGAACGCGCTGTGCGCCGCGCTGCCACCTCCGTAAGCCCTCAAGCCCCGGGCCCCCGGCCCCTGGGTCCCTTGGGCCCCCTGCCTTCTGGCCTTCTGGCGCCCTGGCGCCCTGGCCCCTCGGCAGGACCCCTTCCTCAGGGGCCATCAGGCAAGTGGCCGGAAGCCGACCCTGTGCCGGCCGGCGAGAGAACACGCGGTGGGATCATCGCTTCAGGAGGCGCGTTGTTGACGCGGCCGTTTCATCGGTCGGTTTCTTCGGCCGGTCCGGCAAGAACCCGCCCCCATCCTTCGTTCCGCCGTCAGGCGCAGGGCCACCCCCGCGCGTCCCCCCTGTTGGCGGCCGGTCCTGGAGGGTGCTCGATGACGACGGTTGACGAACGTCACGAAGACGGTGCGTGCGACGGGGAGGAACGGGGCGCACACCGTCCCGCGTACGCCGTCCCCTTGAGCGATCCGCAGGCCACGCGCATCGTGCTCGCCGGTTCCAAGGCCGCGCATCTCGCCCGTGCGGCGAGGGCCGGGCTGCCTGTGCTGCCGGGGTTCGTCCTGCCGTGGAGCAACGGGCCGCGGGCCGCCGCGCCGGACGGCGCCGACGACGACCCACGGCAGAGCGAACCACGGCAGGGCGAACCCTGGCAGAGCGAACCTCGGCAGAGCGGCCCGTGGCAGTCAGCCGACGGGGACTCCGAACAGCTGCGCCGCGCCTGGCGGCAGCTCTCCGACGGTGGCGCCCTCCCCCTCGTCGTACGGTCCTCCTCGCCGCAGGAGGACACACAGGAGTCGTCCCTGGCGGGGCAGTTCGCGTCCGTGCTGGACGTGCGGGGCTGGCACGACTTCCGTGCGGCCGTACGGACCGTGCTCGACTCGGCCCACCGGCCGGACGGCTCGGTCGCACCGATGGCCGTGCTGGTCCAGCCCATGCTCACGGCCCGGGTGGGAGGGGTGCTGTTCGGCGCCGATCCCCTGGAGGGGCGGTCCGACCGGATGCTGGTGAGCGCGGTGCGAGGCGGACCCGACGCACTGGTCAGCGGCGAACAGCCGGGCACCACCTACTGGTTGACCCGGCGGGGCCGCCTGTCGCACACCGGCCCCGAGGGCGCCGAACAGCTGCTCGGGTCCGCCGAACTGCGCCGACTCGCTCGGCTGGCCCGGCAGGCGCGCGGAGTCTTCGGCGGGCCGCAGGACATCGAGTTCGGGTTCGACGCGGCGGGGCGGCTGTGGCTGTTCCAGAGCCGGCCCATCACGGCGATGGCGGCGCGGCCCGCGCGCGGGGCACGACTGCTCGGTCCCGGCCCGGTCGCGGAGACCCTGCCGGATCAACTGGAGCCGTTGGAGCAGGACTTGTGGGTGACGCCCATGGCACGGGGGCTGGCCGCCGCGCTCGACATCGGGGGCACCGCGCCACGGCGACACCTGCGGGCGGTGCCGGTCGTCACGACGGTCGGCGGGCGGGCCGCGGCGGATCTGCGGCTGCTGGGCGCCGTCCCGCCACGGCATCGATGGGCGGCGCTGCTCAATCCGGCGCCGGGTGCCCGCAGGCTGGCCGCCGCGTGGCGGGTGGGCCGGCTGACCGCGGCGCTGCCCGGTCTCGCGACGGACCTCGCCGCCGATGTCGACCGACGGCTCGCCGAGACACCGCCCCCGGACCGGCTCACCCGTCGCGAACTCGTCGCCGCCTTGCGCTGGACACGGACCGCCCTGGTCTCCCTGCACGCCCAGGAAGCCCTCGCCGGCGCCCTGTCGCCCGAGACCCGGGCGACGGCCGCGGACAGGGCATCGAACCCGGCATCGCGAACGGCCGCGGGTACGGCCCTCGCCGTCCTCGCGGAGGCGCGCGCCCGCGGCGTACCGGCGGACCACCAGGTGGTGGCCCGGCAACCGCTGGTGCTGGCCTTGGTGGCTCCCAGCCTGAACCGCAACCTGAGACTCCCGGCGAGCCCCGCCAGCCCCACTATCCCCGTCAGTCCCGCAGAGGTGGACGGCGGGCCCATCAGGCCAACGGCAGCCGCACTCCCCCTCCCCCCTCGTGAGTCCCTGCGGCTGCGCGTCCGCTGGGTTCAGGAGCTTCAGGTCCGGCTGGTTCGGGACGCCGCGCGGCGACTGACCGTGCCCGGGGATCAGGCCCATGCCCCGGTCGGATCAAAAGTGGGGCTGCTGCACTGGCCCGAACTCGTCGACGCGCTCGAACACGGCGTCCTGCCCGGTGATTTCGGGGAACGGCTGCCAAGGGCCGCTTCGGCACCGCTGCCCGACGCGTTCCGGCTCGCCGAGAACGGCACGGTCGTCGCCGAGCGCACGAACGGCAGAGGCGGCGGGGGCAGGGGCGAGGGACAGGGCGTGTCCGGGGGCCGGGCCACCGGGACGGCCTGGGACGGCACCGGCCCACGACCACCGGACCCCGTGCTCGTCGTCCGCACGCTCGACCCCGCGCTCGCCCCGCTCCTGCCCGGGCTCGCTGGACTCGTAGCGCAGACCGGCAGCCCTCTCTCCCATCTGGCCCTCCTGGCACGGGAGTTCGGGCTGCCCACGGTCGTCGGGGCCACGGACGCCGTACGCCGGTTCCCGGCGGGCGCCCGCCTCGCGGTCGACGGCGCCACCGGCGACGTACACCCGGAGGGCGACGCACCCCCGGACGGGGACGCACCCCCGGACGGGGACGCACCCCCGGACAAGGAGGTACGCGCGGACGCCCCCGCATCCGCATCCGCATCCGCATCCGCCCCCTCGCCCTCACCCTCCCCCTCACCCTCACCCTCACCCGGCCGAGGTACGCGATGAGGCGCGTCGCCTACCTCTTCGGCGGCGCGGCAGCCGCGGGCGCCGGTACGTACGTCGTCGTCTATCTCTACCGGTGGCAGTGGCAACGAGCCATCCTCTGCGGGGTGTTGCTGCTCGTCGTCGAGGTGCTGCTCCTCGGGATCGTGCTGCTCGGGCGGCTCGCGCGGATCGAGGAGCGGATGCGTGACGCCGACCGGCGGCAGGAGGACGTCCTCGCGCGGTTGCGGGAGAAGGAGGCCCCGACGGGTCCGGGCGGGAACCGGTTCCGCTGGCTGGAGGACGAACCGGCCAGCCCCACCCACGTCTTCGTACCGGTCCTGATGGTCACCGGTGTGCTGCTCTCCGGGCTCGCCTGGCTCGTGCAGCGGATCGCGTCCGCCACGGCCCGGCCCACGGCGGAACGGCGGCTGGCCGGGCGCCTCGCCGTCCTGGCCGCCCCCGATCCGGACGGCGGTACGGACCTGGACGACCTGCCGCCGCCGGGCGCCCGGCGGGACCGCGGCCGTACCCTGCGCGTACTCGTCGCGGGCATGGTCGGGAGCGCGCTGCTCGCGGCGCTCGTCGTCGGGCTCGCCGACCTCACGCAGACCCGCGAGGAGGAGGCGAGGGACTCCGAGGCGACCTCCCTGCTCCTGCGGGTCGACATGCGCGGCGCGGGCATGACCGCCGAACGGCAGTCCCTCGCCGCACGCCAGCTCTGGGAACGCTGCCGGGACTCGACGTCCGTACCACTGAGCCGCGCCAGCCTCGGCGAACTGGGCGACGGGCTCTTCGCCGGAGTGGTCCGGCCCGCGCTGAGCGACCACGACCGTATGCGCCTGCGCGGCTGTCTGGAGGACACCGGCCTGGACCGTACGCACCTCACGGTGGTCGGTGTCGGCGACGCGGACGCGGACGACGACTGAGCCCGCCCGGCCACCGGCAACGGGCGATGCCAGGGCACCACCACCCCTTGCCCGCTCCCGGGCACCGCCCCTTGTCGACTCCAGGGCACCGCCCGTTGTCGACTCCAGGGCACCGCCCGCTGCCGGTGCCCGGGGTTACGATGCCGACGCGCGCCTCGTCCCCGAGCCTCCGGGTCGCCCATGGCTGTCCTCGCACCGCCCCCGCCGCCACCCGGCCTCACGCTGCCCGGGCCCCGTTCCCGCCGCACGCCGTGCCGGACCCTGCGCAGAACCCTGCCGCGCGCGCTCGCGGCCCTCGGCCTCTGCTATCTCGCCCTCTGGGCCACCGGCGCCCTGGGCGTCCTCGCGCTGTCGTACTGGGCGCGTGAACAGACACCGCCGCCCGCTGGGACCCACCCGGTGCGGGGGATCCACCACTTCCAGCCGGTGGACGCCGCCGGCGGGCTCTGGCGCGGCGGCGCCCCCTCGCCCGAGGGCTACCGGGAGCTGGCCCGGCTCGGCTTCACCACCGTGGTCGACCTGCGCGCCGAGGACCTGTCCGCCGAGCGGCTCGCCGGACCGCGCAGGGCGGGCCTGGACGTCGTACGGCTGCCCGTGCGGGACGGACAGACCCCGACGCCGCACCAGGTCCGACGCTTTCTGGGCGTCGTCGGTGCGGCCCCGGGGCCGGTGTTCGTGCACTGCGGTGCGGGAGTGGGCCGTACGGGGACGGTGGCCGCGGCCTACCTCGTGCGGGCCGGACAGGAATCCCCGTCGGGCGCGGTCCGCCGCAACCTCGCGGTCGGACCTCCGTCCATCGAGCAGATCTACTACGCGCTGAGCCTCGGTCCGGACCGGGCCGAGCAGCCTCCGCTGCCGGTGGTGGCGGTCAGCAGGCTCGTGGACGCCCCGCGCCGCATGTGGTCCTGGTTCTGAAGCGGTTGCGACTTCCCTGCGGCGACCGTATGAAGAATCGGTTCTTCAGCAACCGGCCGGCGGATTCGTCGGCGACCTCAGGAGAGCAGGAAGTCCGCCTCCCCCGCCTTGGCACCCTGAATGAACGCGGTCATCTCGCCGGGGGTGTAGATGAGGGCCGGACCGTCCGGGTCGGCCGACTGACGCACCGCGATCCGGCCGTCGGCGAGCTTCATCGCCTCCAGGCAGTTGCCGCCGTTCCCACCGCTCCACGGCTTGTGCCAGCCCTCGCTGCCCAGTTCCCTGGCGGGCATGCCGTTGTAGATCCGCGCGAGGCGTATCCGGGACTTGATGCGATCCATTCACAGCTCCTTGC
This sequence comes from Streptomyces sp. NPDC102514, assembly GCF_055584525.1. Taxonomy (NCBI): domain Bacteria; kingdom Bacillati; phylum Actinomycetota; class Actinomycetes; order Kitasatosporales; family Streptomycetaceae; genus Streptomyces; species Streptomyces sp. NPDC102514. The sequence goes on from NZ_JBVJLW010000009.1 coordinate 196,416, forward strand.
GGAGATCCAGCAGGATCTCCTTCGTGCGATGTGCCGTGGCGGCCTGAGCCGCCATGCGGTCCATGACCTCGAGGTGGGTTGCCACCTCGGTACGCGCGTCCAGGTAGACGGCGCCGGTCAAGTACTCGCTGTAGACCATGTCCGGCAGTTCGGGCATGGCAAAGCGGAAGAGCACGAACGGCCCGTACGTGCCCGCGTGCGGCCCCGAGGAGAACGGGGCGACCTGCAGCGTCACATTGGGCAGTGTCGTGGCTTCCAGCAGTCTGTCGATCTGGCCGCGCATGACCTCCGGGCCGCCGACCGGGCGGCGCAGGGCGGTCTCGTCCATCACGGCCCAGAACCGGGGCGCGCCCTCGCGCGTCAGCAGCTCCTGGCGTTGCATGCGCAGCGCCACGTGCCGCTCGATGTCCTCGGGTCTGGTCTGGCCGACGGCGCCGGAACGCATGACGCCACGCGCGTACTCCTCGGTCTGCAGCACTCCGGGCACGAAGTGGGGTTCGTACGAACGGATGAGGGCGGCGGCGCCCTCCAGGCTCACGTACATCGAGAACCAGCCCGGCAGGATGTCGTGGAACCGCTGCCACCAGCCCGGCTGGTTCGCCTCCTCGGCGAGCATGACGAACGCGTCGGCCTCGTCGTCGGAGACGCCGTACGACTTCAGCAGGAGCTGAAGGTACGGGATCTTGAGGGTTACCTCGGCCATCTCCATACGGCGGACGGTGGCGGCGGTGACACGCAGGATGCGTGCCGCCTCCTCACGCTTGAGCCCCGCGCGTTCCCGCAGGTCCAGCAGACGCCGTCCGAGGACGACCTGCCCCACCGTCGGCGCGGACCGCGGCTCGCTCACGTCCACCTCCACTTTTGTCCAGACAGCCGGGGCGGCGCCCGTTCGGGCCCCGTACGGGTACCCAACTGACGCCGCGCCACGTGCTGTTGCGAGCAGTGTGCCATGGCCATACCGCTCAGAACACTGCACTCTGCAATTTTCAGAGTGACACTTGCCAAGTGTTCACGACGGGGAGATAGTGGCAAACGTGATTCCGTCCGCGCCGTTAGGAACAGCCGCAGCCGTGAACCGAGACCGTCTTACTGCCACCGCCGGGGCACGCCCCGACACGGCGGCCGAGCGCCGGTTCCGCTTCGAGCTGGCCGCACACCCTGGCTCAGCAGCCCAGGCCCGGCACCTGACGCGGGCCCGGCTGTCGGGCTGGGCGGTCTGCGAGGACACCTGTGACACGGCAGAGCTCGTCGTCTCCGAACTGGTCACCAACGCCATCGTGCACACGGCGAGCCGCCATGTGGTGTGCGAGCTGCACGACGGCGCGGACCTGGTCCGGATAGCCGTCCGTGACGAGGGATGTGCGCCGGGTGAGCCCCACCCGTCGCCACAGCGTCCCGACGAGGAGCATGGGAGGGGACTGCTCCTCGTAGCGGCGATGTGCACTGCCTGGGGCGCCCAGGAAACCGGTCCCGGACTTCTGGTCTGGGCGGAACTGCCGCGGACGGCGAACAACGGCGTCGAGCCGCGGTCGGACCTGGGCTGGAGTGCGAGGAGCCGGCCGGCCCCTGCCGGCTCCTCGCCGACGGGGGTGCACATACCCCCGGCCGGGAATGAATGGTTCTGACCCGAATCGTCCATCCCCGGCCGCCGGATGCGGGCGTCGCGACACCGAAGAGCCAGGACCGACCGGACGGGACCGAAGACATTGGGAACACGAGCGGGGGCTGCATGGGTGTGAGGGCTACCTCGGCCGGTACGCCAAGGGTGCTGAACCTGAACACGCTGGTCCGCATCGAGCGCGGCCGGACGGCGTCGGGCCCGGGCGCTTCGCGGCCACTGGCCGTGCCGGAGGGCATGCAGGCCCCGCTGGGCTGCGACGCGGTGGCGATGCCCGCGAGACTCGGCCCGCTGCTCATGCCCCGGCTGCCGCGCGTCGGCTGTGTGTACGCCGACAGCACACACTGGTGGTGGCTCGTGCCCTCCGACTCGGACGTCGCCCTGGAGTGGCCCTCGCCCGCGCACTACGCCACGGGAGCTCTCGTTCCCGCCTCGCCCACGTTCCCCGGGCTGATCCACACGCCGGACGGCACGCTGCCGTACACCCCGCCGATCCCCCTCTACCTGGCCCTGTGCCGGGTGACCGGAACGCCGCCGGCCTGGTCCCGCCCGATCAGCGCGTGATCCGTACGGCCTGATCCTGATCCGCACGGGCTGATCCGTACGAGCCGATGTGCTCGGGGCCGGTATATCGGTCGGCCGGCCCGCGGCCGAACCGTGCGCCCGCCGCGGTCGTCCCCCGCTCATTCCTCCGACCCCCCGGTGCGTGGAAGCACGCGTTCCAGGGGATGGCACCTCACGCGGCCGCAAGCGCCGGGCGTGCTCCGGATACGCCGTGCGGGAGCGGGCACGCGCCCTGCCCGGGAGCGCCCGGCCCCGCGATAGTGGCCGTTCGCCCTCGATCGGGGAGGTCATCGGTGGGGTCTGCCGAGTCGGCGGGATCGTCGAAAAGGGTCACGCGCGACAGCGAGAAAACCGGGGCGGACGGGCCCGAGCCCTCCGAGTCCGAGCGCCTTCTGTTCGGCGGTCCGCTCCGCTACGACATGGGCTGGTCGCAGCACTCCGACGCGTTCATGGAGCTGAACTTCCGTGCCATGGTGACGCGGCTGCCCGCCCTGCTCGCGGCCAGTTTCCGGCTGGCCTGGCAGGCGGACCGCCGGGCCGCGCGGACCGTCCTGGTCGCGGAGGTGGGCCGCGGTCTGGCCCAGGCGGTGAGTCTGCTGGCGGTCAACAGCGTCCTGGGCCGGCTGATGGCGAGCGGCCCGGTCGCGGACCGGCTCCGGGACGCGGCGCCCGCGCTCGTCACGGTCGCCGTGGTGACGCTCCTCGCCGCACTGCTGCGGGGCGCCTCCACGTACGCGACCGGCCGCCTCGAACCGAAGGTGGAGCGCGTCGCGACGGAGCTGTACCTGGAGCGGGCGGCGACGGTCGAACTGTCGGCGATCGAGGACGAGGCGTTCCACAAGCTGCTGGACACCGCGCAGTACGGCGCCTCGTCCGCCCGGCGCATGATCGGGATCGCCACGCGCGTGGTGAACGCGATGATCTCGCTGATCGCGGCGGCCGGCGTCCTCACCGTGCTGCACCCGGCGCTGCTGCCCCTGCTGATGACGATGACGCTGCCGAGCGCCTGGAGCGCGCTGACCATCGCCCGGCGCCGGTACGCGTCCTGGCACGCCTGGGTCCAGCACGCCCGGGCCGGCCGGCTGATCGGCAATCTGCTCACCGAGCCCGCCGCCGCGCCGGAGATCCGCGTCCACGGTGTCGGCCCGTTCCTGCTGCGGCACTTCCGCGCGATGTCGGAGGCCGCCGAGGCCGAGCAGGCCCGGCTCGCCCGTCTGGAGGCCCGGACGGGCCTGATCGCGGCCGCCTGGACCGGCCTCGCCACCGTGGCGACGTACGCGACCCTCGGCGGGCTGCTGCTGGCCGGGGCGATGGCGCTGTCCGTGGCGGGTACGGCGGTCATCGCGATCCGTACCGGTTCCGCGAACCTCGACACGCTCGTCCTGGAGGTCAACACCCTCCACGAGGAGGCCCTGTTCGTCGGAGATCTGCAGCGCCTGTACGTGGAGGCGGCCGAGCGCACGATCCCGGTCGGCGGCGCACTCCTGCCCGAGCGGCCGCGCGAGATCCGCTTCGAGAACGTCACGTTCACCTATCCGGGCAGCGCGGCCCGGCCCGCGCTGTCGGACCTGACGCTCAGCGTGCCGCTCGGCAAGATCGTGGCACTCGTCGGTGAGAACGGTTCGGGGAAGACCACCCTGGTCAAACTGCTGTCCGGCCTGTACGCCCCACAGCGCGGCCGGATCCTGTGGGACGACGTGGACGCGGCGACCGCCGACCGGCATCAGCTCGCGGAGCGGATCGCGATGGTGGCGCAGGACTTCAAACGGTGGCCGTTCACGGCCCGGGTGAACGTCGCGATCGGCAGGGCCTCGGCGCCGCTCACCGACGAGCGGCTGGGCACGTCGGTCGCGGAGGCGGGCGCGGAGGACGTGGTGGCGGATCTGCCGCGGGGCCTCGACACACTGCTGGCCCGGATGTTCAGCGGCGGGCACGAGCTGTCGGGCGGCCAGTGGCAGCGGCTCGGTATCGCGCGGGCGGCGTACCGGCGGGGCGCGATCCTGGTCGTGGACGAGCCGACGGCGGCCCTCGACGCGCGTGCCGAACTGGAGGTCTTCGAGAAGATCCGGGCCCTGGCGGGTACCGGTCAGACGGTCATTCTCATCACGCACCGGCTGGCGTCGGTGCGCCATGCCGATCTGGTGCACGTCCTCGACCAGGGCCGTCTCGTGGAATCCGGCACTCCGGACGAGCTCCTCTCCACGGGGGGCGTCTACGCCGAGCTGTACGGACTGCAGGCGGGGCAGTTCTCGGTGCAGGTACCGGCGCCGAAAGCGGGGTGAGACCCCCGGCGGCCGACCCGGCGGCGCACGCTCGACCGGCCTACTCGACGAGTTCCCGCACGACGACCAGGAAGGTGTCCGTCGACAGGTCCATCACGACGTCCACGTGCTGCCCCTCAAGGCGGCGCGCCTGCGCGAACTCCTCCGCGGGCCAGGAACCACGCGGCCCACCGGCCGGAAAGCGCTCCAGCACCGTTCGACCGTTCAACATCCTGTACCTCCATGTAGCGCTGCTCTCGTGAGAGCCCTTGAAGAGTTAAACGCTCATCATGGGGTGAAGGTCTCGCGAAGTGACGTTACTGAGACGTAGTCGACACACGGTCACAACGGATGGGGGAACTTCCGGGCGACCGCGCTCAGTCCTCGTACTCGTCGTGATATCGGATGCGCTCGCTGCCCGCGGGCGCCCCCAGTGCCGACGCACGCCCCTCGGGCTTCTCCCACTCCTCCTGCCGGCCGAGCGCGGTGAGGTCCAGGAGACTCGTGGTGGAGCCCAGCCCGTCGAGTCCGCGCGCGTACGTCGAGTACGTGTGGAAGATCCGCTCCCGCTCCCGCAGGAAACAGCTCAGCCCCGGCCGCTCGTAGGGCTCCTGGCCGTCGTCGCCCGCGCCCCTCTCGAACGAGGCATGGAAGTCGTACGTGAAGTCGTTGTCGTACGCCGAGTACCAGGGCAGCGTCCATCCCATCCGCGCCTTGAAGGGCAGGATCCTCGTGTACGGCGCCCTGGAGATCAGCGCGAACTCGGTGCCCCGCGCCCGCAGATGCGCCAGGTGCCCGATCTGGTCGACGAACGCCGAGCAGCTGCGGCAGCCCGCGTCCCACTCCGGCGCGAACATGAAGTGGTGGACGACGAGTTGCTGCCGCCCTTCGAAGAGGTCCAGCAGCGTCGCCTTGCCGTCGCCACCCTCGAAGACGTACTCCTTGTCGATCCCGACCATGGGCAGCCGTCGCCGGTCGGCGTTGAGCGCGTCCCGGGCCCGGGTCGCGGCCTTCTCCCTGACCAGCAGTTCCTCGCGCGCGGCCTGCCATTGGTCGCGCGACACGATCCGCGGAAGCGTCATCGCTACTCCTTCGGTGCGGTGCCTTGTCAGGGGTGGACCGGAGGCAGCGCCGGAACTCATCGGTGGGCCGGACATTCTTTTCGGGAGATTCTTTTCCGGGCCCGCCGGCGGAGGCCGGGGTGCGTCTCAGGTCTCGTACTCCTGGATCCGCCTGCCGTGGGCGCGGTCGATCAGGGCGGGCATGCGTTCGTTCATCTCCCGTACCACCGACGGGACATCGAGGGTCAGGAGTTCCCGGTCCCGCATGAGGATCCGCCCGTCGACGATCGTCGTGCGTACGTCACCGGAGCGGGCGCTGTGCACGAGGGTGGCGGCGAGATCGTGCACGGGCTGGGTGTGCGGGCCGCTCAGGTCCACCAGGACGATGTCGGCCCTGCGTCCCGGTGCGAGGCTGCCGATCCGCTCGCCGAGCCCGACCGCCCGGGCGCTCTGCAGCGTCGCGTGGTGCAGCGCCTGACGGGACGTGAGCCGGCGCGGGTCGGCCTCGGTGAACTTCTGCGCCAGCGCGGTGAGCGCCATGGACTCCCATACGTCGAGGGAGTTGTTGGAGGCGGCCCCGTCCGTGGCGAGCCCCACGGGGATGCCCAGTTCGCGCAGGGCGCGTACCGGAGTGGTCGTGGGCCAGGCGAACTTGAGGTAGCCGCGGGGTGCGCTGGCCACGCCGATACGGCCGGTCGCGCGGGCGAGGACGGGGAGGTCGCGCTCCACGATGCCGGTGCCGTGAGCGAGGAGCAGATCGGTGTCGAGGAGACCGGCCCCGGCCAGGATCTCGACCGGGGTACGGCCGTGGCGGGCGAGGCTCGCGTCGGTCTGGTCGCGGTTCTCGGCGGCGTGGATGTGCACGGGCAGGCCGTGTTCGCGGGCGAGCCGGGCGGTCGCGGCGAGGTCGGCGTCGTCCACGGTGTAGGGCGCGTGCGGGGCGAGCGAGGTGGTGATCCGGCCGTCGGCGGTGTCGCGGTGCCTCAGGGCGAAGTCGAGCGACCGCTCCCGGCCCTCGGCGCCCTGGGAGGAGAAGAAGGCCTGCCCGAGGTTGGCGCGCAGACCGCTCTCGGCGGTCACGGCGGCGACGGTGTCCATCGAGAAGTAGTGGTCCGCGAAGCAGGTGACCCCGCCGCGGATCATCTCGGCGCAGGCCAGCCGCGCCCCCAACTCGATGTCCCGCTCCTGGAGGTTGGACTCGATGGGCCAGACGATGTCGTTGAACCACTCGTCGATGGGCAGGTCCTCCGCGATGCCGCGCAGGGTCACCATCGGGGTGTGCGTATGGCAGTTGACCAGGCCGGGCATCGCGACCTGGCCACGGGCGTCGAGGTGCTCGGCGCCGGCGGGGCCGGCTGAGAGGAGGTCGGCCGGGTCGCTGGTGATCGTCTCGATACGGCCGCCGCGTACGACGATGGTGGCGTCCTCGACGAAGCCGATCCGTTCGCGTTCGTCGTGGACGAGGGCGGTGCATCCGGTGATGACGAGATCGGCGGCCTCGGGTGCGCGGGCGGCCGGGGAATCCGGTGGGCCGGTCTTCGCGTCGGGCGTGGGCTCGGGCGAGGTCATCACGCCACGGTACGGCGGGATCGTGCCGCCGGGTGACGTGAACCGCGCATCCTGTCCCCGCCCTGTCCCGGGGCCGGTTTCGCGCGCACTCTGAGCCCGAGGACCGTCCCTCGGCCTCACCATTCGACGGGCGGCGCCCTTGGGGAGGCTCGTCCGGGAAGGAGCCCGGCATGCTCCTCGGCACCTGGAACCTGGAGAACCTGTACCGGCCCGGCGGGCCGTTCGGCCCGCGCACCGAGGCCGCGTACAAGGCGAAGCTCACCACGCTGGCCGGGGTCGTCAGGGAACTCGATCCCACGCTGCTCGGGGTGCAGGAGGTCGGCGACCCGGCCGCGCTGGAGGACCTGGCCGGGATGCTGGACGGCGACTGGCACATCGTGCTCTCGGCGCATCCGGACGGCCGGGGCATCCGCGTCGGCTTCCTCAGCCGGCCGGCGGCGCGGACGGTCATCGACACCAACGAGTTCCCCGCGCCGCTGCGGCCCGTCCAGGGCGACGACGACGGCGAACCGGTGCCCCGGACGGGCCGCGGGTTCCTGGCGGTGGAGGCGGTGGTTCCGGGCACGGACGTGACCCTGTCGGTGGCGGTCTGCCATCTGAAGTCGAAGCTGCTGACGTACCCGGGCGGGCGGTTCCAGCCACGGAACGAGGGCGAACGGGCCCGCTACGGCGCGTACGCCCTGTACCGGCGGGCCGCCGAGGCGACGACGCTGCGTGCCGTCGCCGACCGCCTCCTGGACGGCAGGGGCAAGGAGCGGGACGTGGCCGTGCTCGGCGACCTCAACGACGAGGTCACCGCCGCGACGACACAGATCCTGCAGGGCCCGCCCGGCTCCGAGATAGGCACCCCCGGGTTCGACCGGCCCGACCGGGGTGACGCGGTCCGGCTCTGGAACATCGCTCCCCTCATCCCGGAGAAGCAGCGTTTCTCCCGCATCCACTCCGGGCGCCCCGAACTGATCGACCACATCCTGGTCAGCCACCGGCTCCTCGACCGGGTGACCGGGGCGGGGACGGGGGCGCCGCTCCAGGAGACACCGCTGCCGTCGGTCGACGACGATCCGGGCACCCGCCGTGACACGACGGGTTCGGACCACGCGCCGGTGTGGGCACGGACAGCACCCTGAGCGGCCCGGCAGCACCTCGTAGGGGCGCGGGGCTGTGACATTCTGCGGCTGCGCCGCGTGGGCGCGACCAGCCACAACGCACCCGCAGACAACGTCTCCGGGCTCAGGCGATGCGCAGCCCGGCATCCTCCCGCCGATCCACGAGCTCGTCGAGAAGCACGGCAAGACGCTCGGTGTACCGCGGGGTGAGCCGTCCCGTGTCGTCGAGGTGCACGGCGCACGCGGTGGTGGTGTCCACGAGACGTTCGAGGGTGGCCGCGACCTCGTCGGTGCCCGCCGTGTGCCGGGCCAGGGTCGGAAGCTCGGCGGCGGAACGGTCGATCGCCGCGCGGGCCTCCGCCAGCGTCCGGTAGGCCTCGCGGCGCAGCGCCCAGCGGGTGGCCCGGTCGTCGGCACCGCCACGGTCGGCGCCCCCGCGGTCGGCGCCCCCGTCGGCGACACCGTCGACGCCGCTCAGGACATGCGTGAGATAGGCGTGCGCCGCGTCGGTGGCGGACGCCAGCCGGGCCCGTACGTTCCCGCCGCGCTGTCCCGGCGCCGGGAGATGCCCGACGACGAGCACGATCGCGCAGGCCAGCAGCGTCTCGCCGATGCGGCTCCAGGAGGCCTCCGGCTCGCCGCCGACCATGACGAGGGCGAGCACGAGGACGGTGACGACGGCCGTCTGCGCGGCGAAGTGCCGGGTGGCGACGGGGATGAGGGCCCCGCTGACCGCCACGAGCGCGACCAGCCCTTCGGGCCGGGGCAGCACGGCCGCGAAGCCCGCGAAGACGAGGGCGCCCAGGACGGTGCCGGCCGCCCGGTTCAGTACGCGCGAGACGAGCGGACCGAGATCCGGCTTCACGAGGAACACGGCGGTCGCGGGCAGCCAGTACCAGTGGACGTGGTGCAGTGCCTGCGCGACGGCGACGGCGGCGCCGTAGCAGAGGGCCACGCGCAGTCCGTACTCCCGCCCTCCGGTTCCGGTGACGGCCCGCAGGAGCGCCCCGGCACGCAGGGGCCGCAGATGCAGGCCCTTGTGGGCGGTCCGCTCGGCGCCGAGCCCGAGGGGATGACTGCCGCTCGTCCTCCGGGAGCGCGAGCCGCCGCGGTCGAAGGTCTCGGCTGCGTGCAGCAGGGCGTCGTCGAGGGCCCGCAGTCCGGGGACGGTCCGGGCGGGTGCGGGCAGCGGCCCGCAGGGCTCCCCGGTCCGCACGGCGACGGCGAGCCGCCGCGGCCCCTGGGCCGTGCGGGCGGGCAGTGCCTCTCCGGCCCAGGCCAGCGCGGTCGCGGCCTCGGCGAGCGGCAGCGCGGCGGCGTACTGCGCCCGCAGCCGCCGCTCGGCCGCGGAACTGGCGTACCTCCGCAGCCGTGGCCCCGCGAGCGCGTCCTGGGCGTGGTCGAGCGCGGCAGTCAGCGCGGCCCGCCGGCCACCGGCCTGCTCCCCGCCCACGGCGGCGAGAAGTTCGGCGATCGCGTCGTACACACCGGCGACCCCGGCGCGCTCCCCGTCGAAGCGGAAGTCGTTGGCCAGCGCCCCGGGCGTGGGCAGCGCGAGCCGCAGCACGATCAGCCAGCCGGTACCGGCGAGGAAGAACAGGGCCCGCTGCCAGCCGGGTTCGGGCAGCGGCATCCCGGCGCCGATGGCCGCGGCGACGAGCAGCTGGGTTCCGGCCCCGGACGCCACGGGCCCCACCGCGCTGACGGCCCCGGCGAGCAGCCCGAGCACCGTGAGAGTCAGGGTCAGCGGGACGGCGCCGAGGCCCTCACCGGCGTACGTGCCGACGGCGATCCCGGCGGCTCCGGCCAGCCCGGGTACGCCGATCCGGGGCACGGCGGTGCGCCGGCTCCCCGGCCGGTCGTTGATCCCGGCGAACATGGCTCCGAGAGCGGCCATGACACCGAGGGGCTCCCGCCCCACGAGAACGGCCACGACGAGCAGGGGCCCGGCGGCCAGCACCCCACGCAGCACGGCGTTCCACGGCACGGGCCCCCGCTGCGCGCGCAGCGCGTGTGTGAGCCAGGGCGGGAGGACGACGGGGAGGACGTTGAGCAACGGTCGCGGCACGGGCACGGGGCTCCTGTCGGGACGAGGGCGGTTGCGGGTGGCATGCCTTCGGGCGACGTCGGCCGGGCGGTGGGTGCGGTCCTTGCTTGCTTCTTTACGGTGGATCGGTTCTCTGCGGTGGAGCGGGCCTCTGCGGAGGGCCGGTTCTCCACGGTAGATCGCGTTCGGCGGCGAAACCGGACATGAGCGTTTCCACGGTGTGACGATTTCGGCGAAAGCCGGGTTCTTTATGAACGCAATCTCGGGCGCGAGTGCAATCTCAAGCGCGAGCACGGGCACGGGCACGAACTCGGGTACGGGCGCGAGTGCGCCGACCCGGAAAGGGGAGCGGGCCCGGGGGCGTAGCCGGCCCCCGAGCCCTGTGATGCCACCCATGCGGCACGCCGGCACGCTTGAGGACCCAGGTCAGTTTCATGTCGCCGCGTCCTGCCTTTGGACCACCGCACATCGAGCTGTGCGGGCCGGACTTGAACCGGCATTTCGACGCCCGGAGCCTGGGTCCGGTCGATCCGGCGATCGGCGGCGAATGCTGAGTCTGGAGCAATAGTCTGAGATTGAGCGCGGTCTGCCTCTGCCGATTGGGCTACCGCGGCGCGAGAGTGCCGCGGGGAGGACTTGAACCTCCACTGAAACCGCGCAGTCACGACAAGCTTCAGGTTCAGCTTGCGCTCCTCGCGCACCCCGGCCGTCGACCTTCATAGGCGATGGCCGGGGAGTTGTTGAGGCTACCCGAACAGGTAGCCGAACACGGCGTCCCCGACGCGCTCGTCGGTGACCTCGGCGCCGTTCGCCTCTTCCCGGGCGAACTTGACGGCCTGCTGCAGCTTCTCCACCCGGTCGAGCAGCTCGTTGACGCGCCGCGCGGGCAGGGCGCCGGAGAACTTCACGGTCGTCCAGTACCCGACGGGGATGTCCTCGTAGTACACCTCGACCTGGGCGGGGTGCTTGTCGGTGGCCTCTGCCTTGACGTGGTTCCGCGGGACCTTCTTCGTACGGAGGGTCCGCACCGGCTCGGTCTTCCACGCGTCGGTCGACGGGTCCTGGACCCACGACTCGGAGGCGTCGAGCACGGGGAGCTTCCGTACGAAGGTGTTGAGATCGGTGAGCTGCTTCTCAAGGAAGAGCAGGTACGACACCGGAACGTCGGCGACGAGCACCCGTCCGTCGACCTTCACGTCCGCGCGCGCCGTGCAGTTGGCCCAGTCCTTGGTGGCGGTCACGTCGAACAGCCGGGTCAGCGTGGCCGCGGTGTCCCGCAGCACGTTCTCGGCCTGCACCTGCACGCGGGTCGACTCGGGCGGCAACTGCTCGCCCTCTTCGTCCTTGGGCTGGTACGTACGCGAGATGCCGGCCAGCAGGGCGGGCTTCTGCAGCCCGTGATGCGCGGCCGTCAGGTCCTGATGCGACTTGGACTTGACGCCCTTCTCCACTGCGATGATCTGATTGAGTTTCGCCACGTCGGTGACGGTAGCAGTGCGGACGGGGCCTGATCGAAGGGTTATTCGACGAACCCGTCACGTACGGCGCCAGGACTCCCCGATCGTCTGCCCTCCGCCGAACGTGCCTCCCTGCACCACGACACCGTGGGACACCCCGCCACTGAACGTGTTGTGGACGTTGAGGGTCGTGGGGGTTGTGGACTGCGGGCTCAACTCATCAAGGATCGCTCGTAGTTCGGCCGCCGCCGCCGGATCGTCGCGGAGGGTCCGCCGCAGTCTGACGCGCCAGGACGCCTGGACGTCGGCCGCCGCCTCCTCGTCGTCGGCGTCCCGCGCCGCGACCAGCTCCGCGCGCGACTCCTCCAACTCCCCCTGGACCGCCTCCTCGTCGCGCCCCCGCGAGCAGAGGGCGACGACCCGGTCCCGTACGTTCCCCCACCCGTCGGTCACCATCTGCTGCACGAGAGCCGTGGCCCCCGCCGCCGCCAGCGCCGCCAACTCCGCGTCCATGGGGCCCCCTTCGTCGCACGTCCGGGGACCCACGGTAGCGGGAGCGGCACGGACGGCAACCCCGTACCGAGGGGGCGCGCCCGCCGGGGACGCGCCCTCCCCGGACTCAGCCGGCCGCCGCCGCCTTCCGCAAAGCCGCCAGCTCTCCGTACATCACCGCCCCCGGGCACTCAGTAGCCAGCCAGTCGCGGTGGCCGCTGATCTCGTCGACCTCCTTCTTCGCGCCGCTGATCGGGTTGGTGTACGTGACCTTCGCCTGCGGGTCGACCCCGTGGAAGCGGACCAGGGACCGGACCAGGCCGGTGAGGGCGTCGCGGGCGGCGGCGGTCGGGCCCTGCTTCACCAGGTTGCCGATCAGGGCGATGCCGAGGTTGCCCGCGTTGTAGCCGCCGGTGTGGAAGGCGGTCACGAGTTTGCCGTTCGCGTCATGGGCGGGCGTACCGCCCTCGCCCGAGTAGCGGCCTTCGTAGATCTCGCCCTTCTCGTCGACGAGGAAGTGGTAGCCGATGTCGCCCCAGTCGTTGGTGACCGCGTGCAGGTGGTACATCGCGCGCACCGTCGCGGCCGGGTTCGCGTCACCGTTGGCCGTGGCGGTGTGGTGCACCGTGAGGGTCTGGAACGGGTAGTACGTCCGCGGCGAGTTCTCCGTGCCGTCCGCCTTGAAGCGGAGCTTCTCGTCCGCGCCCCAGGCCGCGCGCGAGAGGTAGGCGACGCCGCGCAGCCGGGTGCGGTCCCGGGGCACGGCGACCTTGCGCGCCGGGCCCCGGGTGGTGTCGAGGGCCGTCGACCGCAGATCCGTCGCGCCGTCCGGGGCCTTCAGCTCGTAACCCGACGCCCGGTCCACGGGGATGAGCAGTGCGCCACCGTCGCTGTCCGAGCAGCCGTCGTCGCTCAGGGCCTGCCAGTCCCCCTTTCCTCCGTCGGCGTCGGTCAGCCGGATGCCGCCGCCGGTCGCCTCGCGGGGGCCGGTCCAGCGCACCCCCACGTAGCCGATGGGGAAGGCGGCCTCGACGGGTGCCTCGCCCGTGGCCGTCTCGGCGCGGGTCCTGGGGAACGACTCGGAGGTCGTGCCGGGTTCCGGAACGGCGGTGTCCGCGGCGGCCGCTTCCGCAGGGGCGCCGGCCAGCACGGCGGGAGTGAGCGCGGCGCCCGCCGCGACCGCGCCCGCGGCGCCGATCAGCCCGCGCCGCGTGACGCGTGACCCGGCGCGGTGGGAGCCGGGAGGAGTGGAGGAAACCGGAGTGGGGGTGGTGGGGGGAACAGTCATGGGGGTTCCTTTGGTCTTGCCCGTGGTCTTGCCCGTCGTTCCTGCCGCTGGTCTTGCCGGTCGTTCCTGCCGCGTTCGTAGGTGCAAAGACGCAAAGGATCATAGGGCGCAGACCGGGCAGATATTCGGATGCGGCCCCGTGCGCCGAGACCGCATCATCGGCCCAGCTGTCCACCTGTCCGCCGCCCGCTGTCCCACCCCGCCCCGCCCCGAAAGGCGTCCACCGTGCTGAAGCGCGTCACCGTCCCCAGTCTTTTCGCGCCGCCCACCTACTCCCACGCCTCCGTGGTCGAGGCCGGCACGCGCCTCGCGCTGCTCGCCGGGTCCGTGCCCCTCGACGCGGACGGTGAACTCGTCGGCCCCGGCGACCCCGTACGCCAGGCCGAGCAGGTGATCGCGAACCTGGGTGAGCAGCTGCGCGCGGTCGACAGCGAGTTCGAGCACGTCGCGTACACCGACGTGTACGTGGTGAGCTCCGACCCCGCCGTGCTCTCCGCGGTCTGGGAGGTCGTGGAGGCCTCCCGGCTCAGCGTCGGCCCGCACGCCTCCACCCTCCTCGGCGTCGCCTGCCTCGGCTATCCGGGCCAGCTCGTGGAGATCACCGCGACAGCCGTGGTCCCCGGCGCCGACCCCGACCGGAGCCAGAGCGGGAGTCCGAGCCAGAGCCAGAGTCCGAGTCCGGCCCAGGGTCCCGACGGCGAACGCGCCTAAAGTCGTCCCATGTTGATCGAGCACCGCGGGCAGCGCCCCGTCGTCCCGGCCTCCGCCTACGTCGCCCCGTCGGCCGTCCTCTGCGGCGCCGTCGTCCTCGGTGAGGGCGCCCGCGTCCTGCACGGTGCCGTACTGACGGCGGAGGACGGCGAGGTACGGACCGGCGCGGACGTCGTCGTCATGGAGAACGCCCTGGTACGGGGCCGCCGCCGGCACCCCGCGATCATCGGTGACGCGGTGCTCATCGGCCCGCACGCCCACGTCAACGGCGCCCGTATCGAGGACGAGGTCTTCGTGGCCACCGGCGCCTCCATCTTCCCCGGGGCCGTCGTGGGCGCCGGTTCGGAGCTGCGGATCAACAGCGTGCTGCACGCGAACTCGGTGCTGTCGCCCGGCACGGTCGTCCCCATCGGCTGGATCGCGGCCGGAGCACCGCGGGCGCAGCTCTTCTCACCCGACCGGCACGACGAACTGTGGGAAGTACAGAGGGAACTGGACTTCCCGGGCACGGTCTACGGCGTCCCCCGTGGCACCTCGATGCGGGACATCATGGCCCGCCAGTCCGATCACTTCGGCGCCCATCTCGACGACCGCGTCATCCAGGAGGACCCCGGGAGCGGCTGAGGGCCCGGCCCGCTCAGTCCCGGGCATTTCGCGCGAGGTCCAGCGCGTACGACGGCCACCACTGGCCCGCCGCCGGGCCGCCCCCGCAGGTGCCGTCCGACTCGCCCGGCCGCTTGACCCACAGATAGGCGTCGATCAGCGGCGCGCCCGTGACCGTGGTGGGTGCCACGCCCAGCGCCCGGCCCGGCGGGTTGCACCAGGAATCCGTACCGGTCCAGGGCCCGTTGCCGTTGCGACTGCTGTCGATCACGAAGTGCTTGCCGCCGAGGGCCGCGGACAGCTTGTCGCCGTACGCCGAACTGTCGGCGTCCGTGCGGAAGTTGGAGACGTTCAGCGCGAAGCCGTCGGCGCGGGCGATGCCCGACCGCTTCAGCGGCGCGATCAGTCTCGACGTGTCCGGGTGCCAGGCGGGGTTGCCCGCGTCGAGATAGACACGGGTGTTCGGCTGCCGCTTGAACCGGTCGACGGCGTACGCGAGCAGCGCGTACCGCTCCTCCGGTACGACCCGGCCGCAGCCGTCCACACTGTGTGCCACCGCGTCCGGCTCGACGATCACGTAGGCGCCTCGCTCCCCGAGCCCCGCCGCGAACTCGTCGACCCACCGCCGGTAGCCCGTCGCGCTCCAGGCTCCGCCGCCCGAGTAGGAACCGCAGTCGCGGTACGGGATGTAGTAGGCGACGAGTACCGCCGTACGCCCTTCCCGTGCGGCGGCTGTGGTGCGGGCCTCCACGACGGCCCGGGGCTCCGAGCCGACCAGCCACTCGGCCTGGGGACGGGTGGAGATACGTTCCATCAGCAGGGCGTCCGCGGACCGTCCCGTACGACGCCACTCGACTGCCTGCCGGGCGGCACTGGACTCGGGGTTCACCCAGAGGGCGGCTTCGGCGTCCGCGCCCGACACACCGCCGCCTCCCCACAGGACGGTCCACACGGCCGCCCCCGTCGCGACCAGCCCGACGGCGACCGTCCGGACCCGAAGCCGAACGCGAAGCCGCGTCCGAACCCGCGTCCGCATCCGCACACGGGAACAGGTACCGGCTCCGACAGCTGGGGCCACGACCGACTCCGTTCCCACCGCCGTCGGCATGGGCGGCGGCTCGTCCGCGAGGCGCCGGACCGGGTGCCGGCCGCTCTCACAGGGAGTCTGCGGTCACCCCCGGCACACCGCCACGCCTGCCGCATCCGCGGCAGAGGGAATCACTCCGACGGCGGCGCCCAGATCCGCCGCTTCGGCAGCGGCTTCGCGTAACCGCCCGCGCGGCTCGTCGTGAGGCCCAGGGAGACGAGCGACTCGGCGAGCTTCACCGCGGCGCCCACACCGTCGACGACGGGCAGTCCCAGCTTCTCCCCCACGGCCCGCTGCAGGCCGGTCATCCCGGCGCACCCGAGGACCAGGACCTCGGCGCCGGCGTCCCGGGCCCGTTCGGCCGCGGCGACGAAGGCCGCTTCCGTACGCTCCCGGTCGCCGAGGTCGAGCACACCGAGCCCCGCACCCACGACCACGGCGCAGTTCCGGGCCACCCCCGCCGTGTACAGGCTGTCCTCGATCTGCCCGGCCGAGCGCTCCAGCGTGGTGACGACTCCGTACCGCCGTCCGAGCAGGCAGGCGAGGTGGGCGGCGGCCTCGGTGATGTCGACGACGGGTACGTCCACCAGTTCCCGTACGCCCTCGCGCCCGTGCTCCCCGAAGCCGGCCATGACGACGGCGTCGTACGGGCCCTCGTACGTGCGCAGGGTGTCGAGGACGGCGGCGGCCGACAGGTAGCTGTCGAGCCAGCCCTCCGCGGACTCGGGCCCCCAGGCGGGGGTGAGTCCGAGCACGGTGGTGCCCGGGCCTGCGGCGGCCCGGGCACCTCGCACGATCTCCTCGGTCATCCCCTGCGTCGTATTGCAGTTGGTGACGACGATCCGCACGCTCAGCCCTCCTGAGGAGCGGGTGTCGGAGCCGACACGGGAGCCGTGTCGGCGGCGGCGCGCTCGGAGCGGCACAGCAGCGCGTACAGACCGGCGGCCAGCACCGTACCGATGAACCAGGAGTACGGGGCCACGTCGCTGAAGGTCTTCACCAGCGCGAGGACCGCCGAGACCGCAGCCGCGGGCAGGAACGCCCACAGGGCCTTGGGGTTGACGCCCTTGCGGTAGTAGTAGCGCGACCCGGGCCGGGCGTTGAACAGTTCGTTCACGTCGATGCGGCCGTGCTTGACCCAGAAGTAGTCGAGCATGATCACGCCGAACAGCGGGCCGAGGAAGGCGCCGAGGCCGCCGAGGAAGTAGTTGACGACGGTGGGGTTGGAGAAGAGGTTCCACGGGGTCACGACCAGCGCGGCGACCGTGCTGATCATGCCGCCGATCTTGAAGGTGATCTTCTGCGGCCAGACGTTGGCCAGGTCGTACGCGGGTGAGACGAAGTTGGCGACGATGTTGACGCCCATGGTGGCGATGGCGAAGGTCAGCGCGCCCAGGATGAGCACCCACTTGTTGCCGATCTCGGCGACGAGGTGGGCGGGGTCGGTGATGGCCTTGCCGAACACCTCGATGGAACCGGCCGTGACGATGACCGACACGATCACGAAGGCGGTCGAGTTGATCGGCAGACCCCAGAAGTTGCCGCGCTTGACCGTCCGGTAGCTGGGCGCGAAGCGCGAGAAGTCGCAGAAGTTGAGCATCAGCGTGCCGTACGTGGCGAGGATCAGGCCGATCGCGCCGAACCACTGCCGCCACTGCTCGCCCACGGAGACCGGGTTCGGGGTCGAGGTGAGCGAGATGGTCCAGCCGGCCTTCGCGAGGATCCAGATGGCGAGCGCGATCATCACGAGCCAGATCGCGGGACCGCAGAAGTCCTGGAACTTCCGTACGGATTCCATGCCCTGGCTGATGATCAGCGCCTGGACCAGCCACAGCGAGACGAAGGACAGCCAGCCGAGCGCGTCGAGGCCGAGGAACGAGTTGTGCGTCCAGGATTCCAGCCCCGGCCAGGCCGCGAGCAGCATGATGTTGACGGCGACGGAGGCCAGATAGGTCTGGATGCCGTACCACATGATGGCGATGACGGCCCTGATCAGCGCCGGTATGTTGGCGCCCCAGACGCCGAAACTGATGCGGCTGATGACCGGGAAGGGCACGCCGTGGGCCTGCCCGATCTTCCCCATCCAGTTCATGCCGATGTAGATGAGCACGAAGCCGACGAGCAGGGACGTGAAGATCTGCCACACGTTCATGCCGAGGACCAGCAGCCCGGCCGCGAACGTGTAGTTGCCGAGGTTGTGGACGTCGGACATCCACATGGCGAAGAGGTCGAACACCTTCCAGTTGCGCTTGCCCGCGGGGGCGAGGTCTTCGTTGGTGAGCCTGGGATCGGGGACGAATGCCGGCGTGCCGGTGGCTGCGGCGGGATCGGCGAGTGACACAGGGCCTCCATGAGCGTGGTCGGGGACGACGGGAGGATCTGGGGTGGGGGGGGGAGGGTTGGGGTGACGGTAGGGGTGGGTGAGGAGAGAGGTCGGCGAGGAGAGGGACGGGACGACTGCGAACCGCTTTGGTATACCAAACTGACGTCATGGTCCCGCTCCCGATGACATCTGGCCATGTCCGGGCGGTAACAGCTCGGTAAAACAGTCCACGGGTCGGCGAGGATGGACGCATGACGACGGTGGAACCGCTGGGGGCGGTGCGCGAGCGAGTGCTCAGCTCGCTGCGGCAGGAGATCATCGCCGGGCGGCTGCTGCCCGGCGACCGATTGGTCGAGCGCGAGCTGGCCGAACGGTTCGGGGTCTCCCGGGTGCCGGTCCGCGAGGCGATCCGGGCCCTGGTCACCGAGGGTTTCGTCCTCTTCGAGACCCCACGCCGCGCGGTCGTACGCAGGCTGACCCGCACGGACGTCGCGGAACTCTTCGAACTCCGCGAGGCCCTTGAGGTGTACGCCACCGGGCTCGCCGCCCGGCGCGCCACCCGGGCCGACCTGGCCGAACTCGACGAACTCCTCGACCGCGCCGCGGAAGCGACCGCCGACGACGACGCGGAGGCGATCACCGACATCAACACCCGTTTCCACGACCGGATCCTGGCGATGGCCGGAAACAGCCTGCTGATCTCCGTGATGGAACCCGTCGACGGCCGGCTGCGCTGGCTCACCCGCCAGAACGAGGAGTGGCCGCAACTCCTGGCCGAACACCGGGAGCTGTACGCGGCCATCGCCTCCGGCGACCGCGAACGGGCCCGCGCCCACGCCCTGGCACACGTCCGGGCCAACTACCGCTCGACGGTGCGCCATCTCTTCGGCGACACGGACTCCCCCGTCCTCACCGGTACCGATACCGATACCGAAGGATCCGACAGACCCGATAGACCCGACAGCTTCGATCTCGACAGATCCGACAGCCTCGAAGGAGAAGCGTGACTGCCCGTACGGCGATCGGTGCCGCGAGGACCCGGCCCTGCACGCTCGTCGTCTGCCGCGGCTGCTGCTGCGGCGACGCGCGCAAGTACCCCGGTTACGACCACGACTGGCAACTGGACCGCCTGCGCGCCGCCGCCGACGCCTCCGGCGGCCGTCTTGCGGTCCGTACGGCGGACTGCCTCGGCCCCTGCGACCAGGCCAACATCATCGTCGTGCAGCCGTCGGGCGAGGGCCGCAGACGGGGCGGCAAGGCCGTCTGGATCGGCTGGTCGATGGGCGACGACTGCACCGACGAGATACTCCGCTGGGCGGAGTCCGGCGGCCCCGGCGTCGCCGCTCCCCCGGCCACCCTGGAAATGCAGTTCGTCCAGTCGGCGGGCGAACGGGACCGGGCACGTCGGTAGCCGCGCGCCCGGGGCGGGAAGAGTGTGCGGCGGGGCAGGGCAGGCACGCAGCTGCGGGCCGTCGTGGGCTGGGCGCGCAGTTCCCCGCGCCCCTCGGGCGGCTCTAGCCCGGGTACGGGGTCGTCGGCAGGCCCGCCGCCCCGGCCGCCGTACGCAGTACGTCCCTGAGCATGTCCGGGGTCAGCCGGCCGGTGAAGGTGTTGCGCTGGCTCACGTGGTAGCAGCCGAAGAGTTGGAGGGGGTGCGCCTCCGGGCCCTCCAGTCCCTCCAGGACGACCCGCGCTCCGTGGGCGAAGGCCGGGCGGGGGCGGGGCACCTGCCAGCCCGCCTCGGTGAACGCGGGCAGCGCCGCCTGCCAGCCGAAACCGCCGAGCACGACGACCGCGCGGAGGGTGGGTGCGAGCAGGCGCAGTTCGTTCACGAGCCAGGGGCGGCAGGTGTTGCGTTCCTCGGGCGTCGGCTTGTTGGCGGGCGGCGCGCAGTGCACGGGTGACGTGACACGGACTCCGTACAGGGTCAGTCCGTCGTCCGCGCTCTCGGACGTGGGCTGCGAGGCGAGGCCCACGTCGTGCAGCGCCGCGTACAGCACGTCCCCCGACCGGTCTCCCGTGAACATCCGGCCGGTCCGGTTCCCGCCGTGCGCCGCGGGCGCGAGCCCGATCACGAGGAGCGAGGCGTCCGGCGGTCCGAACCCCGGCACCGGGCGGCCCCAGTACGTCCAGTCCTCGAAGGCGGCCCGTTTCGTCCGGGCCACTTCCTCCCGCCACTCGACGAGCCGCGGACAGGCCCGGCAGCCGGCGATCCGCCGGTCCAGTTCCGCCAGGCTGCGCTCCTGCTTCATGCCGCCACGGTATGCCCGGCGGGAACCGGGCTCCACGCGACGGAAAACGATTCCGGCCCCACGCCCGCCGAGGGCTAAGGTCGGACCATGGCTTCAGGGACTCAGTCGGGGACTCGGCGGAACGAGGCGGGGCGACGCGGGGACGGTGGGCCGGGCGCCGGCGGCCCCTCGAACGCCGGCGGCTCCGGTGTCGCCGATGCCACCGCAGCCGCCTCCGTGACCGATGACGCGACGGGTGACGCGACCGATGCCGTGGCCGTCGCGAAGGCCGCCGCGCCCGCGAGCGGCGAGACCGTGCGCGTCGACAGCTGGATCTGGTCCGTCCGTCTGGTGAAGACCCGGTCCATGGGCGCCACCGCCTGCCGTGGCGGTCATGTCCGGGTGAACGGCGAACGGGTCAAGCCCGCGTACGCCGTCCGCGTCGGTGACGAGGTCCGCCTCCGGCACGCGGACCGGGAGCGGATCGTCATCGTGAAGCGCGTGATCCGCAAGCGGGTCGGGCCCCCGGTCGCCGCCGAGTGCTACGTCGACAACAGTCCCCCGCCGCCGCCCCGCGAGGCCGTCGCCCCCGCGGGCATCCGCGACCGGGGCGCGGGCCGCCCCACCAAGCGCGACCGCCGCGAGCTGGAACGCCTGCGGGGTCTCGGCTCGGCCGAGTAACCCGAAGGGCCCGGGGAGCCCGAGCAACCCGGAGAAATCGAGCAGCCCGAGGTGCAGGGGCGCGCGCCGTTCAGGAGCGTGAAAAGCCACCACCAAGCACCTGCCCCCGTCGTGCCCAGGCGATCAGTGCGAGCGGCACGATCAGGATGAGCGGGGTCGCCGCGTACTCCCCGTCGAACACGGTGATCTGGGTGATGAACGCGCCCACCATCAGCGCGCTCAGCGACACGGCGGCCACCGAGGCCAGTACGGGTATCAACAGCGCGATGCCACCGGCCAGTTCGAGCAGCCCGATGGTGTACATCCCGGCGCTGCCCCAGCCGATCTCGTCGAACGACTCGACCGCCGAGGAGTGCGCGACGAGCTTGGGCAGCGCGCTCGCGATCACGTAGAAGAGCGCGAGCAGGATCTGCAGCCCCTTCAGGGCGAGGCGGGCACGGCGCCCACGGGCGGTCGCCGACTCGGCGACGACCGTGCCGGACGCGGCGGCCGGGGCAGAGTCGGCAGCAGGGGCGGTCGGGGCGGAGCCGGCAGCCGGAGCTGTGGGGGCTGAGGCAGCGGGGACGGTGGTCTCGGACATGGGGTTCTCCTGGGTTCTCCGGGTGCAACGGCTCGCGTTGCTGTCACAGAGGTAGACCGGCCCGCCTGCCGAAACTCATCGCCCCACGACAACTCGCCCCGGAAACCGCGAAGGTCACTCCTCCACCGGCACCACCCGCACCCACACCCGGTCCTCCGTGAGATACCGGTCGACCCGCAGCCCCGACTCTGCCAGCGCCCCCTCGAACTCCTCCTTGCTGAGCGGCCGGGCGAGGAACGTCTGCGTCCACACCGCGTCCGGGAACTCGTACTCGGCCCGCACCGAGTTGACCCCGTCCCCCACCGGCTCCGCGGACAGCATCCGGATCGTGAACCCGCTCGGATCGAGCCGCTCGCGCGGCAGGTCGGTGTGGTAGTTCTCGCCCTCGCGCTGGATCAGCACGCAGCCGCCGTCCGCGACATGGCTCCGGCACACGTCCAGCATTCCGCGCCGTACCTCGACGTCCCCGGCGTGCACGAGGAACGACGCGAGCATCACCACGTCGAATCTCTCGCCCAGGTCGAGCGTCTCGATGGCACCACGTATCGTGCGCGCCCCTCGCACGCGCTCCAGCATCTCGGCGGACTCGTCCACGGCCGTCACCGTGAAGCCCCGCTCCAGGAGCGGATGGGTCATACGCCCCACGCCACTGCCCAGTTCGAGGATGTGCGCCCCCGCCGGCACGGCCGAGGCGATGATGTCCGGCTCGTCCCCGACGGACAACCGCGAGTACAGCTCGACCGCGCAGCCGTCCGGCGTGATGGCGCCGGGCCCCGTCCCTTCGTACCCCTCACGCATCTCGATCGTCATACCCGCCCAACGGCCCACGTCCGCACGGTCGTTCCCATCCCCGCCCGTCTCACCCGTTCGAGTGAGGCGTGATCAGGCCACGGAACCGACGGCCCGCGGAAGCCGTGGTTCTCCCGGCCGACGGCGGTTCTCTCAGCCGGCCATCACAGCGCGAACCACCCGTGGCCGCCGTACCAGTGGCCGCCCGCCCGCAGATGGTCCCCCACCGCCCGCTCCACGCCGGTCCGCCGCGGCAGGTCCGCCACCGGCAGCTCGGGGTCGCCGAAGACGAACGCGACGGGCACCTTGTCGTCCGCCTTCGTCTCCTCGCAGGCGATCCGGAACCGCTCCTGGAAGCGCACGATGTTGGAGCCGGCGGGCAGATACCGCGTCAGCTGCCGGTCGAGCAGCCAGGAGTGGCAGACCGCCACCGCGTAGTGCTCGTCCGGGTAGTGGCGCGCGAAGAACTCCCGCGCCAGGTCCAGCGACCGGTTGCACGCCTCCGGAGACAGTGGCCCCCGGAAGTCGGCGATGTGCAGACTCAGACAGGGCTCACCGGGCCCTGTGGCGAGCCCCGCGTCCGCCGCCGCCTGCCCGGTGGCCCCGCCCAGCCGGGCGCGCTGGAACTGCAGCCGCCCCAGCTGGTACAGCTCCCCGTGGAAGTGCAGCCCGATCCACCACGGCACCGACAGCCCCGTCGTACCGGTTCGCCGCCGGTGCACGGCCAGGTTCCGGCCCAGATCCGCGAGGGTGCGCCGGGACACGTCCGCCGGGATGTCCCGCTGCCGGTGGTAGGCACGCACGTACGGCAGCGCGGCGATGAAGACGAACACCTGGAAGGTACGGCCCAGCGCCCCGGTGGACGCCGGGAACGCCGGCGGTTCCCAGCCCCCGCCGATCCTCCCCATGTCGCGTACGAACCGGTCGACGCACAGCCCGAGCAGCGTCAACGCCTCCGGGTCCGCCGCCAGCCGGGCGCGCACTGCGACCAGTTCGTTGACGCACTCGTGCGGTACCGCCAGGTCGAGCAGTACGTCCGGCAGCTCGACGGCGTCCGGGAGGACCGCCTCCGTGCGCGGTGCGCCCCCGCTCTCCAGGTCCCTCAGCCATCCGGCGAGCTTCTCGTCCGCCCGCAGCTCCTCCACCAGCACAGCCGCTCCCCGTCCGTCCGCCAGCCCGCTCCAGGTGAAATGTGCACTACGAAGAGTACGTTTTTCCGGTAGGAGTAGTGATCCCTATGCGTACGGGCAGTGAACCGACAACTGCGCGCAGTGCGCTGCGAGCGCGTCTGTGGCTGAGTGTGTGGGGGTTCGTCTGGGCGGCCGCGGGGACGGCCGTGTTCGCTCTCGTCGGGCGGACGGGCTGGGCGGTCGCCTGCGGTGTGCTGTGGCTGATCGTCACCGTCGATCTGGCGATGATCGTCAGGCATCTCCGCCAGGGGCCGCACTATCAGCCGGGGCCGGACATTCCGCCGTACCCGCCACCGGACCACCGCGACTAGACCCGGCCGGGTTCGCCGCGCGCGCCGAACCCGGCGGTGGCTCGGCTCAGGACCAGGGGTGGACCCGGCTCAGGAGTCGAACCGTGCCGCGGCCAGGTACTCCGGCTGCGGGTCCAGCGCCGCCGCGAGCCGGAAGTGGCGCATGGCCTGCGCGGGCTGCCCGGAGCGCTCGTAGGTGCGGGCGAGCGCGAAGTGCGCGAAGGCGTTGTCCGGCTCGCGCTCCAGCACGATGGTGAACTCCAGCTCGGCGGGCCGCAGCTGTGCCGCGGCGAAGAAGGCCCGCGCGCGCAGCAGCCGTGCGGCCGTGTTCTCCGGGTACGCGGCGATGACGTTGTCGAGCAGCTTCACCGCGCCCCTGGGGTCCCGCGCGGCGAGCAGTTGCTCCGCGGCACGGAAGTCGATGACATGCGTCTCCGGAGTACGTCCGGCGAATCCGCTGGTCTCGGGCACGGCACATTCCTTCCCTCACTGCGGGGCGTCAACGCCTGGCGGACACCCACTATTCCGAGGACGCCTACGGCTCGCCGGCCGCCCGGGCCCGCCGTTCCAGGTCCGCCCACACCTCCCGTACACGTCGCCGCAGCTCTTCCAGGGGTACGTCGTTGTCGATGACGACGTCCGCGATCTCCCGGCGCTTCTCGCGGGTGGCCTGGGCCGCCATACGGGCGCGGGCGTCGGCCTCGGTCATACCGCGCAGCCGGACGAGCCGGTCGAGCTGTGTCTCCGTGGCGGCGTCGACCACGATCACGAGGTCGTACAGCTTCGCGAGGCCGTTCTCCGTGAGCAGGGGCACGTCGTGCACGACCACGGAGTCCGCCGAGGCGGCCTCTTCGAGTTCGCGGGAGCGGGCGCCCACCAAGGGGTGCACGATCGAGTTCAGCACGGCGAGCCTGTCCGGGTCCGCGAAGACGATGGAGCCGAGCTTCGGCCGGTCGAGGGTGCCGTCCGCGGCGACCACTTCCTTACCGAAGGCGTCGATCACGGCCGCCAGCCCGGGTGTTCCCGGCGCGACGACCTCCCGGGCGATCCTGTCGGCGTCGATCAGCACGGCCCCGTGCTCCACGAGCAGCCGCGACACCTCGCTCTTACCGGCCCCGATCCCACCGGTCAGCCCCACCTTCAACATGCCCAGCAGCATAAGCCCGGGGCGCACAGGGATGCCCTTCAGGGGCGTCCGCCAGGCGCCCCGTCAGGGGCGCGGGGAACTGCGCGCCCGGCCCCCACCGAACCCGCACTCAAAACACAACCCCCCTGCCCCTCCCCCGCGAAGCGGTCACGCGTGGCCGCCACAAGAAGCGAGCTACGCATCACCTTCGCGCTCGGCCAGGAACTTCTCGAACTCCATGCCGATCTCGTCCGCGGACGGAATGTCCACCGGCTCCGCCAGCATGTTGCCGCGCGTCTCGGCGCCCGCGGCGGCGTCGTACTGGTGCTCAAGCCCCTGGACCAGGGCGACCAGTTCCTCGTCGCCCTCCTGGATCTGCCGGTCGATCTCCGTCTGCGTGCGGTGCGCCTCGGTGCGCAGCCCGTGCGCGATGCCCGGCAGGACCAGGCCGGTCGCGGCCGTGATCGACTCCATGACCGTCAACGCGGCGTCCGGGTACGGGGAGCGGGCGATGTAGTGGGGCACGTGCGCGGCGACTCCGAGGACGTCGTGTCCGGCCTCCATGAGGCGGTACTCGACCAGGGACTCGGCGCTGCCGGGCACCTGGGCCTCGTCGAAGGGGCTGCGGTGGCCGGGGACGAGGTCCGTGCGGTTGCCGTGCGGGGTGAGGCCCACGGGGCGGGTGTGCGGGACGCCCATGGGGATGCCGTGGAAGTTCACGGACAGCCGGACGCCGAGGCGCTCCACGATCTGCTGGACGGCCGCGGCGAAGCGCTCCCACTCCACGTCCGGTTCGGGCCCGGAGAGCAGCAGGAAGGGCGCTCCGGTGGCGTCCTGGACGAGTCGCACGTCCAGCGTGGGCTCCTCGTAGTCGGCCCAGCGGTCGCGCTTGAACGTCAGCAGCGGGCGGCGGGCGCGGTAGTCCACGAGCCGGTCGTGGTCGAATCGCGCGACGACCTGGTGGGGCAGCGAGTCGAGCACCCGGTCGACGATCTGGTCGCCGGTCTCGCCCGCGTCGATGTATCCGTCGAAGTGGTAGAGCATGACAAGACCGGCCGACTCCTGGGCGAGTGCCACGTCGACCACGGCCAGGCCCTTCGGCTCCCATGCGTACAAACCCTGCGGATCAAGCACTGTGACCGCTCCTCCTCGTGTTCCTAATCGACAACACGAGTCAGGAGATGGGCATTCCCGGTTCACACCGCTTCACTGCGCCTCTTACCGGCTTCTCATGCCCACGTCAGGCACGCGCGCGAGGCGGTGACACCGGCCGGGACCGGGAGCGGGTACAGGTCCGGAGGGCCGGGAGCGGGTACAGGTCCGGAGGGCCGGGAGCGGGTACGGGTCCAAAGGGCCGGGAGGATCGGACGGGCCGGGAGGCAGACGCACCGCGGGCCCGCACCCAGGTGGGTGCGGGCCCGCGATTACCAGCTAGCTACCGCTGGCGGTGAGCTTTCAGCTCTGGCCGCCGGCGAGCTTCTCGCGCAGAGCGGCAAGGGCCTCGTCCGACGCCAGGGCGCCGGAGTTGTCGTCCGACTCCGAGGAGTACGAACCGCCACCGCCGCCACCGCTGCCGCCGGAGGCGGCCGGAGCCGCACCGGGGGTGGCGACACCCTCGGCCTCGGCCTGGGCGTCCGCCTCGCGGGACTTGATGACCTGAGCCTGGTGCTGCTCGAAGCGCGTCTGCGCCTCGGCGTACTGGTTCTCCCACACCTCACGCTGGGACTCGTAACCTTCGAGCCAGTCGTTGGTCTCGGGGTCGAAGCCCTCGGGGTAGATGTAGTTGCCCTGGTCGTCGTACGACGCGGCCATGCCGTACAGCGTCGGGTCGAACTCGACCGAGGCCGGGTCCGCGCCGAAGGACTCGTTGGCCTGCTTCAGCGAGAGGCTGATGCGACGACGCTCGAGGTCGATGTCGATGACCTTGACGAAGATCTCGTCGTTGACCTGGACGACCTGCTCCGGGATCTCCACGTGGCGCTCGGCCAGCTCGGAGATGTGCACCAGACCCTCGATGCCCTCGTCCACGCGGACGAACGCACCGAACGGAACCAGCTTCGTGACCTTTCCGGGCACGACCTGGCCGATCTGGTGGGTGCGGGCGAACTGCTGCCACGGGTCTTCCTGCGTCGCCTTCAGCGACAGGGAGACACGCTCGCGGTCCATGTCCACGTCGAGGACCTCGACGGTGACTTCCTGGCCGACCTCGACAACCTCGGAGGGGTGGTCGATGTGCTTCCAGGAGAGCTCCGAGACGTGCACCAGGCCGTCGACGCCACCCAGGTCCACGAAGGCACCGAAGTTGACGATCGAGGAGACGACGCCGGAACGGACCTGACCCTTCTGGAGGGTGGTGAGGAACGTCTGGCGGACCTCGGACTGGGTCTGCTCCAGCCAGGCACGGCGGGACAGGACCACGTTGTTGCGGTTCTTGTCCAGCTCGATGATCTTGGCTTCGAGCTCCTTGCCCACGTAGGGCTGGAGGTCACGGACACGGCGCATCTCGACGAGAGATGCCGGCAGGAAGCCACGGAGGCCGATGTCAAGGATGAGTCCACCCTTGACTACCTCGATGACGGTGCCGGTGACGATGCCGTCCTCTTCCTTGATCTTCTCGATGGTGCCCCAGGCGCGCTCGTACTGGGCGCGCTTCTTCGAGAGGATCAGGCGGCCTTCCTTGTCCTCCTTCTGGAGAACAAGGGCTTCGATCTCGTCGCCGACCTTGACGACCTCGTTCGGGTCGACGTCGTGCTTGATCGAGAGCTCGCGGCTCGGGATGACACCTTCGGTCTTGTAACCGATGTCGAGCAGGACCTCGTCCCGGTCGACCTTCACGATGACGCCATCGACGATGTCGCCGTCGTTGAAGTACTTGATCGTCTCGTCGATCGCGGCGAGGAAGGCTTCCTCGTTGCCGATGTCGTTGACCGCTACCTGCGGCGTGGTAGAGGTGGTCTCGGTGCTGCTCGTCATGTGGGAAAGGGCTCCGGTACGGACAGTGAGTCGTAGGTACTGCTTACGCCGGGAGCCCGTTTCGCTCTGAAGAAGGCCGGACAGCCAAGGAAGCGCCGAATCCGGGCCGTGTTCGATGAGAACACTCGCCGGTGGCGCCTCGAAAACCGAGGGGACATACGACAGATGCGAGCGCAGCCTGCTACGTCTGAGGAGCGCAGGCCCGCAGCGCAACTTGTAGCATACGGGGGCAGCCGGACAGGGTCAATGCGCGAAGGCGCACACCCGGGGCGGATCGCCGCATACCCGGCACAAGACCCACGCGGCGGCAGCCGTACATCAGGCAACGCCACGGGGTCACGCGGATTCTGTGGTGCCACTTTCGTGACCGCCGCCAGGACGGACCGCTCGGAAGTGACCGCAGATTAATACGAGGGAGCCGATCATCCAAGAGCCCGAACCGTCCCGGCCCGAAGCGTCCTCGCCGGAGGCGTCCGACTTCGAAGCGCCCGAGCCCGAGGCGACCCGACGTGCGGCAGGGGGCTCCGAGAGCTCCCGCGCCAATCGCGGCTGGTGGGACCGGAACGCGGACGACTACCAGGTCGAGCACGGCACGTTCCTCGGCGACGACCGTTTCGTGTGGTGCCCCGAGGGCCTCGACGAGATCGAGGCCGAGCTGCTGGGCCCGATGGAGGACCTGAAGGACAAGGACATCCTGGAGATCGGCGCGGGGGCCGCCCAGTGCTCGCGCTGGCTGGCCGCCCAGGGTGCCCGCCCTGTCGCCCTGGACCTCTCGCACCGGCAGCTCCAGCACGCCCTGCGGATCGGCGCCGACAGCGTCCCGCTCGTGGAGGCGGACGCCACGGCGCTGCCCTTCGCGGACGGCTCCTTCGACCTCGCGTGCTCCGCGTACGGGGCGCTGCCCTTCGTCGCCGAGCCCGTGACGGTCCTGCGGGAGGTGCACCGGGTGCTGCGGCCGGGCGGCCGGTTCGTCTTCTCCGTCACGCATCCGGTCCGCTGGGCCTTCCCCGACGAACCGGGACCCGAGGGGCTGAGCGTGGCCTCCTCGTACTTCGACCGCACTCCGTACGTCGAGCAGGACGAGGACGGGAACGCGGTGTACGTCGAGCACCACAGGACGGTCGGCGACCGCGTCCGGGACGTGGTGGCGAGCGGTTTCCGGCTGGTCGACCTGGTCGAGCCCGAGTGGCCCGCCTGGAACACCCAGGAATGGGGCGGCTGGTCACCCCTTCGGGGAAACCTGATCCCGGGCACGGCGATCTTCGTGTGCGAGCGAAGCTAGTTTCGTGTGCGAGCGAAGCTGGACGGGGGCACCCCGGCCGGAGGCCGGGAGAGAGACTGAGCGGGTGACCCGTACCGAGCATGTGATCGTGTGATCCGTCATGACGCCCTGGACTCGCTGCCCGTACGCGGAGCGCTGCCCGGTCTGAGGGACGCCCTGGAGGACCGTGGCGCCGCGGTCCTCGTCGCGCCGCCCGGCACGGGCAAGACGACCCTCGTGCCGCTGGTGCTCGCCGGACTGGTCGGCGGGGAACCGGCACGGCGGGTCGTGGTGGCCGAACCGCGGCGGATCGCGGCGCGGGCCGCCGCACGGCGGATGGCGTGGCTGCTCGGCGAGAAGGTCGGGGAGAGCGTCGGATTCACCGTCCGCGGGGAACGGGTGGTCGGGCCACGCGCGCGCGTGGAGGTCGTCACGACCGGGGTGCTGCTGCAGAGGCTGCAGCGGGACCCCGAGCTCGCGGGCGTCGACGTGGTCGTGCTCGACGAGTGCCACGAACGCCATCTGGACGCGGACACGGCGGCGGCGTTCCTGCTCGACGTCCGGGCCGCGCTGCGCCCCGAGCTGCGGCTGGTGGCCGCGTCGGCGACGACCGACGCCGACGGCTGGGCCCGGCTGCTCGGCGATGTGCCCGTGGTCGAGGCGGCCGGCGTCTCCCATCCGGTCGAGGTGGTGTGGGCGCCGTCCGTGCGCCCTGTGCGGCCACCCCATGGGATGCGGGTGGATCCGGTGTTGCTGACCCATGTGGCGTCGGTGGTGCGCCGGGCGCTCTCCGAGCGGGACGGGGATGTCCTGTGTTTCCTCCCCGGGGTCGGGGAGATCGCCCGGGTCGCCGGGCAGCTCGGCGGACTCGGCGAGGTCGAGGTCCTAGAGGTGCACGGGCGGGCGCCGACGGCCGTGCAGGACGCGGTGCTGTCCGGCGGTACGCGGCGCCGGGTCGTCCTCGCCACGTCGGTGGCCGAGTCGTCGCTGACGGTTCCGGGGGTTCGGGTGGTCGTGGACTCCGGGCTGGCGCGCGAGCCGCGCGTGGACCACGCGCGCGGCCTGAGCGCGCTGACGACCGTACGGGCCTCGCAGGCGGTCGGGAGGCAGCGGGCCGGGCGGGCGGGGCGCGAGGCTCCGGGGGCGGTGTACCGGTGCTGGACGGAGGCGGAGGACGGGCGGCTGCCGCGTTTCCCCTCTCCGGAGATCAAGGTGGCCGATCTGACGGCGTTCTCCCTCCAGGCGGCCTGCTGGGCCGATCCCGACGCCTCGGGGCTGTCCCTCCTGGATCCGCCGCCGGCCGGCGCCATGGCGGCCGCGCGGGGCGTTCTGGAGGCCGTCCGCGCGGTGGGGCCGGACGGGCGTCCGACGGATCGGGGTGTACGGATGTCGCGGCTGGGGCTGCATCCCCGGCTGGGGCGTGCGCTGCTGGACGCCGGGGCGTCCCTCGGTGCCGAGCGGGCCGCGGAAGTGGTCGCTCTGCTGAGCGAGGAACCGCCGCGGTCGTACGGCGACGACCTCGCCGGCGCGTTGCGGGCCGCACGTCGTGGGGGTGACGCGTATGCCGGGCGGTGGCGGGCGGAGGTCCGGCGGCTGCGGGCCGCGGTCCCGTCCCGGGCTGCGCCCGTCGCGGCGGGAGGGCCGACCGATGACCGCGGGTCCGTCGTGGCCGGTCGCGCAGTTCCCCGCGCCCCTTTCGGGGCGTCCCACGTCGAGGCAGGGGGCATCGGTGACGATCAAACCGTCGGGCTCGTTGCTGCGCTTGCTTTTCCTGAGCGGGTTGCCCGGCGGCAAGGGGGGTCCTTTCTCATGGTGTCCGGGACCCGGGCCGAGGTCGCGG
Organism: Streptomyces sp. NPDC102514; assembly: GCF_055584525.1. Classification (NCBI taxonomy): domain Bacteria; kingdom Bacillati; phylum Actinomycetota; class Actinomycetes; order Kitasatosporales; family Streptomycetaceae; genus Streptomyces; species Streptomyces sp. NPDC102514. The sequence goes on from NZ_JBVJLW010000009.1 coordinate 227,564, forward strand.
AGGGCAGTGGGTTGCGGGATGCCTCCTGGATCGCCGTCGCGGTCGCCGACCGGCCGGTGGGCGCGGGGCACGCGCGCGTGCGGCTCGGGGCCGTGGTCGACGAGGAGGTCGCGCGCGAGGCGGCGGGAGCCCTGTACGCGGAGGGCGACGAGGTGCGCTGGGACGCCGGGGACGTCGTCGCGCGGCGGGTCCGGCGGCTGGGAGCCGTGGAGCTGGCGGTACGGCCGTTGCGCAACGCGGACCCCGGACTCGTACGGGAGGCGTTGCTCGAAGGGCTGGCGGCGGAGGGGTTCGGGCTGTTGCGGTGGTCCCGGGACGCCGAGGTGCTGCGGCAGCGGCTCGGGTTCCTGCACCGGCGGATCGGCGCTCCCTGGCCCGACGTCTCGGACGACGCGCTCCACGCGCGCGTGGACGAGTGGCTGGAACCGGAGCTGGGCCGGGCCCGGCGGCGGGCCGATCTGGAACGCATCCGGGCCGGGCAGGCGCTGGGCCGGCTGCTGCCCTGGGCGTCCGGGGACGCGACCAGGTTCGACGAACTGGCGCCGGAGCGGTTCCAGGTGCCCAGCGGGTCCAGGATCCGGATCGACTACGCCGATCCCGAGCGCCCGGTGCTCGCGGTGAAACTGCAGGAGATGTTCGGGGCGCAGGAGTCACCGACGGTCGCGGGAGTGCCCGTACAGGTGCATCTGCTGTCGCCCGCGGGGCGCCCGGCCGCCGTCACCTCGGACCTCGCGTCCTTCTGGAAGGACGGCTACCGGAGCGTACGGGCGGAGTTGCGCGGGCGGTATCCCAAGCATCCCTGGCCCGAGGACCCGGCGGGCGCGCGGCCGACCCGGCACACGACCGCCCGCAGCAACAGGCCCTGAATCCGCCTCAGGCGCTGAGCGGTTCCGGTTCCCGGGTCTGGGTCGGTGACGGGTCGCCGGGGCGGCGGCTGCGGGCCTCCAGGTACAGGGAGAGGGCCAGGAGTCCGACGCCCAGGACGAGGAAGCCCCAGGGCAGGTACGAGGACATCAGCGCGACGAGGAGCCGCTGGGACTTGACCAGGTCGACGGTCGAGCGGATGTAGTCCTCACGCATTTTGACGTGTCCGGCGAAGGCGGTCACCTTGTCGCGGTCGCCCAGGAGGGTGCCGCCGCGCAGTTCCTCCCGGTGGATCTCCTCTCCGTAGACGGGTGCTCCGGTGACGGGTTCGACCCAGAACTTGCGGACCGTGGTGTACCAGCGGGTCGTGCCCGTCTTGGCGACCGACTCCGCGGTGATCCCTTCGACGGGCATGACCTTCGGGAAGGGCACCTTGGTCCAGGGGATGGTCTGCTCGAAGTAGTAGACGTCGACGCCCCGGAAGTTCTGTGTGCCCTTGTAGTGGATGGGTTCGGTGATCCGGGCCTGCGCGTCGAAGTACTCGTAGTCCCTCTTCTCCGTGAGGAAGGGCCACTTGAACTCGATGCCCTCGCGCCGGACGGGGTCGCCGTCGACGCTCTCGCCGGTGGCGTGGACGGGTTCCTGGGTGTGCGCGTCGAAGATGTACCGCTCGGGGATCCTGGAGACCATCTCGCCGTCGGGGCCCTGGACGTAGGAGAGGCCGTCCCAGACGACGACGTCGCGGTTCGCGGTCAGCTCGATCCTCTCGGAGGCCCCGACATTGCCCTTGAGGGTCTGGACGACGGTGATCTTGTCGACCTTCTTGGCGGTCATCGAGCCGTAGTCGAGGAGGGTCGCGTCCTTCGCCTCCAGGACCATGTCCTGGTACTGGTCGGCGGGGACCTTGGCCACGCGCGGGAAGGCGTACCAGCGCAGCAGCGGGGACAGCGCCGCGAAGAACACGGCGAGGGCGAGCAGGATCAGACTGGCCTTGCGGCGCATCTCGGCGGCCCTCCCGGTGCGTTGGGGATGTGCGTCACGGGTGTGCGCTACGGATGGCTCGGGACGGTGGTGAGCAGCGGTTTCGGTGAGGTCTCGCCCGACGGCGAGCCCATGGCCGTGACGAGGAGGACCAGCGCGAACGCGAGGGCCAGACCGGTCGCGGCGGCGATCAGGGCGCGCATGCGGGCCTCCCGGCACAGGCGGAACCGAGTTCATGGAGCGGAACCGGCCCCATGGAACTGATACGTCGTCAGGTCGGGCACCGTAGCAACGGGCGGGCCAGATGAGAACACGTTGCGCAGACAACGGCCGCGCCCCCTCACCGACGGGTGTGGGGGCGCGGCCGACGCGTCTTCGGGGTCAGGAGGCGGCAGCCGCCACCTTCAGCTCGACGGTCAGGGTCGCACCGCCGGTCGTGGTGATCCGCAGCAGGTACGTGCCCTCCGTGTCGTCCGCGTACAGCTTCGGCAGCTTCAGCAGGCCGTCCTTGCCGGTCTCAAGGCCCGCGAGGGTGCGTACCGTCTTGCCGTCCGCGTCCTTGAAGTACGGGCCCTTGTCGTTCTCGGTGGCGTCGTCCGCCGTCTTGATGAGCGTGGCGGTCGCGGCGACTCCGTCCGCGACGGCACCCTTGTAGGTGGCCTTCACCTCGACCTCGTCCGCGAACTCGGCGCCCGGAACGCAGGTCAGCGCGGTGTCGGTGGTGCGGGCGAGGGCGTCGGCCTGGCGGGCGGTGACCGTCGCCGCGTAGTCGAGGCCCGAGACGGTGCGGCCGACGACGGTGGCGCGCACCTTGAAGGCGCCGGCCTTCTCGCCCGCCTTGAGGGCGGGCGCCGTCGCCACACCGGAGGCGTTGGTGACGACGGTCGCGACGCTCTCGCCGCCGGTGAAGGTCGTGTCGGTGTCGCCGGTGATCGTGAACCGGACCCGGACCTTCGCGACGGCCTTGCCGGCCTTGGTCTCCGTACGGGCGCTGATCTTCTCGGCGAAGGTGTCGCCCGCGGTCGCGGTGAGCTTCCCGGTGCCCGCGTCCTCCAGGTGGTCCACCGTCTCGGTGGGCGTGGGTGACGGGGTCGCCGGAGGCGTCGTGGTGGGCGGAGGCGTCGTGGGCGGGGTCGTGGCCGGCGGCTTCGGCTTCGGGCTCGTGGTGCCGCCGCCGCCCGGGCTCTGGCTGCTGGGCGGGGTGGACGCCGGAGACGTCGGACCGGGGCTCGCGCCGCCGGTGCCGTTGTCGCTGCGGTTGGAGGGCAGCGAGCCCGTGCCGTCCGGGACCTCGTGGGTGCCCTTGCGGTAGTACTCCAGCCACGACAGGACGGTGTTCAGATAGTCCGTCGAGTTGTTGTAGCTGAGGATGGCGCGCCTGAGGTCGGCGCTGTCGGACAGGTCCCAGCTGAACCGGCACAGGTAGTGGCCGGCCGCGAGGGCCGCGTCGTAGATGTTGTTGGGGTCCTTCTTGCCGTCGCCGTTGCCGTCGCGGCCCGACCATTCCCAGGTGGAGGGGATGAACTGCATGGGGCCCACGGCACGGTCGTGGGTGGTGTCCCCGTCGTACAGGCCGCCGTCGGTGTCGGTGATCCGCGCGAAGCCGACGCCGTTGAGGACCGGGCCGAGGATCGGGGTGATCGTGGTGCCGTTGGCGTCGACGTTGCCGCCGCGGGCCTGGCCGGACTCGACCTTGCCGATGGCCGCGAGGAGTTGCCAGGGGAGGTTGCACCCGGGCTTGGAACCGGCCAGCGACGTCTCGGCCTTCTTGTAGGCGTCGAGGACGGTCGCGGGTATGCCCGCTTCGGCGTTGCCCGCGGCACCGGGGGTGTCACTGCTCGCGCTGGGTGACGGTGTCGGGCTGTTGAGCGGCGGGAGGTCCGTGTAATAGGGCGAGTTGCCGGTCGCGCTGTCGTCGGCGTTCACATCGGGCGAGGGCTGGGAGTTGGCGTTCTGCCTGCCCTGGGGGGTGTCCGTGACACCCGGGGCCTGGGATGCGGACAGAGCCGCGACCGCGAGTGCGGCCACGGCGGTGGTCGCCGCCCCCTTGACGACTCGCCTGCCGAATTGCGCCGCCATTGCGTGAACCCCTCCCGTGGACGTCCGTCCGTGTTCCGCGCGTTCCCCTGCTGTCCGGTCGTGCGGCCGTATGCCCCCCATACGGCAACCCAGGCGACCCTACGACAACTTCTGCCGCGCAGACACCTGTTCGGAGCCGGTCTTCACCGGTTGGCCATATCCCGTTTGTCCTTCCCCTGCGGCTCCCCGCCATGCCGTGGAGCCGGGAACCGTTTCCGCATACCGGTCGTCACCGATCATGGGGCCCTTCGGTCCGGTCAACACTGTTCGCTTGGAGCCCAGTTGCCGTTCACTCTCAGTCACGCCGCGGCCGTCCTGCCTGCGGTACGCGCCGACGGGTCCGGACGGGGCAGGCTGGTCCCGGCCGTGCTCGTGGCCGGTTCGTTCGCACCCGACATGACCTATTACGCGGCGAGTGTGCTGCCGGAGGCAATGGAGTTCGGCGATTTCACGCACTCCCTCGCCGGGGTGTTCACCTTCGACGTCCTGGTCGCCTGGGCGCTCGTGGGCGCCTGGCTGGTACTGCGGGAACCGCTGGTGGCGCTGCTGCCGCGGAGCCGGCAGGGACGGATCGGCGCCTTCCTGCGCTGCGGTGCGCCGCGCGCCCGTCCGCGCCCCTCGCTCGCCCTGTGGTGGTACGTGTCCGCGGTGACCGGGGCGCTCACCCATGTCGTGTGGGACGCGTTCACGCATCTCGACCGGTGGGGCATGCGGGTCCTGCCCGTCCTCGGACGGGAGATCGCGGGCTCACCCCTGTACTGGTATCTGCAGTACGGCGGTTCGGCGCTCGCGGCCGTGGTGATCACGGTGTTCCTGGTGGTGGCCCTGCGGCGGCAGCCCGACGCCGAACCGGTGGGGGTGCCCGTGCTCTCGGTGCGTGACCGGTGGCTCGCGGGAGCCCTCATCGGCGGCTTCGCGGTGGTGGCGGCCGTGCAGCGGGCGACGCGGTGGTGGGACTACTGGGGGTCGCGGGCCGAGCCCTGGGAACTGATTCCCACCGTGTGCTTCGGGGCGGGGGCGGGGCTGGCCGTCGGGTTCGCCGCGTACGCCGTGGCGGTCAGGGTGTGGCGTCCGGCTCCGGTTCGTCCCGGCCCGGCAGCGGCTCGCACGGAGCCGAGCCGTCCGATTCCCCGCTGAGCGGCGCCTCCGGCGTCTTTGAGGTCTCCGGGAAGAGCGCGCGGTCAGCGGGTGAGGGAACGGCCCAGGTTCTCGGCCCGCCGCAGCAGCCCCTCCATGATCAGCACCTTGGCGATGCTCGCGGAGTCGTACTGGCGCTCGCCCGCCCGTTCGCAGACCAGGCCCAGGTCGTCGCGTACGACCACGGAGGCGGTGCCGCGCTTGGACGACAGCGCGGCGTGGATGTCGCGCGACAGGCGGGCGGCGAGGCCTGGGGCGTGGGGGGCGTGGCAGGTGGGGCCGTCAGGATCCGCGGGGTCGTCCGGCAGGAACCGGTGGCTGGTGGTGTCGGCCTGCCAGGGGCCGTCGAAGGTGCCCGCCGGGAATCTGGGGGTGGCCGCGGTGGCCGAGACGGCGGAGATCGGGGTGTGGAGGGTGGAGGTGAGGGCTGCGGCCAGGGCTGTGCGGCAGTGTCGTACGTGCGGTACGTACCGCGTGTTCTGTATGTGCAGTATGTGAGGACCCATGCCCGCATCCTGGCGGGGGCTCCGTCGGGGGGCGCCTGGTCGGGGTCCAGGCGGGTGACGGGGCTTGCGATCGGCCGCGTTCCGCCTGCGGGCCCGGCGGGGGCGGGCCGCGCAGTACCCCGCGCCCCTGAAGGGCGAAGGATTGCCCCGCTGCCAGCACCCCTGAAGAGCGAAAGGACTGCGCCGTTCCCCGCGCCCCTCAAGAGCAAAAAGACTGCGCCGTTCCCCGCGCCCCTGAAAGACGGGGCTGCGCCCCGGTCTTTCGTCTCCGCGTGCACGAGACGACCCACGCCGAGCCACCACAGGGGCGTGGAGAACTGCGCGACCAGCCACAACGCACCCGCACCAGCCTTCCGGCCCCCACCCGGGGGCGCGGGGAACTGCGCGATCAGCCACACACGACCCGCACGGGACTACCAGGCCACACCCGAACCCACCCAGGGGCGCGGGGAACTGCGCGACCAGCCCCCGCCGGGCCCACAGGCGATCTCCGGCCGCCGCCCAGGCCGACCCAGGGGCGCGAGGAACCGCGCGGCCCGCCCCCACCGGGCCGCAGATGAAGAAGCCGGCCCCAGCGGAGCTAGTGCGCTGCCGACTCCCAGTCCGGGCCCGAGCCCACCGAGACATCCAGCGGCGCGCGCAACCGCACCGCCGCGGCCATCTCCCGGCGGACCAGTTCCTCCGCCCGCGCACGCTCCCCGGGAGCGATCTCCAGGACGATTTCGTCGTGGACCTGGAGGAGCATCCGGGACGTCAGCCCGGCCTCCCGCAGAGCCTTGTCCACGTTCAGCATCGCGATCTTGACGATGTCCGCGGCCGTGCCCTGGATCGGCGCGTTCAGCGCCATCCGCTCCGCGGCCTCGCGCCGCTGCCGGTTGTCGCTGTTGAGGTCGGGAAGGTAGCGGCGGCGTCCGAAGAGCGTCGCCGTGTACCCCGTCGCCCGCGCCTCGTCGACCGCCCGGCGCAGATAGTCCCGCACCCCTCCGAAGCGCTCGAAGTACGTGTCCATCAGGCCACGCGCCTCGCCCGCGTCGATGTTGAGCTGCTGGGAGAGCCCGAACGCGGACAGCCCGTACGCGAGCCCGTACGACATCGCCTTGATCTTGCGGCGCATCTCCGCGTCGACGGCGTCGCGCTCCACGGAGAACACCTGGGAGGCGACGGTGGTGTGCAGGTCCTCGCCGGAGGTGAAGGCCGCCAGAAGGCCCTCGTCCTCCGACAGGTGGGCCATCACGCGCAGTTCGATCTGGCTGTAGTCGGCGGTCATGAGGGACTCGAAGCCCTCGCCGACCACGAAGCCGCGGCGGATCGCGCGGCCCTCCTCGGTGCGGACCGGGATGTTCTGCAGGTTCGGGTCCTGCGACGAGAGGCGGCCCGTGGCGGCGACCGTCTGGTGGAAGGTGGTGTGGATGCGGCCGTCCGCGGCGATCGTCTTGATCAGGCCCTCGACGGTGACCCGGAGCTTCGCCTGCTCGCGGTGGCGGAGCATGATGACGGGCAGTTCGTGGTCGGTCTGGGCGGCGAGCCAGGCGAGCGCGTCGGCGTCCGTCGTGTAGCCGGTCTTCGTCTTCTTCGTCTTGGGCAGGCCCAGTTCACCGAAGAGGACTTCCTGGAGCTGCTTGGGCGAGCCGAGGTTGAACTCGTGCCCGACCGCCGCGTGCGCCTCCTTCACGGCCTGCTGGACCGCGCCCGCGAACATCTGCTCCATGGCTTCCAGGTGGGCCCTGTCCGCCGCGATGCCGTGCCGCTCCAGGCGGGCGAGCAGCTCGGAGGTGGGCAGTTCCATGTCCTGGAGCAGATCGGCCGCACCGACCTCCTTCAGTCGCTCCCCGAAGGCTTCGCCCAGGTCGAGGACGGCGCGGGCCTGCACCATCAGCGCATCGGCCTCGGCGCCCTCGTCGGCGCCGAAGGCGAGCTGTCCGTCGGCGGTGGCGGCGGGCGCCAGCTCCCTGCCGAGGTACTCCAGGGACAGCGCGTCCAGGTCGAAGGAGCGCCGGCCCGGCTTGACGAGGTAGGCGGCGAGGGCGGTGTCCATGGAGATGCCCGCGACGCTCCAGCCGTGCTCGGCGAAGACCCGCATGACGGCCTTGGCGTTGTGCAGCACCTTGGGGTTGTCGGCGTCGGAGATCCAGCGCGCGAACGCGTTCTCGTCGCTCTCGTCGAGCTGCGACGGGTCGAACCAGGCCGCCGCCCCGTCGGCGGCGGCGAGGGCGACCTCGGCGACCGATCCCGTGCCGAGCGCCCAGGTGTCGACCGTGGCAATGCCGAGGACCGTCGTGCCGTGCTCGGTGAGCCAGGGGCCCAGCTCGCCGGCGTCGAGGACCGTGCCGTCCACCGCCACGCCCGCGGCGACCGGAGCCGCGTCCTCGGTCTCCTCCGCCCCGGGGTCGACGGCCAGCAGCCGCTCGCGCAGCGAGGGGTTACGGATCTCCAGGGTGTCCAGGACCATCGCGAGGGCCGTGCGGTCGTACGCGGCGCGCTCCAGGTCGGGCACCGTCTTCGGCAGCTCGACGTCACGCACCATCTCGGTGAGGCGGCGGTTGAGCTTGACCGCGTCCAGGTGGTCGCGGAAGTTCTGCCCGGCCTTGCCCTTGACCTCCTCGGCGCGCTCGACCAGCTCCGCGAACGAACCGAACTGGTTGATCCACTTCGCGGCGGTCTTCTCACCTACGCCGGGGATGCCCGGCAGGTTGTCGGAGGGGTCGCCGCGCAGGGCCGCGAAGTCGGGGTACTGGGCCGGCGTCAGCCCGTACTTCTCGAAGACCTTCTCCGGGGTGAACCGGGTCAGCTCGGAGACGCCCTTGGTCGGATAGAGCACGGTGGTGTGCTCGGAGACCAGCTGGAAGGAGTCGCGGTCGCCGGTGACGATCAGCACGTCGAAGCCCTCGGCCTCGGCCTGCGTGGCGAGCGTGGCGATGATGTCGTCCGCCTCGAAGCCGTCGACGGCGAACCGCTCGGCGTTCATCGCGTCCAGGACCTCGCCGATCAGCTCGACCTGGCCCTTGAACTCGTCCGGCGTCTTCGACCTGTTCGCCTTGTACTCCGTGAACTCCTCGGAGCGCCACGTCTTGCGCGACACGTCGAACGCCACCGCGAAGTGCGTGGGCGACTCGTCGCGCAGCGTGTTGGCGAGCATCGACGCGAAGCCGTAGATCGCGTTCGTCGGCTGGCCCGTCGCCGTCGTGAAATTCTCCGCGGGCAGCGCGAAGAACGCGCGGTACGCCAGCGAATGCCCATCCATGAGCATCAGCCGCGGGCGTCCCCCGCCGGAGGTCTTCTCGGTCTTCTTCGATGCTGTCTCTGCCACACCCCCGATCCTGCCACGCCCCACTGACAGTCGGTCCCGCCCCGCCGCCCACGATGGTGTCCGCGTGCCGGTTCTCCCCGGTTCCCCCCTCTCTCCTCGCCCGTTCGCGCCCGTTCTCCTGACCGGGACAGGATCCGTGTCGGTACCACGTGCGAGGATCGGAGACGTACCTCACACATGTGCTCGAAGAGGAGGCCGACATGGCCGGCAAGCCGCCCCAGAGTGATCCGGTTCAGGACGCACCGCAGGTCGCGGAACCGAAGCATGCTGCGGCCGGACTGCCGGCCGTCGGACATTCCCTGCGCATCGCCCAGCAGCAGATGGGTGTGAAGCGCACGGCGCTGACGCTGCTGCGGGTCAATCAGAAGGACGGCTTCGACTGCCCGGGCTGCGCCTGGCCCGAGCCGGAGCACCGGCACACGGCGGAGTTCTGCGAGAACGGCGCGAAGGCGGTCGCGGAGGAGGCCACCCTGCGCCGCGTGACTCCGGACTTCTTCGCCGCGCACCCGGTCGCCGACCTCGCGACCCGCAGCGGCTACTGGCTGGGCCAGCAGGGCCGCCTCACGCACCCCATGTATCTCGCGGAGGGCGCCGACCGCTACGAGGCGGTGCCGTGGGAGCGTGCCTTCGACATCATCGCCGAGGAGCTGACCGGCCTCGACTCCCCGGACGAGGCGCTGTTCTACACCTCGGGTCGCACCAGCAACGAGGCGGCGTTCCTCTACCAACTGTTCGCCCGCGAGTACGGCACGAACAACCTCCCCGACTGTTCGAACATGTGCCACGAGTCGTCCGGCTCCGCGCTGAACGAGACGATAGGGATCGGCAAGGGCAGCGTCCTGCTGGACGACCTCTACCAGGCGGATCTGATCATCGTGGCCGGGCAGAACCCGGGCACCAACCACCCGCGCATGCTCTCCGCCCTGGAGAAGGCGAAGTCGAACGGCGCGCGGATCATCACGGTGAACCCGCTGCCCGAGGCGGGCATGGAGCGCTTCAAGAACCCGCAGACCCCCCAGGGCATGTTCAAGGGCGCGGCCCTCACCGACCTGTTCCTGCAGATCCGCATCGGCGGCGACCAGGCCCTCTTCCGTCTCCTGAACAAGCTCGTCCTGGAGACGGAGGGAGCCGTCGACGAGGAGTTCGTCGGCGAACACACGCACGGCTACGAGGAGTTCGCCGAGGCCGCCCGTGCCGCCGACTGGGACGAGACGCTCACGGCGACGGGCCTCACGCGCGCGCAGATCGACGAGGCGCTGTCCATGGTCCTCGCCTCGAAGCGCACCATCGTGTGCTGGGCGATGGGCCTCACCCAGCACAAGCACTCCGTGCCGACGATCCGCGAGGTCGTCAACTTCCTGCTGCTGCGCGGCAACATCGGCCGGCCGGGCGCGGGCGTGTGCCCGGTGCGCGGCCATTCGAACGTGCAGGGCGACCGCACGATGGGCATCTTCGAGCGCCCCGCGCCCGCCTTCCTGGACGCCCTGGAGAAGGAGTTCGGCTTCGCCCCGCCGCGCGGGCACGGCTACGACGTCGTACGCGCCATACGCGCGATGCGCGACGACAAGGCCAAGGTCTTCTTCGCGATGGGCGGCAACTTCGTGTCGGCCTCCCCCGACACCGAGGTCACCGAGGCCGCGATGCGCCGCGCCCGCCTCACCGTGCACGTGTCGACGAAGCTCAACCGCTCGCACGCCGTGACCGGCGCGCGTGCCCTGATCCTGCCCACCCTCGGCCGCACCGAGCGCGATCTGCAGGGCGGCGGCGAGCAGTTCGTGACCGTGGAGGACTCCATGGGCATGGTGCACGCCTCCCGCGGCCGGCTGGACCCCGCGAGCACGCAGCTGCTGTCCGAGCCCGCCATCGTGTGCCGGCTCGCACGCCGGGTCCTGGGCGAGGACTCCCGCACCCCCTGGGAGGAGTTCGAGAAGGACTACGCGACCGTCCGCGACCGCATAGCGCGCGTGGTGCCGGGCTTCGACGACTTCAACAACCGGGTCGCCGATCCGGCGGGCTTCGCCCTCCCGCACGCCCCGCGCGACGAGCGCCGCTTCCCGACCGCCACCGGCAAGGCCAACTTCACGGCAGCGCCGGTCGAGTACCCGAAGCTCCCCGAGGGCCGCCTGCTCCTGCAGACCCTGCGCTCGCACGACCAGTACAACACCACGATCTACGGCCTCGACGACCGCTACCGGGGCATCAAGAACGGCCGCCGGGTCGTCCTGGTGAACCCCGAGGACGCCCGCGAACTGGGTCTCGCCGACGGTTCGTACACCGATCTGGTCAGCGAGTGGAAGGACGGGGTGGAGCGTCGCGCGGCCGGTTTCCGGATCGTGCACTACCCGACGGCCCGCGGCTGCGCGGCCGCCTACTACCCGGAGACGAACGTCCTGGTGCCGCTGGACGCCACCGCCGACACCAGCAACACGCCCGCCAGCAAGTCCGTCGTCGTCCGTCTGGAACAATCGACAACCAACTGAGCGTTCGCTTAGACGCAGGTTCCGGACACGGGCTCCGGCCGCACGACCGACGACGTAAGGAATACGGACCCATGGGCGAGCAGCACCACGTGAAGTTCCCGCAAGAGGTCATCGACGAGTACTCGGCACTCGGCGTGGACCTGGTCGCCATGTTCTCCGCCGGACACCTCGGCGCCCGTATGGGCGTCCAGATCGTCGAGGCCTCCGCGGACCGCGTCGTGGGTACCATGCCCGTCGAGGGCAACACCCAGCCCTACGGACTCCTGCACGGCGGCGCCTCCGCCGTGCTCGCCGAGACCCTCGGCTCGGTCGGCGCCATGCTGCACGGCGGCAGCTCCAAGATCGCCGTCGGCGTCGACCTGAACTGCACCCACCACCGGGGCGCCACGTCCGGCCTCGTGACCGCCGTGGCCACCCCCCTGCACCGCGGCCGCTCGACAGCCACGTACGAGATCGTGATCAGCGACGAGGACGGCAGGCGGGTGTGCAGCGCCCGGCTGACCTGCCTGCTGCGCGATGTGCGGCCGAGCGACGCGGAGCGGGTCGGCGCCACCGGCTGAGCCGCCGGCCGGACCCGTCCGAAAAGCGTTGTCCGGCGGGGGCGTTGATCCCGGGCACCCGGCGGCCTAGCGTCAGGGCATGGGAACGGGCGGGGCCCCCTGGCGGGGGCCGGTGCTCGGACTGGCGCTCCTGACCGGCGCCCTGACCGCCGGCGCGACCGGGTGCGGCGGGTCCGGCACGCAGAGCGGCACGATCGGCGCACCGGAGGGCACGCGCACGGCCCCCGGCACGCGGTCGTCGCCCCCGGCGCCCCCGCCCGAGGACCTGTGCGCGCGTCTCGTCGCGCACTGGTCGCGCAAGGTCCTGGACGACGACACCTACGGCGACTACCAGTCCATGGGCCTGTCCGACGGGCAGTACGAGATCCTGATGGACGTCGTGGACGCCGCCAGGGCCGAGAAGAGGCGCGAGGGCGCCCAGGCGGCAGGAGACCTGATCGACCGCACCGCGCGTGAGCGCTGCGAGCAGCGGTACCGCAACGGCAATCCGACGGAAGGGCCCTGGAGTTGAGTGGCGTCGGCCCGGTCGAACCGGGCGAGGGAACACGCGCGTGGGACGACCTCGGGCCTCCCCCGCCGGCCGGCCACGAGCAGCCCCAGGGGCATCCGGCGGCTCTCTACTACGCCCGGCACCGCCGTGCCGTGCTCGCGTCCGCGGCGACGGCCGTCCTCCTCGCGGGCGGCGGCTACCTCTACGCGACCCGGCCGCAGCCACCGCCGCCCGCCGTCGGCCCGTACCCGTCCCAGGTCGTCGAGATCGACTACCTGGGCCAGGAGGGCTCACCGGCGAACGCGCCCAGGGGCAGTTTCACCTTCGCGGTACGGGTCACCGCGCTGTCCGGCCCCACCGTCACCGTCGAGGAGATCTCCCAGCCCTACGCCGGGCTCAATCTGACATCGGTGCCCAAACCACCCTTCCGCACAAGGACGGGTTTCGGCCACAAGATCATTGTCACTATGAATGTCACGGAATGCGCGAATACGCCGAGGAACGCCGGACTTCCTTTCCTGGACGTAACTCTGCGTAATACGCGCGCAATAGAAGACCACAGCTACATCCTGGGTGAGCGGTATGCACACGACCTGTCCGACGCCCTGCAAGTAGCCTGCAGCAACGACCGGCCGTCACTAGCAAACCGCTAGAACGCTGCTGAAATGACCGCCGCACGATCTGCGGGTTCTCACAATGTGGACCGGACGAATCGGCTGTAATTCCGCCCATCCACCCACCGAGTACCGCTCTGCATTACCTCGTGTCATAACAAGAGCGTCACATCCTTCTTCAGACTCTCCTCCACGTTCCCTCCACCCGCTTAGAGTCACGGCCAGTCACCGCGCCATAGGATTCGAAGAATTTTCGGCCCAGCGCTCGACTCGGCCCGTTCCACGAGGAACGGCCGTGCCAGGGAAAGGACTGCTGATCGTGCGTCAACGTTCGCTCATCGCCATCACCGCCGCGCTGGCGGCGGGAGCACTCACCCTCACCGCCTGTGGCTCTCGCGACGACGACGGCGGCTCGGACTCCGGCAGCGGCAACAAAACCGTCGTCATCGGTGTCGACGCCCCGCTGACGGGTGACCTCTCCGCCCTGGGCCTCGGAATCAAGAACTCCGTGGACCTCGCCGCCAAGACGGCCAACAAGGAGAAGACCGTCGAAGGCGTCACCTTCAAGGTCGAAGCCCTCGACGACCAGGCGCAGCCCTCCTCGGGCCAGCAGAACGCCGTCAAGTTCGTCGCCGACAAGGACGTCGTCGGTGTCGTCGGCCCGCTGAACTCCTCGGTCGCCGAGTCCATGCAGAAGGTCTTCGACGACGCCAAGCTCGTCGAGATCTCGCCCGCCAACACGGGCCCGACCCTCACCCAGGGCACGGACTGGCAGACCAAGAAGGTTCGCACGTACAAGTCGTACTTCCGCACCGCGACCACGGACGCCATCCAGGGCCCGTTCGCCGCGCAGTACGTCTACAACGACGCGAAGAAGAAGAAGGTCTATGTCATCGACGACAAGAAGACCTACGGCGCCGGCCTGGCCGCCACCTTCACCGACGAGTTCAAGAAGCTCGGCGGCAAGGTCGTCGGAACCCAGCACATCGACCCCGACACCAAGGACTTCTCCGCCGTCGTCACCCAGGTGAAGAGCTCCGGCGCCGACGTCGTCTACTACGGCGGCGAGTACCCGCAGGCCGGCCCGCTCAGCAAGCAGATCAAGGCCGCGGGCGTCAAGATCCCGCTCGTCGGCGGTGACGGCATCTACAGCGCCGACTTCATCAAGCTCGCCGGCGCCGGCGGCAAGGGCGACCTCGCCACCTCGGTCGGCGCGCCCGTCGAGGAGCTGCCCTCCGCCAAGGAGTTCGTCGCCAACTACAAGGCGGCCGGCTACAAGGAGGCCTTCGAGGCCTACGGCGGCTACTCCTACGACTCCGGCTGGGCGATCATCGAGGCCGTGAAGAAGGTCGTCGAGGACAACGACGGCAAGCTCCCGGACGACGCCCGTGCCAAGATCACCGAGGCCGTGCAGAACGTCTCGTTCGACGGAGTGACCGGCAAGGTCTCCTTCGACGAATACGGCGACACCACCAACAAGCAGCTCACCGTCTACTCCGTCGAGGGCGGCGACTGGAAGGCCATCAAGTCCGGCACCTACACCGGCTGATCCACACCCGCACCACCACCTGAGCCGCGCGGGGCGCCGCAGTACAAGCGCCCCGCGCGGACTCACATCCGGTCACACCCCTCGACTATCCGAACGTCTCGGAGGACATGCGGTGAACGAACTGCCGCAGCAGCTGGTCAACGGCCTGCTACTGGGATCCATGTACGGGCTGGTCGCCATCGGCTACACGATGGTCTATGGCATCGTCCAGCTCATCAACTTCGCCCACGGCGAGATCTTCATGATCGGAGGCTTCGGCGCACTCACGGTCTACCTGTACGTACTGCCCGACGGCACCACCATGTGGATCGCACTGCCCCTGATGCTCCTCGGAGCCGTCATCACCGCGACCACCGTCGCCGTGGGAGCGGAACGGTTCGCCTACCGGCCGCTGCGCACCGCGCCACGCCTCGCCCCCCTCATCACCGCCATCGGCCTCTCCCTCGCACTCCAGCAGGCCGTGTGGGCGTGGTACCCGGACGCGAAGCAGTCCATCAACTTCCCCGAGATCGAGGGCGGCCCCTTCAAGATCGGTGACGTCACCATCCAGACCGGTGACATCTTCCTGCTCATCGCGGCACCCATCAGCATGGCGATCCTCGCCTTCTTCGTGATGAAGACCCGCACCGGCCGCGGCATGCAGGCCACCGCGCAGGATCCGGACACCGCCAAGCTCATGGGCATCAACACCGACCGCATCATCGTGGTCGCCTTCGCCCTCGGCGCCGTGTTCGCCGCCGTCGGAGCCGTCGCCTACGGCCTCAAGTACGGCCAGGTCCAGTTCCGCATGGGCTTCATCCTCGGCCTCAAGGCCTTCACCGCGGCCGTCCTCGGCGGCATCGGCAACATCTACGGAGCCATGATCGGCGGCCTCGTCCTCGGCCTCGCCGAGACCCTCGCCACCGCCTACATCGCCGACGTCCCCGGCATGGAACAGCTCGGCGGCCAGTCCTGGGCCAACGTCTGGGCCTTCGTACTCCTCATCCTCGTGCTCCTCTTCAGGCCACAGGGCCTGCTCGGCGAGCGCGTCGCGGACAGGGCGTGACACCGATGACCACAGAGACCAACACGCCCGAGACGCCCGAGGCACCCCCCGAGGGACCCGTCGGCAACACCAGCGGCCTCATCGGCATCCCGCCCCACATCGGACGCGCCCTCGCCACCGGCGGCGGCGTCCTCA
This sequence comes from Streptomyces sp. NPDC102514, assembly GCF_055584525.1. Classification (NCBI taxonomy): domain Bacteria; kingdom Bacillati; phylum Actinomycetota; class Actinomycetes; order Kitasatosporales; family Streptomycetaceae; genus Streptomyces; species Streptomyces sp. NPDC102514. Next base: position 243,311 of record NZ_JBVJLW010000009.1, read on the forward strand.
CCATCATCTCCACGTTCCTCGCCTGGACCTGGACCTCCGCCTTCCCCGGCGACCTCACCGTCTACGGCTACCCCGGCGGCCTCCAGGTCCTCGTCCTCATCGGCGGCGTCCTCACCACGCTCTTCGCCCTCGCCTCCTACGGCGTCAAGGGCCTGCGCTGGCTGACACCCGCCGGCGCCGACAGCGCCATCAAGCTCGCCTCACTCGCCGCGTTCGCCACCGCCTGGTACACGATCCTCGCGATCAGCTCCGAACTCGGCGGCCTCGCCAACCTCGAACCCGGCGGCTGGGTCGCGGCCGTGGCCACCCTCGCGGCCACCCTCGGCGCGCTCTCCCTGCCCTTCGAACACCCCGCTCCCGACCCCTTCGACCCCGAAGACACCGCCTGGGAGCAGTTCCGCCACAAGGCGCGCCACAACCGCACCGTCGTCAAGGCCGCCTTCGCCTCCGGCACCACCAAGGCCCCGGCCCACAAGCTCCCCGCGTACGCCGAGATCCTGATCATCATCGCCGCGCTCAGCCTCGGCCTGATCGTCTTCACCTACGGCATCGGCACCGAGTACGACGAACAGTTCGTGGGCTTCCTGATCACCGCGGGCTTCGGCTTCGCCGCAGCGGCCAAGGCAGGACTCGTCAACCGCGTCTCCTCCCTCACCGCCAAGCACCGCAACATCACCATGCTCGGCGCGTTCGTCGCCGCCGCCGCATTCCCCTTCACCCAGTCCGACGACCAGTACGCGACCATCGGCGTCTACATCCTGATCTTCGCCACCGTCGCCCTCGGCCTCAACATCGTCGTCGGCCTCGCCGGACTCCTCGACCTCGGATACGTCGCCTTCCTCGGCGTCGGCGCCTACACCGCGGCCATGGTCTCCGGCTCCCCCTCCTCACCCTTCGACATCCACCTGCCGTTCTGGGCCGCCGCCCTCCTCGGCGCGGCCGTCGCCATGGTCTTCGGCGTCCTCATCGGCGCCCCCACCCTGCGACTGCGCGGCGACTACCTCGCCATCGTCACCCTCGGCTTCGGTGAGATCTTCCGCATCGGCGTCCTCAACATGGACGGCACCAGCGGACCCGACATCACCAACGGCTCCAACGGCATCTCGTCGATCCCGAACCTCAACATCCTCGGCTTCGACTTCGGCCAGGAACACACCATCGCCGGCTTCACCATCGCGCGGTTCGCCAACTACTTCTTCCTGATGCTCCTCATCACGCTCATCGTCGTGATCGTCTTCCGCCGCAGCGGAGACTCCCGCATCGGACGCGCCTGGGTCGCCATCCGCGAGGACGAGACCGCCGCGCTCGCCATGGGCATCAACGGCTTCCGCGTCAAGCTCATCGCCTTCGCCCTCGGCGCCGCACTCGCCGGCCTCGCAGGATCCGTACAGGCACACGTCACCTACACCGTGACACCCGAGCAGTACCAGTTCGCCCACGTCGTCCCGCCCAACTCGGCCTTCCTGCTCGCAGCGGTCGTCCTCGGCGGCATGGGCACCATCAGCGGCCCCCTCGTCGGCGCCGCACTGCTCTACCTCATCCCCGCCAAGCTCCAGTTCCTCGGCGACTACCAGCTCCTCGCCTTCGGCCTCGCGCTCGTCCTGCTGATGCGCTTCCGACCGGAAGGCCTCATCCCCAACCGGCGGCGCCAGCTCGAATTCCACGAGGAAGCGGAAGCGCCCACAGTCCTCAGCAAGGCAGGGGCCTGACCACAATGACAACCGACACCACCACCAAGGACACCGCCCCGGGCGCCAACGCCCCCGGCGAGACCGTCCTCGACGCACGAGGCGTCACCATGCGCTTCGGCGGCCTCACCGCCGTGAAGAACGTCGACCTCACCGTCAACAGCGGAGAGATCGTCGGACTCATCGGCCCCAACGGCGCCGGCAAGACGACCTTCTTCAACTGCCTCACCGGCCTCTACATCCCCACCGAGGGCGAGGTCCGCTACAAAGGCAAAGTCCTCCCCTCCCAGTCCTTCAAGGTCACCGCCGCCGGCGTCGCCCGCACCTTCCAGAACATCCGGCTGTTCTCCAACATGACCGTCCTGGAAAACGTCCTCGTCGGCCGCCACACCCGCACCAAGGAAGGCCTCTGGTCCGCACTCCTGCGCGGCCCCGGCTTCAAGAAAGCCGAAAAGGCCTCCGAAGAACGCGCCATGGAACTCCTGGAGTTCATCGGCCTCGCCGCCAAGCGGGACCACCTCGCCAGGAACCTCCCCTACGGCGAACAGCGCAAGCTCGAAATCGCCCGCGCCCTCGCCAGCGAACCCGGCCTCCTGCTCCTCGACGAGCCCACCGCCGGAATGAACCCCCAGGAAACCCGCGCCACCGAAGAACTCGTCTTCGCGATCCGCGACATGGGCATCGCCGTCCTCGTCATCGAGCACGACATGCGCTTCATCTTCAACCTCTGCGACCGCGTCGCCGTCCTCGTCCAAGGCGAAAAACTCGTCGAAGGCGACAGCGCCACCGTCCAGGGGGACGAACGCGTCGTCGCCGCCTACCTCGGCGAACCCTACGAAGACGCACCCGGCCAAGCCGAAGTCGCGGAGGTCGAAGCGGCCGAAGCACAGGCCGACGCCGCGCCCCGCAAGGAGACCGACCGATGACCGCACTCCTCGAAGTCGAAGACCTCCGGGTCGCCTACGGCAAGATCGAAGCCGTCAAGGGCATCTCCTTCAAGGTCGAAGCCGGCCAGGTCGTCACCCTCATCGGCACCAACGGCGCCGGAAAGACGACCACCCTGCGCACCCTCTCCGGCCTCCTCAAGCCGGTCGGCGGCCAGATCAAGTTCCAGGGCAAGTCGCTCAAGAAGACGCCGGCCCACCAGATCGTCTCCCTCGGACTCGCGCACTCCCCCGAGGGGCGGCACATCTTCCCCCGCATGACGATCGAGGACAACCTCCGCCTCGGCGCCTTCCTGCGCAACGACAAGGCAGGCATCGAGAAGGACATCCAGCGCGCGTACGACCTCTTCGCCATCCTCGGAGAACGCCGCAAGCAGGCCGCGGGCACCCTCTCCGGCGGTGAGCAGCAGATGCTCGCCATGGGCCGCGCCCTGATGTCCCAGCCGAAACTGCTCATGCTCGACGAGCCCTCCATGGGCCTCTCGCCGATCATGATGCAGAAGATCATGGCGACCATCGCGGAGCTGAAGTCCCAGGGCACGACGATCCTCCTCGTCGAGCAGAACGCCCAGGCGGCGCTCTCCCTCGCCGATCACGGACACGTCATGGAAGTCGGCTCCATCGTGCTCTCCGGCACCGGCCGCGACCTCCTCACCGACGAGTCCGTCCGCAAGGCGTACCTCGGCGAGGACTGAGGTTCCCGCCCGCCGTACGGCTGAGGCCCGCACCCGTCAATCCGGGGTGCGGGCCTCAGCCGTACGGGAACGCCTCGCCGGTCAGCCCTTGGAGGCCTTCTTGTCGGCCTTCTTCTCGTCGGCGTCCAGAATGACCGCCTCGGCGACCTGTTGCATCGACATACGACGGTCCATCGACGTCTTCTGGATCCACCGGAACGCCGCCGGCTCGGTCAGGCCGTACTCCGTCTGCAGCACCGACTTCGCGCGGTCCACCAGCTTGCGCGTCTCCAGGCGCTGGGTGAGGTCCTCGATCTCCTTCTCCAGCGCCTTCAGCTCCGTGAACCGTGAGACGGCCATCTCGATGGCCGGAACGACGTCACTCTTGCTGAACGGCTTCACGAGGTACGCCATCGCGCCGGCGTCCCTCGCGCGCTCGACGAGGTCGCGCTGCGAGAACGCGGTCAGCATCAGCACGGGGGCGATGGATTCCTCCGCGATCTTCTCGGCCGCCGAGATGCCGTCGAGCTTGGGCATCTTCACATCGAGAATGACCAGGTCAGGGCGGTGCTCCCGGGCGAGCTCGACGGCTTCCTCGCCGTCACCGGCCTCGCCGACGACCGAGTACCCCTCTTCTTCGAGCATCTCCTTGAGGTCGAGACGGATCAGCGCCTCGTCCTCGGCGATGACGACACGGGTCGTCAGCGGAGGCACGTGCGACTTGTCGTCGTCGGGCGCGTCTACGGGCTGGGGCGACTCGGGGGCGGTCACGGGGGCTCCTCTTTATGGGGCAGGTACTGCTCCCAAGAGCCTACCTAGCTGCGGTAAGGTAGTGGGCCGAGGGGTGGTCGCCACCCTTCCTTTCTAAGGCCCCAGTACTCCAACTGGTTAGAGAGGCCGCTCTCAAACAGCGGACAGTGTGGGTTCGAATCCCACCTGGGGCACTTTTCCTTTCTTTCCAAGGTCGACACAATAAAGTGGATGTTCCCATTCTCGTGAACATCCACCTTTTACTGCACACGGTCGCGACCAGTAACACAGAGTGTCTGCATGTACGACATGAGCACACGCAAGCGGGCGCTCGCGCTGGTCGGCCAAGGGCGCAGCCTGAATTCCGTCAGCAAAGAGACCGGCGTCTCACGAGCGGCCCTACGCTCCTGGCAGACCCGCGTCGAGCCGCTGAGGCGCGTCGGCAAACCGTGCCCCCGCTGCCAAGGTGCGCCCGGGCCGCCCGACGATCCGCGAGCGTACGCATATCTCCTCGGCCTCTATCTCGGCGACGGCTGCATCAACGCGCACCGGAAAGGCGTCTACTACCTCCGCATCGTGTGCGACAACGCCTGGCCGGGCCTCATCGACGCCTGCGAGGCCGCAATCCGCTCCGCGCGCCCGGACAACAGCGTGTGCCGCGTGAAGAGAGACGGCTGCGTCGCGGTCACCGCCTCCAGCAAACACTGGCCCTGCCTCTTCCCTCAGCACGGGCCCGGTAAGAAGCACGAGCGCACCATCGCCCTCGAACCCTGGCAGCAGGACATCGTCGACGCCCACCCGTGGGAGTTCGTCCGAGGGCTCGTCCACTCCGACGGATGCCGCATCATCAACTGGACGACCCGGCTCGTGGCGGGTGAGCGCAAGCGCTACGAATACCCGCGGTACTTCTTCACCAACGTGTCCGACGACATTCGGCAGCTCTTTACGGACACACTCGACAAGCTGGGCGTCGCGTGGACGCACTGCACCCGCCACGGCAACCCGTACAACATCTCCGTCGCCCGCAAAGCCTCCGTCGCCCTCATGGACGCCCACGTGGGGCCCAAGTACTGAACCCCCGCCCCTACTTCGGGCTGTCGTCCTCTCCGATGTGGTGGACTCGGACCAGGTTTGTCGAGCCTGAGACGCCGGGGGGCGAGCCCGCCGTGATGACGACGATGTCGCCCTTCCTGCAGCGGCCGTGCGCCAGGAGGAGCTCGTCGACCTGGTCGACCATCGCGTCCGTCGAGTCGACGTGCGGGCCGAGCAAGGTCTCGACACCCCACGTGAGGTTCAGCTGCGAGCGCGTCGCCTCGTCCGGGGTGAAGGCCAGGAGCGGGATCGGCGAGCGGTAGCGGGACAGGCGGCGGACCGTGTCGCCGGACTGGGTGAAGGCGACCAGGAACTTCGCGCCCAGGAAGTCCCCCATCTCGGCGGCGGCCCGCGCGACCGCGCCGCCCTGCGTGCGGGGCTTGTTCCGGTCGGTCAGCGGCGGCAGCCCCTTCGCCAGGATGTCCTCCTCCGCCGCCTCCACGATCCGGGCCATCGTGGCGACCGTCTCGACGGGGTACTTGCCGACGCTGGTCTCGCCGGACAGCATCACCGCGTCCGTGCCGTCGATGACGGCGTTGGCCACGTCCGACGCCTCGGCCCTGGTGGGGCGGGAGTTCTCGATCATCGAGTCGAGCATCTGCGTGGCGACGATGACCGGCTTGGCGTTGCGCTTGGCCAGTTTGATCGCGCGTTTCTGAACGATCGGGACCTGCTCCAGGGGCATCTCGACGCCGAGGTCGCCCCGGGCGACCATGATGCCGTCGAAGGCGGCGACGATGTCGTCGATGTTCTCGACGGCCTGGGGCTTCTCGACCTTGGCGATGACCGGGAGGCGGCGGCCCTCCTCGTCCATGATCCGGTGGACGTCCTCGATGTCGCGTCCGCTGCGGACGAACGAGAGGGCGATGACGTCGCAGCCGGTGCGCAGCGCCCAGCGGAGGTCGTTCTCGTCCTTGTCGGAGAGGGCGGGGACGGAGACGGCGACGCCGGGGAGGTTGAGGCCCTTGTTGTCGGAGACCATGCCGCCTTCGACGACGGTGGTGTGGACGCGGGGTCCGTCGACGGAGGTGACTTCGAGGCAGACCTTTCCGTCGTCGACGAGGATGCGCTCACCGGTGGTGACGTCGGCGGCGAGTCCGGCGTACGTGGTACCGCAGGTCTGGCGGTCGCCCTGGGCGCCCTCTTCGACGGTGATGGTGAAGGAGTCGCCGCGTTCGAGGAGTACGGGGCCTTCGGTGAAGCGGCCGAGTCGGATCTTCGGGCCCTGGAGGTCGGCGAGGATTCCGACGCTGCGGCCGGTCTCGTCGGAGGCCTTGCGTACGTGCTGGTAGCGCTCCTCGTGGTCGGCGTAACCGCCGTGGCTGAGGTTGAAGCGGGCTACGTCCATTCCGGCTTCGACCAGTGCTTTGATCTGATCGTAGGAGTCGGTGGCGGGGCCCAATGTACAGACGATCTTTGCTCGGCGCATGGTGTGAGCCTAGGGCTTACCAGCGGGTAGGGAATTGGCGCTGCACGACTACTCAACAACCTTTGCGTGAAGGGATATTGACAAGGGTCGGATTGTGCGCGGGGGCGCTCCGATGAGCATTTCAGGAGTTCTTCGCAGGGCTTTCAGAGTACGGGTGCTGACATGGTGAAGCGGGCGTTGACCTGTGCGTACACGTGTTGCCGTTCGGGTTCGAGATCGAGGGCGGGGGCCTGTTCGGGGGCGCCGGCGTCGAAGCCTTTGGAGCGCATGGCGAACTGGGGGGCGGCCATCCCGTAGGGCTGCGCGTTCTCGGCTTCGATGTCGGCGAGTTCGACGAGCGCGGCGAGGGTGGCGCCGAGGGCTTCGGCGTATTCGCGGGCTCGTTGGACCGCTTCGCGTACTGCTTGCTGCCGGGCCTGCCGGTGGGCGGGTGAGTCGGGGCGCAGGGCCCACCAGGGGCCGTCGATGCCGGTGAGGTCGAGGTCGGCGAGGCGGGTGGTGAGTTCGCCGAGGGCGGTGAAGTCGGTGAGTTCGGCGGTGATGTGGACGCGTCCGTGGTAGGCGCGGATGCGTTCGCCGCGGCCGTGCCTGGTGAGTTCGGGAGTGATCGAGAAGGCCCCGGTTTCGAGTTTTTCGACGGAGTCGCCGTAGGTCTTGATGAGGTCGAGGGCGGCGGTGTTGCGGCGGGTGAGGTCGTTCAGGGCGTCGGCGCGGTCGGTGCCGCGGGCGCTGACGGTGATGCCGATGCGGGCTATCTCGGGGTCGACTTCGAGGTGGGCTTCACCGCGGACGGCGATGCGGGGGGCCGCGGGGGTGCCGTAGGGGGTGGCGGGACCGGGGTGCCCTGGCTGCTCGGGTGCGGAGGTCATGCGTACCACTCTGTCACCGGTGGGCGGGCCGTGGCGTCGGCCGCGGTGCCTGCCTCGGTGTCTGCCGGTCATCAGATCGAAACCTGCGGGGGGTGTTGCCGCGTGGGGTGGCCGGGTCAGAATCTACGCGCGTTGTCGACGTTCGGATCGCCAGTCGTATCCATGTCTACGCGCGTCGTTGATCGTTCCTCCGAGGAGTAGCCCGTCATGCCGTTGAACCGTCGGAAGTTCCTGAAGAAGTCCGCTGTGACCGGGGCCGGGGTCGCTCTGGCCGGTGCGGCCGCGGCGCCGAGCGCCGAGGCCGCGGTGGCGGCGGGGCACGGTCACGGGAAGCCGAAGCGGTACTCGCTGACGGTGATGGGGACGACGGATCTGCACGGTCATGTCTTCAACTGGGACTACTTCAAGGACGCGGAGTACAAGGACGCGGCGGGCAACGCGCAGGGTCTGGCGCGTATCTCGACGCTGGTGAACGCGGTGCGCAAGGAGAAGGGCCGCGGGAACACGCTGCTGCTGGACGCGGGTGACACGATTCAGGGCACGCCGCTGACGTACTACTACGCGAAGGTGGACCCGATCACCGCCAAGGGCGGTCCGGTGCATCCGATGGCGCAGGCGATGAACGCGATCGGCTATGACGCGGTGGCGCTGGGGAACCACGAGTTCAATTACGGCATCGAGACGCTGCGGAAGTTCGAGCAGCAGTGCCGTTTCCCGCTGCTGGGTGCGAATGCGCTGGACGCGAAGACGCTGAAGCCGGCTTTCCCTCCGTACTTCATGAAGAAGTTCCATGTGAAGGGTGCTCCGCCGGTCAAGGTCGCGGTTCTCGGTCTGACGAATCCGGGTATCGCGATCTGGGACAAGGCGTATGTCCAGGGGAAGCTGGTGTTCCCGGGGCTTGAGGAGCAGGCGGCGAAGTGGGTGCCGAAGCTGCGGTCGATGGGTGCGGACGTGGTGGTCGTGTCCGCGCACTCCGGTTCCTCGGGCACGTCGTCGTACGGTGACCAGTTGCCGTACGTGGAGAATTCGGCGGCTCTGGTGGCGCAGCAGGTGCCGGGGATCGACGCGATTCTGGTCGGGCACGCGCATGTGGAGATTCCCGAGCTGAAGGTGACGAACACGAAGTCGGGGAAGACGGTCGTGCTGTCGGAGCCGCTGGCGTATGCGGAGCGGCTGTCGCTGTTCGACTTCGAGCTGGTTTTCGAGAAGGGCCGCTGGTCGGTCGAGTCGGTGGCGGCGTCGGTCCGTAACTCGAACGCGGTGGCGGACGACCCGAAGATCACGAAGCTGCTGAAGGACGAGCACGACGTGGTCGTGGCGTACGTCAACCAGGTGGTCGGGACGGCAACGGAGACGTTGACGACGGTGGAGGCGCGGTACAAGGACGCGCCGATCATCGACCTGATCACGAAGGTCCAGGAGGACGTGGTCAAGGCGGCGCTGGCGGGTACGGAGTACGCGTCGTTGCCGGTGCTGTCGCAGGCGTCGCCGTTCTCGCGGACGTCGGAGATTCCGGCGGGGGACGTGACGATCCGGGATCTGTCGAGTCTGTACGTGTACGACAACACGCTGGTCGCGAAGCTGCTGACGGGTGCGCAGGTGCGGGCGTACCTGGAGTTCTCGGCGGAATACTTCGTGCAGACGGCGGCCGGTGCGGTGGTCGACGTGGAGAAGCTGACGAACGCGGGCAACCGGCCGGACTACAACTACGATTACGTGTCGGGGCTGTCGTACGACATCGACATCGCGCAGGCGGCGGGGTCGCGGATCAAGAACCTCTCCTTCAACGGTGCGACGCTGGACGATGCGCAGCAGTTCGTGTTCGCGGTGAACAACTACCGGGCGAACGGTGGGGGTGCGTTCCCGCACGTGGCGTCGGCGAAGGAACTGTGGGCGGAGTCGACGGAGATCCGTACGCGGATCGCGGAGTGGGTGACGGCGAAGGGTTCGCTGGACCCGAAGGAGTTCGCGTCGGTGGACTGGAAGCTGACGCGTGAGGGCACGCCGGTCTTCTAGAACGGTTTGCGCAGGTGTTCTTACTGGTGGCCGGCTGATTCTCAGTCGGCCACCAGTGGTGTGAGGGTCTTCGGTCGCCTGGCGGACGGGATCTGGGGCTGCGGGGCGAGTCCGAAGGTGGTGAAGGCGGTTCGGCTCGGCAGGGGGTAGGGGTCCTTGCCGGTCAGGGAGTTGAGGATGCTCGCGCCGCGCCAGGCGGTGAGGCCTAGGTCGGGGGCGCCGACGCCGTGGGTGTGTGTCTCGGCGTTCTGGACGTAGACGGAGCCGGTGACGGAGGGGTCGAGGACGAGGCGGTGTCGGTCGTCGATCCTGGGGCGGGCGGAGGCGTCGCGGCGCATGTAGGGGTCGAGCCCGGCGAGGATGCGGTCGAGGGGGCGTTCTCGGTAGCCGGTGGCGAGGACGACGGCGTCGGTGGTGATGCGGGAGCGGCCGGCCTGCTGGGTGTGTTCCAGATGCAGTTCGATCTTGGTGGTGGCGATGCGTCCCGCGGTGCGGACGTGGACGCCGGGGGTGAGGACGGTGTCGGGCCAGCCGCCGTCGAGGGTGCGGCGGTAGAGCTCGTCGTGGATGGCGGCGATGGTGTCGGCGTCGATGCCTTTGTGGAGCTGCCATTGGGCGGGGACGAGCCGGTCGCGTACCGGTTCGGGCAGGGCGTGGAAGTAGCGCGTGTAGTCGGGGGTGAAGTGTTCGAGCCCGAGTTTCGAGTACTCCATGGGCGCGAAGGCTTCGGTGCGGGCGAGCCAGTGGATTCTTTCGCGGCCGACAGGGCGGTTTCTGAGGAGGTCGAGGAAGACTTCGGCGCCGGACTGCCCTGATCCGATGACGGTGATGTGGTCGGCGGCGAGGAAGTTCTCGCGGTGTCTGAGGTAGTCGGCGGCGTGGATGACGGGGACGCCGGGTGCTTCGGCGAGGGGGCGCATCGGTTCGGGGATGTGGGGGGCGGTCCCGATACCGAGGGCGATGTTCTTGGTGTAGGTGCGGCCGAGGGCTTCGGCTTCGCCGTCGGTGTCGAGTTGGGTGAAGTCGACTTCGAAGACGTCGCGTTCGGGGTTCCAGCGGACGGCGTCGACCTGGTGGCCGAAGTGGAGTCCGGGGAGGCTGTCGCTGACCCAGCGGCAGTAGGCGGCGTACTCGGCGCGGTGGATGTGGAAGCGCTCGGAGAAGTAGAAGGGGAAGAGGCGTTCGCGGGTCTTGAGGTAGTTGAGGAAGGTCCAGGGGCTGGCGGGGTCGGCGAGGGTCACGAGGTCGGCGAGGAAGGGGACCTGGAGGGTGGCGCCTTCGAGGAGGAGGCCGGGGTGCCAGTCGAAGGCGGGGTGTTGTTCGTAGAAGACGGTGTCGAGTTCGGCGAGGGGGTGGGCGAGGGCGGCGAGGGAGAGGTTGCTGGGGCCGATGCCGATGCCGACGAGGTCGCGGGGGGCTTCGGGCTGGTGGTGCACGGGGTGCGTGGGGGGTGTGGGGGGTGTGGCGGGCGGCGTCATCGGGCGGTGTGTCCTTCCACCAGTTGCAGGAGCGCGGCGAGGTCGCCGGGTCCGGTGTGCGGGTTGAGCAGGGTCGCTTTGAGCCAGAGGCGGTTGTCGAGCCGGGCGCGGCCGAGGACGGCGCGGCCTTGGGTGAGCAGGGTGCGGCGTACGTCGGCGACGGTGCTGTCGGTGGCCTGGGCGGGGCGGAACAGCACGGTGCTGATGGTGGGCCGGTCGTAGAGCTCGAAGTGCGGGTGTACGTCGATGAGTTCGGCGAGTGCGGTGGCGTGGGCGCAGACCTGGTCGACGAGGTCGCCGAGTCCTCGGCGGCCGAGGGTCTTGAGGGTGACGGCGATCTTGAGGATGTCGGCGCGGCGGGTGGTGCGCAGGGAGCGGCCGAGGAGGTCGGGGAGGCCGGCTTCGGTGTCGTCGTCGGCGTTGAGGTAGTCGGCGTGGTGGCGCAGTGCGTGCAGGTCGTGGGCGTCGCGGACGGCGAGGAGGCCTGCGGCGACGGGCTGCCAGCCGAGTTTGTGGAGGTCGAGGGTGACGGTGTGGGCGCGGCTGAGGCCGTCGAGTTTGGGGCGGTGGCGGTCGCTGAGGAGGAGGCCTCCGCCGTAGGCGGCGTCGACGTGGAGGCGGGCGCCGTGGGTTTCGCAGATGCCGGCGATGTCGGGGAGCGGGTCGATGAGGCCGGCGTCGGTGGTGCCGGCGGTGGCCGCGACGAGGACGGTGCCGGGTGGGCCGCCGAGTGCGGTGAGGGCCTGGTCGAGGGCGGCGGGGTCCATGGTGCCGGCGGGGGCGGGCACGGTGACCGGTTCGGGGAGGCCGAGGAGCCAGGTGGCGCGGTGGAGGGAGTGGTGGGCGTTCTCCGCCTGGACGAGTCGTACGTGGGGGTGCTGTTCGCGGGCGAGGAGGAGGGCGAGCTGGTTGGACTCGGTGCCGCCGGTGGTGACGAGGGCGTCGGGGACGGCGGTCCGTCCGGTGGGGGGATAGACCTCGGCGGCGAGGGCGCGGGTGACGAGGGTTTCCAGTTCGGAGGCGGCGGGGGCCTGGTCCCAGGAGTCGAGGGACGGGTTGAGGACGGAGGCCGCGAGGTCGGCGGCGGTGGCGACGGCGAGGGGCGGGCAGTGGAGGTGGGCCGTGCAGTGGGGGTGGGCGGGGTCCGCGGCGCCTGCGGTGAAGGCGTGCACGAGGGTGTGGAGTGCGCGGTCGTCGCCGTGCTCGGGGAAGGGGTCGCCGAGGGCTTCGCGCAGGCGGGCGGCCACGGCCGGGGGGCCGCCGGTGGGGAGGGGGCCGGGGCGGGTGGCGGCGCCCGTCCTCAGTGCGGCCAGCACTGTGTCCAGTAAGGGACGCAGGTTGTCCGGGCCGTGGGGGCCTGAGGCGAGGGGTGCGCTCATGAGGGCCTCCGGGGCGCGGGACGGGGTTCTCAGCGTTGTCGCGTTCCGCTCGGGGCGCAGGGAGTTGGGTGATCGGTACCCGAAAGTGTGGTGGTGGCCTTTGCGGCGGGGGGCGTGCGGCCGGCCGGTGGGTGGGTGGGTGGGTGCGGGCCGGTGGGGGCTGGCCGCGCAGTTCCCCGCGCCCCTAAAAGATGAAAGGCAGGGGCGCAGCCCCGCCTTTCAGGGGCGCGGGGAACTGCGCGGCTCACCCCCACCGCGCCGCAGCCGGACACGCTCCGCCCCCCACCCCCCAGGGGCGCGAGGAACTGCGCGGCCAACCCCCACCGGCCCGCAGACGGACGCCCCCCGGAGGGCCCCCTACCGCCCGCGTGAGCGCAACGCGCGGGACAAGTCGTCGAGTTGGTCCGTGAGTTTGCGGGACAGGGACGGAATCGGCCCCGCTTCGGCGAGGCAGCGTTCACCGAGCGCGAGCGTCTCGGCGTCGATGGCGTACGCGGGGAACGCCCACCGACCCGCCGCGTCGGCGATGGCGGGCCCCCGACGGGCGGCGAGGGCGACGGCGTCCTCGAAGTACCGCGGCACGAACTCCCGTACGAGATCCGCCTGTTCGGGCTGCCAGAAGCCGCGGGCGGTGGCGGTGAACAGGTAGTTGGACAGGTCGTCGCCGGCGAACATCGCCTCCCAGGCGGCCCGCTTGGCGACCGGGTCGGGCAGCGCGGCGCGGCAGCGGGCGGCGCCCTCCTGGCCGGTGGCGCTGGGGTCCTGGACGAGTTCGGCGTCGATGACGGCGTCGTCGACGGCGCCGAGGACGGCGAGGCGGCCGAGGATGCGCCAGCGCAGTTCGGGGTCGAGTTCGGGTCCGCCGGGGACGGTGCCCTCGGAGATCCAGGCGCTGATGGTGTCGGGCTGGGCGGCGACGTCGATGAGGTGGCGTACGGCGAGGAGCCGCAGTCCCGGGTGGTCGCCGTCCTCGGTGCGGCGGAGCAGGTCGCGGCCCAGTGAGGTGAGGGTGGCGAGGGCGGCGGGCCGGTCGTGGGCGGGGAGGTAGCGGTCGGCGACCTGTGTGGCGGCGAAGGTGAGGACGCCCTGGACGATGGCGAGGTCGGTCTCCTCGGGGAGGTGGGCGCGGACGGTGTCCAGGTAGGAGGCGGGGTCGAGGTCGCCGTCGCGGACCATGTCGCGCAGGGTGTTCCACAGGACGGCCCGGGTGAGGGCGTCGGGAACGCCGGAGATGCCGCGCAGGACGGTTTTCTCGGAGTCGTCGTCGAGGCGGATCTTGGCGTAGGTGAGGTCGTGGTCGTTGGGGACGACGAGGGCGGGGCGGGTGCCGGGGCGGGGTGCGGCCGGCCCGGTCTGGGGGATGTCGGTCTCGTAGCGTTCGCGCAGGACGAGGGCGCGGTCGCTGCCGAGGTCGCGGTCGTAGACGCCGACGTTGACGCGGTGGGGGCGGCTGCCGGCCCGGTCGACGGTGAGGGTCCACTCCCCCGGCTGGGTGGTGACGGTCGCGGTGAGGGTGTCGACGCCGGTGGTGCGCAGCCAGGATTCGGCCCAGGCGTGGACGTCGCGTTCGGTGGCGGCGGCGAGGGATTCGATGAAGTCGGCGAGGGTGGCGTTGGAGAACTTGTGGCGGGCGAAGTGCGTGTTGATGCCGGTGAGGAAGTCCTTCTCGCCGAGCCAGGCGACGAGTTGGCGCAGGGCGGAGGCGCCCTTGGCGTAGGAGATGCCGTCGAAGTTGAGGAGTGCGGAGGCGGTGTCGGGGACGGCTTCGGGGTCGGGGGCGACGGGGTGGGTGGAGGGGCGCTGGTCGGCGTCGTAGCCCCAGGCCTTGCGCACGATCCCGAAGTCGGTCCAGGTGCCGGTGAAGCGGGTGGCTTCGGTGAGGGTCTGGTAACCCATGTACTCGGCGAAGGACTCATTGAGCCAGATGTCGTCCCACCAGCGCAGGGTGACGAGGTCGCCGAACCACATGTGGGCCATCTCGTGGGCGATGACCATGGCGCGGGTCTGGCGTTCGGTGTCGGTGACGGCGGAGCGGTAGACGAATTCGTCGCGGAAGGTGACGAGTCCGGGGTTCTCCATGGCGCCGGCGTTGAATTCGGGGACGAACGCCTGGTCGTAGGAGTCGAAGGGGTACGGCTCCTCGAACTTCTCGTGGTAGCGGTCGAAGCAGGCGCGGGTGATGTCGAGGATTTCGTCGGCGTCGGCTTCGAGGTGGGGGGCGAGGGAGCGCCGGCAGTGGATGCCGAAGGGCAGGCCGCGGTGTTCGGTGCGTACGGAGTGCCAGGGTCCGGCGGCAACGGCGACGAGGTAGGTGGAGATGAGCGGGGTGGGTGCGGCCTGCCAGGTGCCGTCGGCGGTGCGGGTGGTGACGCTGTTGGTGAGGACGGTCCAGTCGTCGGGGGCCGTGACGGTGAGTTCGAAGACCGACTTGAGGTCGGGCTGGTCGAAGGCGGCGAAGACGCGCTGGACGTCGTCCATGAACAGCTGGGTGTAGAGGTAGGTCTCGCCGTCGGTGGGGTCGGTGAAGCGGTGCATGCCTTCGCCGGTGCGGGAGTAGCGCATGTCGGCGTCGACGGTCAGTTCGTGGGTGCCCGCGGTGAGGCCGGTGAGGGGGAGCCGGTTCTCGTGGAGCGCCGCCGGGTCGAGGGGGTGTCCGTCGAGGGTGGCGGAGCGCAGTTCGGCGGGCTTGAGCTCGACGAAGGTGTTCCCGCCACCGTGGTTCCCGTCGTGGTCACCACTGAGGTTCCCGTCGTGGTCACCGCCCTGGTCGCCGCTTTGTTCGCCGCGGACCGTGAAGGTGATGGTGGTGTGGGAGTGGAACGTCTCGTCGCCACGCGTCAGGTCGAGTGCGATCCGGTAGCGGTGGACGTCGAGGAGTGTGGCACGGGTCTGCGCTTCGTCGCGCGTCAGTACGGACATGGGTGCCATGCTGCCTGATGGGCGGGGCCCGGCACAGGGGCGGCCTGGTACGGCGGCCGTGCGCCCGGGGTGGGGGACGCCTACGCGGTGCGGCCCTGTTCCTGTTTGCGGGGCGCGGGGCGCTGGGCGGTGATCGGGGGGTCGTAGTGGGCGGTGGGTTCCTTCACGAGGGCCCTCAGTTCGCGGACTTCTCTCTCCATGGACCGGTATCGCTGGTGGGAGTCGTACAGGTAGCGGACTTTCGTGCGCAGGGTCCAGGGGTCTATGGGTTTCATGACGAGGTCGGCGACGCCGAGGCGGAACGCGGCGGAGGCCAGTGCGGTGCTGGGGCCGAATCCGGTGACGAGGATGATCGGGATGAGCTGGGTCTGTTCGACGCCCTGCATGTAGCGGACGACGTCGAGGCCGCTGACACCGGGCATGTGCACGTCGAGCAGGAGCAGGCCGACCTGGCCCCGCAGGACTTCCTTCAGCGCTTCGTCGCCGCTGGTCGCCCGGGTCAGCTGGTAGCCGAGGGGGGCCAGGGCGCTTTCCAGGGCGTAGAGCGTGTCCTCGTGGTCGTCCACTATGAGGATCTTGGCATCCGACGGCATGGAGCGAAGTCCCCTCGCTTGGACCAACCAGCTTAAGTCCGAACCGACTGACAGGGAGTGCTCAGCGCAGGATGCCTCATTTCGGCGCGCACGCCGAGGGGGCAGGGCTCAGAACGGCCTGAGAACGGGTGCGCGCCGGGGGCCGGGAGTGGTCATTCGCGGGTGTTGGTGTGCTCCGCGATGCGCTCGTGATGGCGGATGACCTCGGCGATGATGAAGTTGAGGAGTTTTTCGGCGAACGCCGGGTCGAGGTTGGCATTTTCGGCCAGTCGCCGGAGTCTGGCGATCTGCTGGGCCTCGCGGGAGGGGTCGGCGGGCGGCAGTTGGTGGGCGGCTTTGAGGTGGCCGACCTGCTGGGTGCATTTGAAGCGCTCGGCGAGCATGTGGACGACGGCGGCGTCGATGTTGTCGATGCTCTCGCGCAGCCGGTCGAGGTCGGCGCGGACGGCGGGGTCGATGTCACCGGGGGTGCCGCCGCTGCGGGCACCGCTGTTGCCGCCGGCACTGGTGTTGCCGCCGGCACCGCTGTTGTCGCCCGCGCCGCTGCTGTTGTCGGTGTTGCTGGTGGTCATGGATGCCAACCCTACGTCGGGTGTCTCAGCCGGTGGCGGTCCTCCCGATGATCGGGGGATCGTCGGGATCGGGGACCTGGTCGCTCCAGCCGCCGGGGACCGTGTGGGCCTGTTGTTCCCGGAAGCGCACGGGTGCCATGCCGACGCGGCGGGTGAACAGCCGGGAGAAGTAGGCGGGGTCGTCGTAGCCGACGCGCCGGGCGACGGCGGCGACGGGGAGTTCGGTGGCGGCGAGGAGTTCCTTGGCGCGGCCCAGGCGGATGCCGAGGAGGTAGTCCTTGGGGCTGCAGCCGGCGCCGCGGCGGACGGCGGTGCGCAGTTCGGCGGGGGTCATGCCGTGCCGGGTGGCGTGGTCGGCGACGGTGAGGGGTTTGCAGGCGTCGCGGGCGAGTGCCTGGAGGACCTGTTCGCCGTCGGGGGCGGTGTCGGCGCGGGCGCGGCGCAGGGTGACGAGGAGTTCGTGGACGGCGGCGCTGGTCTCGACTTCGAGGAGGGGGTTGCCGCGGCGGGCGGCGCGGACGATGCGGCCGACGGTGGCGCGGGCGGCGCCCGCGTCGGAGAGGGCGACGACGGGCCGGTGCGGTTCGATGTAGCCGAGTTCGGTGTAGGTGTCGGCGGTGGGTCCGGTGAAGTCGACGAAGGCCTCGTCCCAGCCGGTGTCGGGGTCGGGCCCGTAGTGGTGCGGTACGCCGGGGGTGAGCCAGAGCAGGGCGGGCGCGGTGACCGCGGTGCGCCGTCCGTCGGGGGTACGGAACCAGCCGCGTCCGGTGCTGACGACGACGGCGACGTGGTGGTCGAGGGTGCGGGGTCCGACGGTGGGCAGTGTGCCGTGCTGGAGTCCGACGCCGAGGCAGACGAGGCCGAGTCGGTGGTGGGCGGGTCCGGGAGTGAAGAACCGCATCCAGGTGTGGTACATCCGCTGTCTCCCTCCCTCGGACTGCCCGCCGGCTCCGTCGGCGCCGTCCGGAACTGCGTCCAACCCGTGCCGATCTTTGTCCATGGACCGGGCCCGCCGCCAGGGGTGAGGGTGGTGGGCATGAGCGAGTTCACGGTGGGGGACACCGATTTCCTGGTGGACGGGCGGCCGGTGCGGCTGCTGTCGGGGGCGCTGCACTACTTCCGGGTGCACGAGGGTCAGTGGGGGCACCGGCTGGCGATGCTGCGGGCGATGGGCCTCAACTGTGTGGAGACGTACGTCCCCTGGAATCTGCACGAGCCGGCGCCGGGCGTGTACCGGGACGTGGACGCGCTGGGCAGGTTCCTGGACGCGGCGCACGCGGCCGGACTGTGGGCGATCGTGCGGCCGGGTCCGTACATCTGCGCCGAGTGGGAGAACGGCGGGCTGCCGCACTGGGTGACCGGTGGGCTCGGCGCGCGGATACGCACCCGGGACGAGGGGTTCCTGGGTCCGGTGCGGCGGTGGTTCGCGCGGCTGCTGCCGCAGATCGTGCCCCGGCAGTTCGACCGCGGCGGCCCGGTGGTGATGGTGCAGGTGGAGAACGAGTACGGCAGTTACGGCTCGGACCAGGTGTATCTGCGTCGCCTCGCCGAGCTGCTGCGCGCGGAGGGCGTACGGGTGCCGCTGTTCACGTCGGACGGCCCCGAGGACCACATGCTCACGGGCGGTTCCCTGGACGGCGTACCGGCGACGGTGAACTTCGGTTCGCAGGCACGCGAGGCCTTCAGGACGCTGCGCCGGCACCGGCCGTCGGGGCCGTTGATGTGCATGGAGTTCTGGTGCGGCTGGTTCGACCACTGGGGCGGTGAGCACGCGGTACGTGATCCGCTGGACGCGGCGGAGGCGCTGCGGGAGATCCTGGAGTGCGGGGCGTCGGTGAACCTGTACATGGCGCACGGCGGTACGAGTTTCGCGGGCTGGGCGGGTGCCAACCGGGGTGGCGGCGTGCTGCACGACGGGGTCCTGGAGCCGGACGTGACGTCGTACGACTACGACGCGCCGATCGACGAGGCCGGCCGGCCCACGGAGAAGTTCTGGCGGTTCCGCACGCTCCTGGCCGCGTACGCGGACGGCCCTCTGCCCGAACTGCCGCCCGCGCCGCCCGCGTTGGGCTCCCCCGCCACCGTGGAGCTGACGGGCTGGGCTCCCCTCCCGGCCGTCCTCGACACCCTCGGCGGGCCGGAGACGGAGACGCCCGTACCGCCCACGTTCGAGGAACTGGACGTGGACCGGGGGCTCGTGCGCTACACCGTGGACGTGCCGGGGCCGCGCCGCCCGTACCCGCTGACGGTACGGGGGCTGCGGGATCTGGCGGTCGTGTACGTCGACGGGGTGCGGGCCGGGGTGGTGACCGAGCACGAGCCGGAGTTGAAGGAGCCGGTCGCGGGCCCCGCGCGGGTGGACCTGTGGGTGGAGTCGCTGGGCCGGGTCAACTACGGTCCGCGGACCGGCGAGCCGAAGGGCATCACGGGGGGTGTGCTGCACGAACGGCAGTATCTGCACGGGGTGCGGGCGCGGGCGCTGCGGCTGGACGCGTTCGACGCGGGGGTGGGGCCGGTGCCGTTCGAGCCGGTGCCCGCGCTGTCCGCGCCCGGCCTCTACCGCGGCACGGTCACGGTGTCCGCCCCCGGCGACGCCCGCCTCGAACTCCCCGGCTGGACGAGAGGTTTCGCCTGGCTGAACGGCTTCAACCTCGGCCGCTACTGGTCGACGGGCCCCCAGCCATCCCTCCACATCCCGGGCCCGACCCTGAAAAAGGGCCAGAACGAGATCTGGCTACTGGAACTGGAAACCGCAGCACCCCCACCAACGCTCTCACCGATCGGCACCTAGGGCCACGGTCTCCCAGGGGCGCGGGGAACGGCGCAATCTGTTGCCTTTCGACTTCTAGGGGCGCGGGGAACAGCGCAGTCTCTCGCCTTTCGCCTTTCAGGGGCGCGGGGAACAGCGCAATCTGTTGCCTTTCGGCTTCTAGGGGCGCGGGGAACGGCGCAATCTTTTGCTTTCAGGGGCGCGGGGAACTGCGCGACCAGCCACAACGCGCCCGCACACAAAAACGGGCGCCCCCGGCCCAAACCGGGAACGCCCCCCACCAACCGCACCCGCTAAAGCGAAGAAGCAGCCCGAGCTATCGCAGAGGCGAACGTGGACACCTCGGTATAAACCCCCGGCACCATGGGCCGCGCACACCCATCACCCCAGCTGACGATCCCGACCTGAATCCACTTATCCGCGTCGTCCTTACGGAACATCGGCCCCCCGGAGTCCCCCTGACAGGTGTCGACCCCACCACGAGGAATCCCCGCGCAGATCTCCTGCGAGGCGATCAACCGCCCCCCGTAGTGCCGCTTGCACTTCGGGTCGGACACGAACGGCACCTTGGCCTTGAGCAGCTTCACGGAGCCGGTGTTCGCGTTCTCCGCGGTGTCGCCCCACCCGGCGATGGTGAACGCCCCCCTGTTGTACCGGGCGGTCGTCGCGATCTTCAGCGTCGGCAGATCGATGGGCCGGGCGAGCTTGATGAGCGCCCAGTCCTTGCCGTTGCCGTTGTAGCCCGGCGCCTGGACGACCTTGGTCGACCTGACCTTGATCGCACCGGAGGCGCCGAGGTTGGCGACCCCCGCGGTCGCGGTGATACGGGTCGTGTCGCCCGAGCCGTCCACGCAGTGCGCGGCGGTCAGGACGACGTCCTTCTTGTAGAGCGAGCCGCCGCAGCCCATGGACAGGCTGACCATGAACGGGAACTCACCCTGCCCGGCGGGCGCGCCGCCGACTATCGGGGTGGGCGCGGCGTGCGCGGCGACGGGCTGCAGGCTGGCGGTCGCGAGAGCGACGGCGCCGACCGCCGCGGCCCGCCGAAAGGCGGATCTCCGGAGGAGACCGAGCATGCTATTGGTCAACTTGTTCCCTTTCGTGGGGGCTTGAGCGCACAGAAGAGTGCACAGAAGTATGAAGATCATGCGGCATGTGAGGCAAGGGTGGATGTCACGTACACGTCGGGCAACCCAACCCGAGAGAATTCGCTCGCGTCCCCTTAAAGTGGAATGAGGTTCGGGGCCTGTTCGGGGCTTTGGGGGTTCGGGCGTGGCGAACGGCGGTCCGGTCAAGCACGGCTACCCGCACCTGGAGACGGTGCGCGCGGCGGTCACCGCGCTGTACAAGCGGCTCTCGTACGACACGGTCCACACGTTCGCCGCCAGCGTGGCCCCCGCCGACGTGGCGTTCTGCGACACGGACGACCTGTATCTGGGCGCGCAGCGGGTGGCTCGCGAGCTGGTGCGCCACTTCCGGCTGCCGGACGCCCGCATGATCGTGAGCTTCCGGGAGATGGAGCACGCGGCGAGTGTCGAGCTGGCCGCGGGCCCGGAGTACTTCATCGAGCTGAACGACCGCTTCCGTACCCATCGGCGGGACATCGGCGCCGCGCTGGCGCACGAGGTGATGCACGTCTATTTGCACCGTCTGGACCTGTCGTTCCCCGGCACCCGGGACAACGAGATCCTCACGGACACGGCGACGACGTATCTCGGGGCGGGCTGGCTGCTGCTGGACGCGTACCGGGAGGACGCGTCGTCCTCGCAGAAGCTCGGCTATCTGACGCCGGAGGAGTTCGGGTACGTGCTGGCCAAGCGGTCCCTGGTGTTCGGTGAGGATCCCGCGACCTGGTTCACGAGTCCGCAAGCGTACACGGCGTACACGCGGGGCCTGGCGCAGGCGAGGGACGACGAGCGGCAGCCGCCGCTGACCGCGGCGGGGTGGGCGGGGCGGCGCCGTTATGCGAAGGACCGCCGGCATGCGCAGGGCCGCGTGGTCGGGACCGCGTCGGGCTCTGCGTCCGGGTCCGCGGGAGCGGGGGCGGGCGCGGGCGCGTCGTACGCCTTCGCGCCGGACGGGCGTGGGCCGCTGCGGGTGTCGTTCCCCTGTCCGACCTGTCATCAGCGGATCCGGGTGCCGGTCAGGGGGCGGGTGCGGGCGCGGTGCGGGCTGTGTCGCACTGTGCTGGAGTGCGACACCTAGCGCTGGCGTGGGTGTGGCGGTCGCCGTGACCGTGGGGGTTCCCCGCGCCCCTGAAGGAGGGCGCGGGCGTGGCGGTGGAAGGCCGCCGTCCGGCTGTCCCGTGGACGGACGGCGGCCTTCCGGTCCGCCTCCCCCGATCCCCCGCATCCCCCGTATCCCCCGTATCCCCCGAGGTCGGTGATCGCGTACGGCCGGCGCTTCAGTCGTACATGCGCCAGTCGTACGCCAGTTGGTAGTGGCCGCCGTGCCCCCGGACGTCGGTGACCGCCGGTGCCGTGACCGGGCGTCCCGCCCAGCGGCCGGTGAGCGCCGGAACGACCGCGCAGACGGTGACGGGCTTGAACACGTCGTCCCCGTACAGGTCCGCGAGCCGGTCGAAGAGCCGGTCCACCGCCGTTCCGACGGCCATCCCGATGAGGATCCCGACGGGTCCGCCGGAGGGGCCTCGCGTGCTGCCGGTGGCCGCGGTGAGATGGGCGGTGGCCTTCTTCCTGACGAGTTCGAGCAGGGTGTCGACGTACTCCGCCAGGCCGCCCCCGTCGGCCTCGGCGAGCACCAGCGTGACGAAGTACGACTTCGGGTGTCCGGTGCCCTCGTCGAGGTCGAACCGGTGGAAGCGCCGGGGCGGGTCGTACAGCCTGACGTCGCCGTCGTAGAAGCTGCGTACCTTGAACGGGCGGATCTGCCGGGTCTCGCCGCTCCCGTCCACGCCGGTCCCCGCGAGATGGATCTCGTCGGAGCCCCACGCGGAGGTCTCGTCCAGGCACTTCACGCGCCGGATGCGCAGTTCCAGCCGGTGCAGGGCGATCGGTACGGCCGTCGGGCGCCGTGGGGCCTGTTCCTCGGGGAGGAGGCCGGGGACGAGAGAAGCCGGGGGCCTGCGCAGTTCGTCCGCGGGGAACCGCAGCCGTTCGGGAAAGCCGAGGCGTTTGAGCTGGGTGTCCACCGAGGCGGGTGAGCGCAGGTCCACGCGGGCGAGGTCGCCGAGGCGCCTGCTGCGGATCGCGCCGGTCCGCAGGTCGGCCAGGACCGTGGCCCCCGCCTTCTTCTTCCTGTCGTCGCCGAGGATGTCGAAGCGCCGCGCGAGCAGGTGCTCGGCGGCGGCCCTGTCCGCGGGCAGCGGGTACTTGGCGGGTTCCGCGTGATGCGCGGCCACTTTGTCGGCCGCGAGGACGAGTTCCTGGACGACGCGTTCGGCGACGTCCCGCACTTTGGCGTGCGGGACGTCGATGACCACGCGATGAGTGTTCTCCGGCATTGCTGTCCGTCCCCCGTTGCTACCGCTCCCTCCACGGCTGCTTCCACTTTCCGTCGCATCCGTCCGTTGCATCCGTCCGTTGCATCCGTTTTTCGTTGTCTCCGTGGAGGTGCGACCGACGGTACGGAAGATGGGGGTGCGGGCGCCCCCGGGTGCGCCCCGGGGAAATCCCTAGGTGTCCGGCTCCTCGGCGGCGAGCAGGGCCGCGAGGCGCGTCCGGGAGTCCACGCCCAGCTTGGGGAAGATCCGGCCGAGGTGGTACTCGACGGTCTTGACGCTGATGACGAGTTCCCGCGCCACCTGCCGGTTGGTGAGCCCGGAGGCGACCAGCCGGGCGACGGCGAGCTCCTGCGGTGTGAGCAGGGCCGCGCCCCGGTTCCGTGGCCGCCGCTCGCCGGACGCGAGCCCACAGGCCGCCAGCTCCCGCTCGCAGCGCTCCAGATCGGGCGGCGCGTCGAGTCGTACGAGGAGGTCGCGGGCGGTGCGCAGCCGTTCGCCCGCCTTGGTGCGGCGGCCGGTGCGGCGCAGGAAGCCGCCGTACGCGAGGTGCAGCAGCGCGCGGTCCAGGGGCGCCTCGACGTGCCCGGCGTGCTTGAGTCCGGAGCGGAAGGCCCGCTCGGCGGCCACCGTGTCGCCGCGTGCGGCCTCCAGGGTTCCGCGGGCGCGGGCGGCGGCGAGGAGGGCGGTGTGGTGGCCGCGCCGGGTGGCGAGGACCTCGTAGGGGGCCAGGGTCTGTGCGGCGCGTTTCTCGTCGCCGAGGGCGGCCCAGGCCTCGGCCAGCAGGTCGGCCCAGGAGACGGTGCCCGGCTCCTCCAGGTCGCCGCGCGGGGCGAGCGCGAGCAGGGGTTCCAGGGCGGTGACGACGTCCTCGGGCCGGCCCTGGGCGCGGGCGAGGTGGGCCTCGGCGAGGGCGGCCCACAGGCTGGGGTTGAGATGGCCGCCGCCCGCGTAGACGCGGGCCACGCGCGCGTGTGCCTGTGCTTTGCCGAACGCGCCGCGCACCGCGTGCACCTGGGTGGCGAGCATCCGGCAGTACAGGGCGATGTGCGGCTGGTCGGTGTCGGCGGCCAGGGAGAGGGCGAGGTCGGTGTGCACGATCGCGTCGTCCCAGCGGCCGGCGCGGTACTCGGCGGAGGCCAGCGCGGTCGCGGTGAGCACCCGGAAGGAGGCCGCGCGCCCGTGGCAGGCGCCGAACACTCCGGTCAGGTCCCGTACGGCGCCGGTGAGATCGCCGGTCCACTCGCGCAGGGTGCCCCGGCCGAGGAGTTCCTCCAGCTGCGCGGGGCCGGCGAGCGCCGGGTCGGGCAGCGGGCCGAGGCCGGCGAGTGCTTCCGGGGCCCGGCCGCTCATGGCGAGGCCGTTGAGGCGCAGTACGCGGATCATGTCGGTGGCGGTGTCGTCGGGTGCGGTGTCGTCCGCTGCGAGGCGCAGTGCGAGGTCCGCCCACTCGGCCATCTCGGCGCCGTGCGCCATGCTGCCGTGCAGGGCGGCGAACTGGCCCGCGATCCGGGCGCCGAGGACCGGGTCCGCCGCGGGGTCGCAGCGGTGCCAGGCGTCGGTGAGCAGCGCCTCGGCGCGGTCCAGGTCGAACAGGCTCAGTCTGCCGAGGAGATAGCTGCGCCAGCCGCCGGGCGTGAACCGCGCGATCCGCTGGGCGGCTTCGCCCATGTCCGGCACGTCCCCGGCGAGCAGGGCGCATTCGACGGACTCCAGGGTGTACTGCTCGTACGTTCCCTGGTCCGCGTCGAGGCGGGCGGCGGCGGCCAGTTGGTTCGCGGCGTTCGCCCAGGCCCCTTCGGCGGCGAAGTCGCGTCCCAGCGCGGCGAGTTCGGCGGCGAGTTCCGGGTCGGGGCCGGTCGCGGCGAGGGCCCGGTGCCGTAACCGCTGTGCCGGGTCCCGGACCGTGCGGGCGGCGCGCAGATGCAGGGCGGCCCGGCGGGAGGGGCCCAGCTGGTGGTAGACGGCGGCGTGCACGAGGGGGTGCGGGAAGCGGACCGCGGGGTCGCCGGGCGTCTCGGTCAGCAGGCCCGCGTGGACGGCCTCTTCGAGTGCCGTGAGGAGGTCGGCGCCGCTGCGCTCCTCGGCGAGGAGGTCCTCGTCGGCGACCTCCCAGGCGTCGGCCTGCGCGCAGTGGGTGCCCAGGACGGCCGCCGCGCAGACCAGGGCGTCGGCGGCCGGTGAGCAGGCGGCGAGCTTCGCGAGGACGAGTGCCGTGAACGACTTGGGCGCGGGCGGTGTCACATCGGGTTCGCCGAGCGCTTCCAGCAGGCCCGTGCCTTCCTGTTCCAGCAGTGCCTTGACGTGCAGGGGGTTTCCGCCGGTGTGCGCGTGCAGCCGCGTGGCCGCTCGTGCGGTGAGTCCCCGCGCGCCCGCCTCGTCGCCGAGTTCCGTCAGTTCGGCGGGGCCGAGTCCTTCGAGGCGTACGCGCACGGTGTCGTCGGACGTGAACAGCCTCCGCAGTCCGTCGGGCAGCCGCGGGTCCTGTGCCTCGCGTACGACGACGAGGACGATCACGCGGTCGGCGCGCAGCCGGCGCACGGCGAAGGTGAGCGCCTGGAGCGAGGGGTGATCGGCCCATTGGGCGTCGTCGAGGACGAGGGTGACGACGGGGTTGTCGGGAGCAGGGGTGTCAGGGGCAGGGGTGTCGAGGGCGGGGATGTCGGGGGCGGGGGCGGGGGCGGGGATTTCGGGGGCTGGGGCATCGGGCCCGTCCGCCCCTTGCGCCTCGTCCAGTGCCTCCAGCAGTTCCGCCCCGGCGGCGTGCGCGTCCGGCCGACGACCGCTGCCGGCACCCTCGCTGCCGCCTCCGCGGCCCAGCAACTGCTCCAGCACGCCGAACGCCAGCTGCGACTCCGCCTCCTCCCCCGCCCCGTACAGCACACGCGTGCCGTCCGGCACACGACTGCCGACCGGCGCACTGCTGTCGTCCGGCGCACGCGTGTCGTCGCGCAGGAAGCGGCGTACGAGGGCTGTCTTGCCGATGCCCGCCGGGCCTTCGACGAGTACGCGCTGGGGCTGTCCCGCGCGGGCGCGCTCGCGGGCCGCCGCGAGGAGCGCGAGGCTGTCCGATCGTCCGACGAACTCCACCGAGCCCACCTCCGCCCGCCCCGCCCTGCTGGGCATCCTCGCGAGCGAGGGGTGCGGGGTCCAGCGTTCCCCGGCCTTTCCTGTTCTGGTCCATTACTTACTGCTGCTCACCGCGCCCTGTACTTACTGCGTCCCGTGGACCGGGGTCGGGTCCTCGGCCCGTGCGAGGAGTTCCCGTGCGGTGTCCCCGGCCTCGGCGGGGGTCCACCGGGCCCCCTTGTCGACGCCGGGGCCGGGCCGCCAGCCGTCCATGACGGTGATCCGGCCGCCCTCGGTCTCGAAGACCCGGCCGGTGACCCCGGCGCTCGCGGCGGAGCCGAGCCAGACGACGAGCGGTGACACGTTCTCGGGCGCCATCGCGTCGAAGCCGCTGTCCGGTGCCGCCATGGCCTGGGCGAAGGCCGCCTCGGTCATCCGGGTGCGCGCGGCCGGCGCGATGGCGTTGACCTGCACTCCGTAGCGCTTCATTTCGGCGGCGGCCACCAGGGTGAGCCCGATGATGCCGGCCTTGGCCGCGCTGTAGTTGCCCTGTCCGACAGACCCGGAAAGGCCCGCTCCGGAGCTGGTGTTGACGACCCGGGCCTGCGGTACGAGCCCCGCTTTCGCCTGCGCCCGCCAGTGCGCGGCGGCATGCTTCAGCGGCAGGAAGTGGCCCTTCAGATGGACGCGCATGACGGCGTCCCAGTCGTCCTCGTCAAGATTGACCAGCATGCGGTCGCGCAGGAACCCGGCGTTGTTCACGAGTGTGTCGAGCCGTCCGAAGGCGTCGAGCGCCGCCTGTACGAGGGATGCGGCGCCCTCGGTCGTCGCGATGTCCCCTGCGTGTGCGACGGCCTCGCCGCCCGCCGCCCGGATCTCCCCGACGACCTGCCGGGCCGGGGTGTCGGCCCCCGGGGAGCCGTCGAGTCCGACGCCCAGGTCGTTGACGACGACCCGCGCCCCCTCGGCCGCGAAGGCGAGCGCGTGGGCCCGCCCGAGCCCGCGCCCGGCGCCCGTGACGACCACCACCCGCCCGTCGCAGAGACCGGCGCCGACGCCTGTGCCTGAGGTCATGTCAGTGCTCCCTGTCGGTCTTGTTGACGGTCGCGGCGTCCAGGAAGGCGGGCCGCTCGCCGCCGCCGTGCACGAGGAGGCCTGCCCCGGTGATGTACGCGGCGGCGTCCGACGCGAGGAAGACGGCCGCCCTGCCGATGTCCGTGGGCACGGCGAGCCGCCCGAGCGGGACGGTGCGGGAGACGGCCTCGATGCCGTCCTCGCCCCCGTAGTGGAGGTGCGACAGCTCGGTGCGGACCATCCCGACCACGAGCGTGTTGACCCGCACCTCCGGTGCCCACTCCGCGGCCATCGAGCGGGCCAGGTTCTCCAGTCCGGCCTTCGCGGCCCCGTAGGCCGCCGTGCCGGGCGAGGGCCGGGTCCCGCTGACGCTGCCGATCATCACGATGGAACCCCGGGCGCGCTTGAGCAGGTCGTACGCCGCCAGGGAGGCCGTGAGAGGTGCGACGAGGTTGAGGTCGATCACGCGCGCGTGCCGCTCGACCTCCGTCCCGGCGAGCAGCCGGTAGGGGGCGCCGCCCGCGTTGTTGACGAGCACGTCGAGCCGGGGCAGCCGCCCGAAGAAGGCCCGGACGGCCGACGGGTCGCGCAGGTCGAGGGGGGCGAACGCGACGCCGTCGAGTGGTGCCTGCGGTGGTCTGCGCGCACAGACGACGACCTCGTCACCCGCCTCGGCGAACGCCCGCGCGATCCCGGCGCCGACGCCCCTGGTCCCGCCCGTGACCACCACGAGCCGCTTGCCCGGTGACCCACCGGGCACCCCGTCCGATCGCTCGCCCGGCCGGTTGTCCACAGGGCCTCCCGCCCGTCGGCATTCGCTGTTACCTTCGACAGCAGATCGCACCTAACAAACGTTTGGTGGAAAGGTAGCTGATGCGTCCATGGGTGTCTCCACCTCGTCCCCGGAAAAAGGGATTTCCGTCGTCACGGTCGACTTCCCGCCGGTGAACGCGCTGCCGGTGAGCGGCTGGTCGGAGCTGGCCGACGCCGTGCGCGCGGCGGGCCGCGACGCCGACAACCGCTGTGTGGTGCTGGCCGCCGAGGGCCGGGGGTTCAACGCGGGCGTGGACATCAAGGAGATACAGGCCGAGGGCGACAGCGCCCTGCTCGGCGCCAACCGCGGCTGCGCCGAGGCCTTCGCGGCGGTGTACGAGTGCGAGGTCCCGGTGGTGGCGGAGGTGCACGGCTTCTGTCTGGGCGGCGGGATAGGGCTGGTGGGCAACGCGGACGCGATCGTGGCGAGCGATGACGCCACCTTCGGGCTGCCCGAGCTGGACCGGGGCGCGCTGGGCGCGGCCACCCATCTGTCCCGGCTGGTGCCGCAGCACCTGATGCGGGCGCTGTACTACACCTCGCGCACGGCGACCGCGGCGGAGCTGCACGGGCACGGCTCGGTGTGGCGGGTCGTGGCGCGCGACCGGCTGCGCCCGGCCGTGCTGGAGCTGGCCCGGGAGATCGCGGGCAAGGACGGCCGGCTGATCCGGCTCGCCAAGGCCGCGATCAACGGCATCGACCCCGTCGACGTGCGCCGCAGCTACCGCTTCGAGCAGGGCTTCACGTTCGAGGCGGCCCTCGGCGGCACGGGCGAGCGCGTGCGGAACACGTTCGGAAAGGAGGGCAGGTGAGGATGGGCGACAAGACGATGACCGCCGACGAGGCCGTCTCCCGGCTGGAGAGCGGGATGACCCTCGGTATCGGAGGCTGGGGCTCCCGCCGCAAACCGATGGCTCTCGTACGGGCGCTGCTCCGCTCCACGATCACCGATCTCACGGTCGTCTCGTACGGCGGCCCGGACGTCGGCATGCTGGCGGCGGCCGGGCGGATCCGGAAACTGGTCGCCCCTTTCGCGACGCTCGACTCGATCCCGCTCGAACCGCACTTCCGGGCGGCCCGGGAGAGCGGCTCGCTCGACCTGATGGAGATCGACGAGGCGATGTTCATGTGGGGACTGCGGGCAGCCGCCAACCGCCTCCCGTTCCTGCCCGTGCGGGCCGGTATCGGTTCGGACGTGATGCGGGTCAACCCCGGTCTGCGTACGGTCACTTCGCCGTACGAGGACGAGTCGACGGGCGTGCGCGAGACCTTCGTGGCCATGCCCGCCCTGCGGCTGGACGCGGCGCTGGTGCATGTGAACCGCGCCGACCGCGCGGGCAACGGCCAGTATCTGGGCCCCGACCCGTACTTCGACGACCTGTTCTGCGAGGCGGCCCGGACGGCGTACGTGTCCTGTGAGCGGATCGTCGACACGGCGGAGCTGACGAAGGCGGCACCGCCCCAGACCCTGCTGATCAAGCGGCTGAACGTGAGCGGCGTGGTGGAGGCGCCGGGCGGCGCGCACTTCACGTCGTGCGCGCCCGACCACGACCGGGACGAGGTCTTCCAGCGGCTCTACGCGTCCATGCCGTGGCCCGAGTTCGCCGAGCGGTTCCTCGCGGGCGACGAACAGGCCTACCGGACCGCCGTCGAGGCGTGGCACGAGGAGCAGTCATGAGCGCGGTGCCGAGTACGTCCCCGGGTGCGGCCTCGAGCACCTCCCCGAGCGCGACCCCGACTGGTGTGACCCGCGCCGAGTACTGCGTGATCGCCTGCGCGGAGGCGTGGCGGGGCGACGGCGAGGTGCTGGCCAGTCCCATGGGTCTGATCCCGTCGGTAGGAGCCCGCCTCGCCCGGCGCACCTTCTCGCCCGATCTGCTGCTGACCGACGGCGAGGCGCTGCTGATCGGTCCGGACGGTGCCCCGGAGGGCTGGTTGCCGTACCGGCAGCATCTGGCGCTGGTGACCGGCGGGCGCCGGCACGTGATGATGGGGGCGAGCCAGATCGACCGCTTCGGCAACCAGAACATCTCCTGCGTGGGCGACTGGGAGCGGCCCACCCGGCAGTTGCTCGGGGTGCGGGGCGGACCCGTCAACACGCTCAACAACCCGGTCAGTTACTGGGTGCCCAGGCACTCGACGCGGGTCTTCGTGGAGAAGGTCGACATGATCGGCGGGGTGGGGTACGACAGCGCGGCGGCGGCCGGTCCCACGGCGACCCGTTTCCACCGCATCCCGCGGGTGGTCTCGAACCTCGGAGTGTTCGACTTCGCGACCGAGGACCGTTCGATGCGGCTCGCCTCGCTGCATCCGGGGGTGACGGTCGAGGAGGTGGTCGCGGCGACGGGCTTCGCGCTGACCGTCCCGGACGACGTCCCGTACACCCGTGAACCGTCCCCGGCGGAACTGCGGTCGATCCGCGAGGACCTGGACCCGAAGGGCCTGCGCGACCGCGAGGTCAGGGGCTGATGGAGACCGCCCTCACGCGGCTCGTCGGTGTCCGGCATCCGATCGTGCAGACGGGGATGGGCTGGGTGGCGGGCCCGCGCCTGGTCTCCGCGACGGCGAACGCGGGCGCGCTGGGCATCCTCGCCTCCGCGACGATGACACCCGATCAGCTGCGGGCGGCGATCCGCGAGGTCCGCTCGCGTACGCGGGCTCCGTTCGGGGTGAACGTCCGCGCGGACGCGGGGGACGCCCGGGACCGTGTCCGGATCATCGTGGAGGAGGGGGTGAGGGTCGCCTCGTTCGCGCTCGCGCCGTCCCGTGAGCTGATCGCGGAGCTGAAGGACGCGGGCGTGGTCGTCGTCCCCTCGATCGGGGCCCGCCGTCATGCCGAGAAGGTCGCGGCGTGGGGAGCCGACGCGGTGATCGTGCAGGGCGGTGAGGGCGGCGGGCACACCGGCGAGGTGGCGACCAGCGTGCTCCTGCCGCAGGTCGTGGACGCGGTCGGCATACCCGTCGTCGCCGCGGGCGGCTTCTTCGACGGCCGGGGCCTGGTCGCGGCGCTCGCGTACGGCGCCGCGGGCGTCGCCATGGGCACCCGGTTCCTCCTCACCTCGGACTCGACGGTGCCGGACGCGGTGAAGGCCCGGTACCTCGCGGCGACGGTCAAGGACGTCACGGTGACGACCGCCGTGGACGGCCTGCCGCACCGCATGCTCCGTACGGACCTGGTCGACTCGTTGGAGGGGGCGGGCCGTACGAGAACGCTGACGCGGGCGGTGCGCAGAGCCGCCGGCTTCAGAAAGCTCTCGGGGCTCGGCTGGCCCCGGCTGATCCGCGACGGCCTGGCGATGAAACACGGCAAGGACCTGACCTGGAGCCAGGTCCTGCTGGCCGCCAACACGCCCATGCTCCTGCGGGCGTCCATGGTGGAGGGCCGCACG
This sequence comes from Streptomyces sp. NPDC102514, assembly GCF_055584525.1. Classification (NCBI taxonomy): domain Bacteria; kingdom Bacillati; phylum Actinomycetota; class Actinomycetes; order Kitasatosporales; family Streptomycetaceae; genus Streptomyces; species Streptomyces sp. NPDC102514. The sequence goes on from NZ_JBVJLW010000009.1 coordinate 274,289, forward strand.
GACCTCGGGGTGATGGCATCGGGCCAGGTGGCAGGCGTGATCGACGACCTGCCGTCGTGCGCGGACCTGGTGGAGAGGGTGATGGCGGAGGCCCACCGGACACTACGCGCACTCCCTGATCCGGGCCCACTGAGGGAGCCCCGCTAGGGGTGCTTGTCTTGGGGGCGCGGGGAACTGCGCGAACGGCCCCCACCGGCCCGCACCCGACAAGAGACCTACAGCCGCTCGACGACAGTCACGTTCGCCTGCCCTCCGCCCTCACACATCGTCTGCAACCCGAACCGCCCCCCGACCCGCTCCAGTTCGTGCAGCAAGGTCGTCATCAGCTTCACCCCCGTGGCCCCCAGGGGATGCCCCAGTGCGATCGCACCCCCATTGGCATTGACCCGCTCGGGATCCGCCCCGGTCTCCTTCAGCCAGGCGAGAACAACGGGCGCGAACGCCTCGTTGATCTCGACGAGATCGATCTCCCCGATGGACATCCCGGCCTTCTTCAGGGCGTACGCGGTGGCGGGAATCGGCGCCGACAGCATCCGTATCGGATCCTCCCCCCGCACGGAGAGGTGGTGCACGCGCGCCCGGGGAGTGAGCCCGTGCTCGCGCACGGCCCGTTCGGAGGCGAGCAGCATCGCGGCGGCCCCGTCGGACACCTGTGAGGAGCAGGCGGCGGTGATGGTGCCGCCCTCGACCACCGGTCGCAGGCCCGCCATCTTCTCCAGCGAGGTGTCCCGGCGCGGCCCCTCGTCGACCGTGACGTCCCCCAACGGCACGGTCTCCCGTTCGAAGCGGCCCTCGTCGATCGCGCGCAGCGCCCGCTGGTGGGACCGCAGGGCGAACTCCTCCTGGTCCCGCCGGCTGATCCCCCACTTGGCGGCGATGGACTCGGCGCCGAGGAACTGGTTGACGGGCCGGTCCCCGTACCGGGCCCGCCATCCCTCGCTGCCCGCGAACGGCCCCTGGGTGAGGCCCAGCGGCTCGGCGGCCTGACGGGACGCGAAGGCGATGGGGATCTGCGTCATGTTCTGGACGCCGCCCGCGACCACGAGGTCCTGTGTGCCCGACAGGACGCCCTGTGCGGCGAAGTGCAGGGCCTGCTGCGAGGAACCGCACTGCCGGTCGATCGTCACCCCCGGCACCTCCTCGGGCAGTCCGGCCGCCAGCCACGACGTGCGGGCGATGTCACCGGCCTGCGGACCCACGGCGTCCAGGCATCCGAAGACGACGTCCTCGACGGCGGCCGGATCGACTCCGGAGCGCGCGACCAGTGCCTTCAGCACATGCGCTCCCAGGTCGGCCGGATGGACCCCGCTCAGGCCGCCCTTGCGACGCCCCACGGGTGTACGGACCGCTTCGACGATGTAGGCCTCGGCCATGCCAACTCCCCTGGATCAGCTGCGTTCGGGTGCGATCAACTGCGTACGGCGATCCCGTCCAGCACCATCGACAGGTACTGCCGGGCGATCTCGTCCGGGCTGTGCTGTCCGCCGGGCCGGTACCACGACGCGGCGACCCACACGGTGTCGCGCACGAACCGGTAGGTGAGGCGGATGTCGAGGTCGTCCCGGAAGACCTCGGCGGCCACGCCCCGCTCCAGCGTGGCGAGCCACGCCTTCTCGAACTTGCGCTGCGACGCGGCGAGGAACGCGAACCGCTCCTGCGCGACGAGTTGTTTGGACTCCTTCTGGTAGATCGCGACGGCCGCGCGGTGCCGGTCGATCTCGCGGAACGACTCGGTGACCAGGGCCTCCAGCGTTTCGCGCGGGCCCAGTTCGGCGGCGAGGACGGTGTCGTAGCCGTCCCACAGCTCGTCGAGGAAGGTCCGCAGGATCTCCTCCAGCATCGATTCCTTGGAGTCGAAGTGGTAGTAGAGGCTGCCCGCGAGCATGCCCGCGTGGTCCGCGATCTTGCGCACGGTGGTGGCGTTGTAGCCCTGCTCGGCGAAGACCTCGGCGGCGGTGCCGAGCAGTTCACGACGCCGCTCGGGCGAGGCGGTCACCTGGGGCTTCTTCTTGGTAGGCACGCCCCCATTGTGAACCGCGGGCCTCTCAAGGACCGCGGGGCGCAGCCCCCGCCCGACCAGGGGCGCGGGGAACTGCGCAATCGTTGAGGCCGCCCCCCACCGCCCCGCAGACACACCGTCACTCCAACACCTCCAAACCCACGGCCAACCCCAGCGGAGCGCTCACGCGTGCTGGCTGCTCACCGAAACCACCTCACCCGTCAGATACGAGGAGTACCCGGACGCCAGGAACACGATCACATTGGCCACCTCCCACGGCTCCGCGTACCGCCCGAACGCCTCGCGGGCCGTCAGCTCCGCCAGCAGTTCGGGAGTCGTCACCTTCACCAGGTGCGGATGCATGGCGAGGCTCGGTGAGACGGCGTTGACCCGCACGCCGAACGCGGCCGCCTCCATCGCCGCGCACCGGGTCAGCGCCATCACGCCCGCTTTCGCCGCCGCGTAGTGCGCCTGGCCGGCCTGGGCGCGCCAGCCGACGACGGAGGCGTTGTTGACGATCACACCGCCGCGGCCACCCTCGCCGGAGCCACCTTCGCGGAAGGCGCGCAGGGCCGCGCGCGTGCACCGGAACGTGCCGTTCAGTGTCACGTCGAGCACCCGCGACCACTGTTCGTCGCTCATGTCGACGAGGTCCGAAGTGCCGCCGAGGCCCGCGTTGTTGACCACGATGTCGAGCCGCCCGTGCAGCCGCAGGGCCGCGCCGAAGAGCGTCTGCACCTGGGCCTCGTCGGTGACGTCGCAGGCGAGCGCCGCGACCCCTTCGAACTCCGCCGCCAGCTCCGCCTCGTACTCCTTGAGGCGCCGTTCGTGCGCGTCGCTGATCAGTACGCGCGCGCCCTCCTCCAGGAAGCGGCGGGCCGTGGCACCGCCGATGCCCGCGCCGGCGGCGGCCGTGATGACGGCGGTACGTCCCTTCAGCAGCCCGTGCCCGGGCTCGTACACCGGACCCTCGACGTCTGTCATAGGGCCACGCTAACCTACCAAACACTTGTTAGGGGACCGGGCCGAGCGGGTCGAGCAGGCCGAGCACGAGGAAGGTGACCGTGGATCTCACGTACTCCCCCGCCGATCAGGCGTTCCGCGCCGAGGCACGGACCTGGCTCGACGCGCACGTACCGGCCGGGCCGCTGCCCTCCCTGGAGACCGAGGAGGGCTTCGCGGTCCACCGCGCCTGGGAGGCCGAACTCGCCGCGGACCGCTGGTCGGTGGTGTCCTGGCCGGTCGCGTACGGCGGGCGGGACTGCGGGCTGACGCGGTGGCTGGTCTTCGAGGAGGAGTACTGGGCGGCGGGCGCCCCGGGCCGGGTCGGGCAGAACGGCGTCAGCCTCCTCGCACCGACCCTCTTCGACCACGGCACCGAGGAGCAGCGCGCACGGATCCTTCCGCCGATGGCCCGCGGCGAGGTCGTCTGGGCACAGGCCTGGTCCGAGCCGGAAGCCGGGTCCGACCTCGCCTCGCTCAGGTCCAGAGCGGTGCGTACGGACGGCGGGTGGCTGCTGAGCGGGCAGAAGACATGGTCGTCGCGGGCCGCGTTCGCCGACCGCGCGTTCGGCCTCTTCCGCAGCGAGCCGGACACGCCGAAGCCCCATCAGGGCCTCACCTACCTGATGTTCGACCTGCGGGCGCCGGGCGTGACCGTCCGCCCGATCGGCCGGCTGGACGGGAAGCCGGCCTTCGCCGAACTCTTCCTGGACGAGGTGTTCGTGCCGGACGAGGACGTGATCGGCGAGCCCGGCCGTGGCTGGCGGGTGGCGATGTCCACGGCGGGCAACGAACGCGGGCTGACGCTCCGCTCCCCCGGGCGTTTCCTGGCGTCGGCGGACCGGCTGGCCGCGCTGTGGCACGAGCGCGGCCGGGACCCGTACACGCGCGACCGGGTGGCCGACGCGGTGATCGGCGCCCGCGCGTACCAGCTGTTCACGTACGCGGCGGCGTCCCGCTTCCTCGACGGCGAGCCCCTCGGCCCGGAGTCCAGCCTGAACAAGGTCTTCTGGTCCGAGTACGACATCGCCCTGCACGAGACCGCGCTCGATCTACTGGGCGGGGAGGGGGAGTTGACGGATGCCGGTGGCGGGTGGGGCGAGGGGTACGTCTTCTCGCTCGCGGGGCCCATCTACGCGGGCACGAACGAGATCCAGCGCGACATCATCGCCGAGCGGCTTCTCGGCCTGCCGAGGGGGCGCCGCTGATGCGTTTCGTCCTGGACGACGAACAGACCGCCTTCGCACGCTCGTTGGACGCGCTGCTGACGGCCGCGGACACGCCCGCGGCCGTACGGTCCTGGGGCGCCGGCGACCATGCGGCCGGGCGGGCGCTGTGGTCGCGGGTGGCCGAACTGGGGGTGTTCGCGTTGGCGGTGCCCGAGGAGTACGAGGGGGTCGGGGCGCGGCCCGTCGAACTCGCGCTCGCCTTTGTGGAGTTGGGCAGGCATGGGGTGCCGGGGCCGGTGGTGGAGACGGTGGCGGCGGGCGCGTTGCTCTCCCGGCCGGGGTTCGCGAACCTCGCGAAGAGGTTCCTGCCGGGGGTGGCCTCCGGGGAGACCGTCGTGACGGTGGCTCTGCCGGGCGGGGGGCCGTATGTCCTGGACGGGGATGTGGCTGATGTGGAGCTGAGTGTTGGCGGGGATGGGGTTGGGGCTGGCGCGGAGGTCGGGGAGTTGTGGGTGGTGCTGGGGGGTGGGGATCGTGGCGGGCTCCGATCGCGGGTGCGCCGGTCCCTCGATCCCGCTCGGCGGCTGAGCCCTCCTCGCCCCGGGGGTGAGCTGCTCGCCACCGGGCCGAAGGTCGTCGCCGGTGCCGCCGACGCCTTGTGCTGGGCGCGGCTCGCGACCGCCGCGCAGGCTCTCGGCGTGGGGCTCACCCTGCTCGACAGGACCGTGGCGTACGTGAAGCAGCGCAGTCAGTTCGGTGTGCCCGTCGGTTCGTTCCAGGCGGTGCGGCACCGGCTGGCCGACGCGAAGATCGCGCTGGAGTTCGCGCGCCCGCTGGTGTTCGGCGCCGCGCTGACGATGGACCCGGCCGACGTCGCCGCCGCCAAGGTCGCGGCCAGCGAGGCGGCGTACGCGACGGCCCGTACGGCCCTGCAGTTGCACGGCGCGATCGGTTACACCGCGGAGTACGACCTGTCGCTGTGGCTGACCAAGGCGCGGGCGCTGCGGTCCGCCTGGGGCAGTCCCGGGGAGTGCCGGGGGGTGGTGCTGGGTGGGAGTGCCGGTGCCGGATCCGGCTGACTTCAGTGGTGGTCGTCGCTGCTCGTCAGTTCGCGGTACTCCTCGGGGGTCGGCTTAGGGATGTGCGCGTTCTGGCCGTACATGGCGTGGGCGAGGCGAGCCCGTAGCCGCCGGGCGGGTTTGACCTTGCGCTCCACGCCGTTCGCGTCGACGAGCGGGCCCACGTCGTACGGCGGGACCTGGTCGTGCTGGGTGAGGGTGAACCGCTGGGCCTGGGTGAGGGGTTCGTGCACCTCGACGTACTCGCCGTGCGGAAGCCGTGTGATCCTGCCGGACTCCCTGCCGTGCAGCACCTTGTCCCGGTCGCGGCGCTGGAGGCCGAGGCAGACACGTTTCGTGATGACGAAGGCGAGGAGCGGTACGAGGAGGACGCCGATCCGTACGGACCAGGTGATCGCGTTGATCGACAGGTGGAGGTGGGTGGCGACAATGTCGTTGCCGCCGCCGATGAGGAGTACGGCGTACAGGCTCAGCCAGGACACGCCCAGTGCGGTACGGGTGGGGACGTTGCGGGGGCGGTCGAGGATGTGGTGCTCGCGCTTGTCGCCGGTGATCCACGCTTCGATGAACGGGTAGACGCCGATGGCGAGAAGGATCAGCGGGAAGAGGGTGAAGGGGATGAAGACGCCCAGTTGCAGGGTGTGGCCCCAGGCGTTGATCTCCCACCCCGGCATCACCCGGATCAGGCCCTCGGAGAAGCCCAGGTACCAGTCGGGCTGGGCGCCGGTGGTGACCAGGTCCGCGCGGTAGGGGCCGAACGCCCACACGGGGTTGATCGTGGCGATCGCACCCATCATCGACAGCACGCCGAAGACCAGGAAGAAGAAGCCGCCCGCCTTCGCCATGTAGACCGGCATGAACGGCATGCCGACGACTGACTTCTGGTCGCGGCCGGGCCCGGGGTACTGCGTGTGCTTGTGGTAGAAGACCAGGATCAGATGGGCGACGACCAGGCCCAGCATGATCCCGGGCAGGAGGAGGACGTGGACCGGGAAGAGCCTGGAGATGATGTCGTGGCCCGGGAACTCTCCGCCGAAGAGGAAGAAGGAGAGGTACGTGCCCACGAGCGGTACGGCCAGGATGGCACCCTGGGAGAAGCGGATGCCGGTTCCTGAGAGCAGGTCGTCGGGGAGCGAGTAGCCGGTCAGGCCGGTGATGATGCCGAGGAACAGCAGGGTCCAGCCGAAGGCCCAGTTCAGCTCGCGGGGTTTGCGGAACGCGCCGGTGAAGAACACGCGCATCATGTGGACGAGCATTGCGGCGACGAAGACGACTGCTGCCCAGTGGTGGATCTGGCGGATGAGGAGTCCGCCGCGGACGTCGAAGCTGATGTCGAGGGTGGACTCGTAGGCCCTGGTCATGATGACGCCGTTGAGGGGTTCGTACGAGCCGTTGTAGACGACTTCCACGCCGCTGGGTTCGAAGAAGAGGGTGAGGTAGACGCCGGTGAGGATGAGGATGAGGAAGCTGTAGAGGCAGATCTCGCCGAGCATGAAGGACCAGTGGTCCGGGAACACCTTGCGCATCTGGGTCTTGGCGAGGGTGTAGATGCCTAAGCGGTTGTCCGCCCAGTCGGCGACGCGTTCGCCGCGGTGTGTGTCCGCCGGTCGTTTCGCGCTCCGCGCGTCCATAGGTGGCCCTCCCCGGGGATGCGTCCGTCGTTCAGAGTGGCACGGAGTTCCGCGAAGGCGAAGGGGTTGTTCGGCCGGGGTCTTGGCTGACCGCCGGTGGGGGCTTGTCGCGCAGTTCCCCGCGCCCCTGAGGTGCGTGGTGGGGCGGGGCCGCGCCGGGGCATCCGGTCGCCGCTCTCGCAAAGTCGGGTGAAGCCGTGTTGCCGCGGCGCCCGGACGCCCCGACACACCCCCTCACCCCGGAGCCCCGACACCCGCCGACGAAACTCACGGTCAGTGCCCCAGCCTTCTACGCCCAGGGGCACAGTCTTTATGTCGTTCGCCATGCGGGGGGGGGAGGAGGGGGAGGAGGGGGGACCGGCGGAACGACACGATCAGCCCGGCCTGCAAGGGGCACGGGGAACGGCGCAATCCCATGGGCCCACCCCCACCCCTAAGAGGCACGGGGAACTGCGCAATCCTTCAGGCCCACCCCCACCCCCTAAGGGGCGCGGGGAACGGCGCAATCTTTTAGGCACGCCCCCACCGGCCGGACGATACCCACAGGCCGCAACCACCCACCCTCTAAGGGGCGCGGGGAACTGCGCAATCTTTTGGGCTCGCCCCCACCGGACCGCACCGTATGGACGAACCGCCCCGGAGGGGCCCGGTGGGGGGCGGGCCCTCCTACCCGGCCGCCCGTTCCTGGAACGACCGCAGCGCAAGGACCCGCTCACGCGCCGCGTCGGACATCAGCTCGATGAGAGGGAGGACCAGATCCCAGAGGTCCTCCTTGTCGACCCCGCGGGCCAGCGCGTCAAGACCCGCGTCGTCGAGCGCCCCCGCAACCCCCGCCACCACCCGCCGCGCACTGGGCGGCAACACCCCGACCAGCGGCAGGAAATCCCCCCAGAGCTCGGTCCCCACCACCCCGTGGACGAGCCCGCCCAACACCGCGGGGTCCCGCAGCGCGGGCAACGCGGCGACGGCCCGCAGTTCGTCCTCGCTGAGCAGCGACACGATCGGCAGCAGCGACTCCCACAGGTCCTGCTCGGCCGTGGCGCGTATCAGGGAGTCGAGCCGCCCCTCCGGCTGCGCGGCGGTCAAGGACGCGATCCGGGCCCGCTGCTCACCGGCCGCCATGCCCGCGACGGCTATGGCCTCGGGCCACAGGCCGTGGTCGGCGGCGGCCTCGATGACCGCGGAGATCCGCTGATCGTCGAGGAGTTCGACGATGTGCCCGAGCCGCTCGGGATGGTCGATGACGAACCCCGTACGCAGCAGAGTCGTTTCCGCGAGCCGCGGCAGGATCCCTTTGAGCGCCGAGTCCCGCAGATGGCCGACGAACCGGCCCATCGTGAGGTGGTCGCCGCGTTCGGCGAGGACGAGGGCGATGCGTACGACGATGTCGTCGTCCAGCCTGCCCATGATCCCGGCGATCCGGCGCGGGTCGACGTGGTGGCAGCAGCGGGCCGTGAAGTCGACGGGCAGCTTGTCGATGATGTCGGCGGCGCGGGCCGGTTCGAGGCGTCCGGCGAGCGCGGCGGCCAGGCGCGGCCCAAGGGCTTTCTGGGCGATGCCCGCGGCGACGGCGGCGGGCAGCAGTTTCGTCACGCCTGCGATGCGGTCGAGCAGGGCGGGGTCCTCGTCGAAGAGCGCGGCGACGGCGCTCTCACGGAAGAGGCGTACGTCGTCGGCGGGCAGCTCTTCGAGGAACGCCAGTTGCTGTGGCTCGACGTCCAGCAGTCGGGCGAGCTTCAGGGTCTCGGCTCTGCCGCGTAGCGCGTCCATGCGGATTCCCTTCAGCGGAAGAGCATCCGGCGGACAGGCTCCCTGGTCAGGGCCGGTACGAGAGTGAGGGCGTCCTCGACGGACTCGTGCAGTCCGGAGGCTCGGCGCTCACGTGCCCGGCGCAGTGCCTGGGCGAGCAACAGAGCTTGTGGGCCGTCCAGTTCCGTAAAGCCGTCCGGTAGTGGAACATCCAACTCTGCCCGTAGCAGCGCCAGTTCCTCCGCGCTCACAGAACCTCCCCCGGCGTACACAGAAAATCCACCCGGTGCGGCACGGCACCCTGCGCCGATCGTACTCTTTGCTCATGAAACGCGCTGGCCGTCTGCTGTTCGTCGTCGTCCCTCTGTTCACGTTGGCGGCCTGCTTCGTCGTGCCCGGCCAGGGTGACGACGGCGGGCGTTCGGACAGCCGGAGCGCCACTCCCGACGCGCGTGCGGCCGGGCTGGACGCGCCGGGGAAGAAGGAGTTGGCGCAGCGGATCGTGTCCAGCGCGGAGAACTCCAGCCTGGACTGGCGTGCGCAGTACGGCTACATCGAGGACATCGACGACGGCCGCGGGTACACGGCGGGGATCATCGGTTTCACCACCGGTACGCATGATCTGCTCGTCCTGGTCGAGCGTTATACGAAGGCGCATCCGGGCAATGCGCTGGCGCGGTATCTGCCCGCTCTGCGGAAGGTCGACGGGTCCGAGTCGCATGCGGGGTTGGGCGACGGGTTCGTGGCTGCCTGGAAGGCGGAGGCGGCGAAGGCCGCGTTCCAGCGGGCGCAGGATTCCGAGCGGGACCGGGTGTACTTCGACCCCGCGGTACGGCTCGCGAAGCGCGACGGGCTCGGTGTGCTCGGTCAGTTCATCTACTACGACGCGATGGTGATGCACGGGCCCGGCAATCCCGGTTTCTACGGCATCCGCAAGCAGGCGATGGCGGAGGCGGACACTCCTGCGGAGGGCGGCAAGGAGGTCTCGTACCTCGACATCTTCCTGGACATGCGGAAGAAGACGATGGAGGACGAGGGGCGCCGGGACACGTCTCGTGTGGACACGGCTCAGCGGCGGTTCCTGTACGACGGCAATCTGGACCTGGACACCCCGCTGAAGTGGAAGGTCTACGGCCAGCCCTACGAAGTGAAGTAACCGCATGGGGGCTGCACCCCCTCGCCCCCGTTGCGCAGTTCCCCGCGCCCCTGAAAACCCCCAGGGGCGCGGGGAACTGCGCAATCGTTGAGGCCCGCCCCCACCGGACCCGCAGACGAAAACCCGTGCGGACGCACCACGGCGCCCACCATCATCCGGTCGGGGACGAGGGGCAGGCGCCGCGCTCAGTTCCGTACACCGTTGTACGGGACGTCTATGGGGGGGTGGAGCGTCAGACCATCAAGGACCGGTCTGTGGGGCGGACCGGCGCCGGCAGCTCGCTGACGCCCGTCAGGAAGCGGTCGACCCCGCGGGCGGCCGAGCGGCCCTCCGCGATGGCCCACACGATGAGGGACTGGCCGCGCCCGGCGTCACCGGCGACGAACACGCCGGGCACGTTGGTCGCGTAGTCGCGGTCGCGGGCGATGTTGCCGCGCTCGTCGAGGTCGAGGGCGAACTGGGAGACCAGTCCGTTCTCCTGGTCGGTGCCGGTGAAGCCCATGGCGAGGGTGACGAGCTGGGCGGGGATCTTGCGCTCCGTGCCCGGCTTCGGCGTGAGCTTGCCGTCGATGAACTCGACCTCGCCGAGGTGCAGCCACTGGACGTTGCCGTCCTCGTCGCCCTCGAAGTGGGTGGTGGAGACGGCGTAGACGCGCTCGCCGCCCTCCTCGTGCGCGGAGGTCACCTTGTAGAGCATGGGGAACGTCGGCCACGGCTGGTGAGGAGCGCGGTCCTCGCCCGGCTGGGGCATGATCTCCAGCTGGGTGACGGAGGCCGCGCCCTGGCGGTGGGCGGTGCCCACGCAGTCCGCGCCGGTGTCGCCGCCGCCGATGACGACGACGTGCTTGCCCTCGGCGGTGATGGGGGGCGCCACGAAGTCGCCCTCCTGCACCTTGTTGGCGAGCGGCAGGTACTCCATGGCGAAGTGGATGCCGTTCAGCTCGCGGCCGGGGACCGGCAGGTCGCGGGAGACGGTGGCGCCGGCGGCGATGACGACGGCGTCGTACCGCTTGCGCAGGTCGGTGGCCTTGAGGTCGCGGCCGATCTCGATGCCGGTACGGAAGCGGGTGCCCTCCGCGCGCATCTGCTCGATGCGGCGGTTGATGTGCCGCTTCTCCATCTTGAACTCGGGGATGCCGTAGCGCAGGAGGCCGCCGACGCGGTCGGCGCGCTCGTAGACGGCGACCGTGTGGCCGGCGCGGGTGAGCTGCTGTGCGGCGGCGAGGCCCGCGGGGCCGGAGCCGATGACGGCGACCGTCTTGCCGGAGAGGCGCTCGGGGGCCTGGGGGGCGACGTCGCCGCTGTCCCACGCCTTGTCGATGATCGAGACCTCGACGTTCTTGATGGTGACGGCGGGCTGGTTGATGCCCAGCACGCACGCCGACTCGCAGGGCGCGGGGCACAGCCGGCCGGTGAACTCCGGGAAGTTGTTCGTGGCGTGCAGCCGCTCGGAGGCCGCGGACCAGTCCTCGCGGTACGCGAAGTCGTTCCACTCGGGGATGAGGTTCCCGAGGGGACAGCCGTTGTGGCAGAAGGGGATGCCGCAGTCCATGCAGCGCGAGGCCTGCGTGGGGATGATGGGCAGGAGGGAGCCCGGGACGTAGACCTCGTTCCAGTCCCTGACGCGCTCCTGGACGGGGCGGGTCCTGGCGACCTCTCGGCCGTGGTTCAGAAAGCCCTTGGGATCAGCCATTGGTCGCCGCCTCCATCATCTTCTCGGTGATCGCGGACTCGTCGAGTCCGGCTCGCTCGGCGGCGTCCTTGGCGGCGAGCACTGCCTTGTACGTGCTGGGGATGATCTTGCTGAAGCGGTCCACCGCGGTGTCCCACTCGGCCAGGAGCTTCTCGGCGACGGTGGAGGCCGTCTCCTCCTGGTGCCGGCGCACGACGTCGTGCAGCCACTGCTTGTCGGTGTCGTCGAGTTCCTCGACCGCGCCGAGGTTTCCGGCATTGACGTTGTCGCGGTCCAGGTCGATGACGTACGCGATGCCGCCCGACATGCCGGCCGCGAAGTTGCGGCCCGTCTCGCCGATGACGACGGCGTGACCGCCGGTCATGTACTCGCAGCCGTGGTCGCCCACGCCCTCGGCGACCACGGTCGCACCGGAGTTGCGGACGCAGAAGCGCTCGCCGGTACGGCCGCGCAGGAACAGCTCGCCGCCCGTCGCCCCGTACGCGATGGTGTTGCCCGCGATGGTGGAGAACTCGGCGAGGTGGTCGGCGCCCCGGTCGGGACGGACGATCACCCGGCCGCCGGAGAGGCCCTTGCCGACGTAGTCGTTGGCATCGCCCTCCAGGCGCAGCGTCACACCGCGCGGCAGGAAGGCGCCGAAGGACTGGCCCGCGGAACCGGTGAAGGTGATGTCGACGGTGTCGTCCGGCAGGCCCGCGCCGCCGAACTTCTTCGTCACCTCGTGGCCGAGCATGGTGCCGACCGTGCGGTTGATGTTGCGGATGGCGACCTGGGCGCGGACCGGCTGGGCGTCGGTGGCGCCGGTCGCGTTGAGGGCGTCGGCGGCGAGCTTGATCAGCTCGTTGTCGAGCGCCTTCTCCAGGCCGTGGTCCTGCTCGATGGTCTGGTGCAGGGCCGCGCCCTCGGGCAGCTCGGGCACGTAGAAGAGCGGGGCCAGGTCGAGGCCCTGCGCCTTCCAGTGGTCGACCGCGCGGGCCACGTCGAGCGCCTCGGCGTGGCCGACGGCCTCCTCGATGGTGCGGAAGCCCAGCTCGGCGAGGATCTCGCGGACCTCTTCGGCGATGAACTTGAAGAAGTTCACGATGTACTCGGCCTTGCCCGTGAACCGGTCCCGCAGGACGGGGTTCTGGGTGGCGATGCCGACGGGGCAGGTGTCGAGGTGGCAGACGCGCATCATGACGCAGCCGGAGACGACGAGCGGCGCGGTCGCGAAACCGAACTCCTCGGCGCCGAGGAGCGCGGCGATGACGACGTCACGGCCGGTCTTCAGCTGACCGTCGGTCTGGACGACGATGCGGTCGCGCAGGCCGTTGAGGAGCAGCGTCTGCTGGGTCTCGGCGAGGCCCAGCTCCCAGGGACCGCCCGCGTGCTTGAGCGAGGTGAGCGGGGAGGCGCCCGTTCCGCCGTCGTGGCCGGAGATGAGGACGACGTCCGCGTGGGCTTTGGAGACACCCGCGGCGACCGTGCCGACGCCGACCTCGGAGACCAGCTTCACGTGGATCCGCGCCTGCGGGTTCGCGTTCTTCAGGTCGTGGATCAGCTGGGCGAGGTCTTCGATGGAGTAGATGTCGTGGTGCGGGGGCGGGGAGATGAGGCCCACGCCGGGGGTGCTGTGCCGGGTCTTGGCGACCCACGGGTAGACCTTGTGGCCGGGCAGCTGGCCGCCCTCGCCGGGCTTGGCGCCCTGGGCCATCTTGATCTGGATGTCGTCGGCGTTGACCAGGTACTCGGAGGTGACGCCGAAGCGGCCGGAGGCGACCTGCTTGATGGACGAGCGGCGCGCCGGGTCGTAGAGGCGGTCCGGGTCCTCGCCGCCCTCACCGGTGTTGGACTTGGCGCCCAGCTGGTTCATGGCGATGGCGAGCGTCTCGTGGGCTTCCTTGGAGATGGAGCCGTACGACATGGCGCCGGTGGAGAAGCGCTTGACGATCTCGCTGACCGGCTCGACCTCGTCGATCGAGATGGCCTCGCGGCCCGAGTCGAAGCCGAACAGGCCGCGCAGCGTCATCAGGCGCTCGGACTGCTCGTTCACGCGGTCCGTGTACTTCTTGAAGATGTCGTAGCGGTTGCTGCGCGCCGAGTGCTGGAGGCGGAAGACCGTCTCGGGGTCGAACAGGTGCGGCTCGCCCTCGCGGCGCCACTGGTACTCGCCGCCTATGTCGAGGGCGCGGTGCGCGGGCGCGATGCCGCTGGCCGGGTACGCCTTCGCGTGGCGGGCGGCGACCTCCTTGGCGACGACGTCGATGCCGACGCCGCCGATCTTGGTGGCGGTGCCGCTGAAGTACTTCTGCACGAAGGCCGTGTCGAGGCCGACGGCCTCGAAGACCTGGGCGCCGCGGTAGGAGGCGACGGTGGAGATGCCCATCTTGGACATGACCTTGAGGACGCCCTTGCCGAGCGCGTAGATCAGGTTGCGGATGGCCTGCTCGGGCTCCATGCCCGGGAGGAACGTACCGGCCCTGACCAGGTCCTCGACGGACTCCATCGCGAGGTACGGGTTGACGGCCGCGGCGCCGAAGCCGATGAGGAGGGCCACGTGGTGGACCTCGCGGACGTCGCCCGCCTCGACCAGCAGGCCCACCTGGGTGCGCTGCTTGGTGCGGATGAGGTGGTGGTGGACGGCGGCGGTCAGCAGCAGCGAGGGGATCGGTGCGTGCTCGGCGTCGGAGTGCCGGTCCGAGAGGACGATCAGACGGGCGCCGTTCTCGATGGCGGCGTCGGCCTCGGTGCAGATCTCCGCGATGCGGGCGGCGAGGGAGTCGCCGCCGCCGGAGACGCGGTACAGGCCGGAGAGCGTCGCGGCCTTCATGCCCGGCATGTCGCCGTCGGCGTTGATGTGGATGAGCTTGGCCAGCTCGTCGTTGTCGATCACCGGGAAGGGCAGGGTGACGCTTCGACAGGAGGCGGCGGTCGGCTCCAGCAGGTTGCCCGCGGGGCCGAGCGAGGAGCGCAGCGAGGTGACGAGCTCTTCGCGGATGGCATCCAGCGGCGGGTTGGTGACCTGCGCGAACAGCTGGGTGAAGTAGTCGAAGAGCAGCCGGGGGCGCTCGGACAGGGCCGCGATCGGCGAGTCCGTGCCCATGGAGCCGAGCGGCTCACCGGCGGTCTTGGCCATCGGGGCGAGGATGACGCGCAGCTCTTCCTCGGTGTAGCCGAAGGTCTGCTGGCGGCGGGTGACCGAGGCGTGAGTGTGCACGATGTGCTCGCGCTCGGGGAGGTCGGAGAGCTCGATCTCGCCGGCTTCGAGCCACTCCGCGTACGGGTTCTCGGCGGCGAGGCCGGCCTTGATCTCGTCGTCCTCGATGATCCGGTGCTCGGCGGTGTCCACGAGGAACATGCGGCCGGGCTGCAGGCGGCCCTTGCGGACGACCTTCGCGGGGTCGATGTCGAGGACGCCGACCTCGGAACCGAGGACGACGAGGCCGTCGTCGGTGACCCAGTAGCGGCCGGGGCGCAGGCCGTTGCGGTCGAGGACCGCGCCGACCTGGGTGCCGTCGGTGAAGGTGACGCAGGCCGGGCCGTCCCAGGGCTCCATCTGCGTGGAGTGGAACTGGTAGAAGGCGCGGCGGGCCGGGTCCATGGAGGCGTGGTTCTCCCAGGCCTCCGGGATCATCATCAGCACGGAGTGCGGGAGGGACCGGCCGCCGAGGTGCAGCAGCTCCAGGACCTCGTCGAAGGAGGCGGAGTCGGACGCGTCGGGCGTACAGATCGGGAAGACCCGGTCGAGGCTGTCCTGCTCGCCGAACAGGTCGGAGACGAGCTGGGACTCGCGGGCCGCCATCCAGTTGCGGTTGCCCTTGACCGTGTTGATCTCGCCGTTGTGCGCGACGAAGCGGTACGGGTGCGCGAGCGGCCAGCTCGGGAAGGTGTTGGTGGAGAACCGGGAGTGCACGAGCGCGATCGCGGAGGCGAAGCGGCGGTCGGACAGGTCCGGGAAGAAGGGCTCCAGCTGGCCGGTGGTCAGCATGCCCTTGTAGACGATGGTGCGGGCGGAGAGCGACGGGAAGTACACGCCGGCCTCGCGCTCGGCGCGCTTGCGCAGCGCGAACGCCTTGCGGTCGAGGTCGATTCCCTGGCTGGATCCGTCCCCTACGAAGACCTGCCGGAAGTGCGGCATCGTCGAGCGGGCGGTGGCGCCGAGGAGTCCGGGGGCGACCGGGACCTCGCGCCAGCCGAGCACCGTGAGGTTCTCCTCGGCGGCGATCGTCTCGATCCGTGAGACGGCGTCGGCGGTGGCGTCCTCGGGCAGGAAGGCGATGCCGACCGCGTACGAGCCGGCCTCGGGCAGCTCGAATTCGGCCACCTCGCGGAAGAAGGCGTCGGGGACCTGGGACAGAATGCCCGCGCCGTCCCCGGAGTCGGGTTCCGAGCCGGTCGCGCCGCGGTGCTCCAGGTTGCGGAGCACGGTCAGCGCCTGTTCGACCAGCGCGTGGCTCGCCTCACCGGTGAGGGTCGCCACGAAGCCGACGCCGCAGGCGTCGTGCTCGTTGCGCGGGTCGTACATTCCCTGCGCGGCAGGGCGAGCATCCATGAAGGACCAGTTCTGGCCATTCTCGGAGTGCTGGGACGGCTGGCGCGGCGTACGCATCGGCTCTCCCGTCGTCGTCGTGTCTGGGGGGCACCTCCCAGGCCTTGAGGCTCTGGGGGCAAGTGCCGAGGGACGACGTTGGCCCTTAGCGAGAGTGCAAAATTTCGTGCAGGTTACATGATGGAGCGGTTCTCGTGAACCGGATACCGCGTTCCATCATGCGGACGCCACGGGTCGCGGCGGGGCGCCGCTCGTGGCGGCTGAAAAAGGGGGCTTTTTCGGTCAGATCCATGACCGTCGGCCCGATCGCGGCAGGCAACGTCACCTGCTGCTGATGATGTGCGTGTGGTGCGGCGCGGTCGTCATTGCCCGCGGCGCTTACGGCTCATGCCCAATGGTTAAGCGTTCGAAACCGCCGAGTAACGGCTACTTATGCAGTCCCGTGCATAGGTGCGCGATCAGGCGGTGCCGGTCATCCTACGGCCGTTCCGAAGAAACTGCCCAGGGCGTACGTCACACCGGCCGCGGCCCCGCCCAGCGCGAGCTGCCGCAGCCCGCTGAACCACCATGACCTGGCGGTCACCTTGGCGACGATCGCCCCGCAGGCGAAGAGCCCGAGCGCGGCGAGCAGCAGGGCGGGCCAGAGGGTGGCGGCCCCCAGCAGGTACGGGAGGACGGGGAGCAGGGCGCCCAGGGCGAACGCGCCGAAGCTCGACACGGCGGCGACGACGGGTGAGGGCAGGTCGCCGGGATCGATGCCCAGCTCCTCCCGCGCATGGATCTCCAGCGCCTGCTCGGGATCCCTGGACAGCTGCCGGGCGACCTCGCCCGCGAGCGCGGGCTCCACCCCGCGGGCCTCGTACAGCAGTGCCAGCTCATGCTCCTCGTCCTGCGGATGCTTCCTCAACTCCCGCCGCTCCACGTCGAGTTCGGCTTCGACGAGTTCGCGCTGCGAGGCCACGGAGGTGTACTCGCCGGCCGCCATGGAGAAGGCACCCGCGGCCAGTCCCGCGAGCCCGGTGATGACGACGGTCCGGTGCGAGACGGCTCCACCCGCCACACCGGTCATCAGCGCCAGGTTGGAGACGAGGCCGTCCATCGCGCCGAAGACCGCCGGGCGCAGCCATCCGCCGTTCACGTCCCGGTGGGTGTGGTTGTCGCGGTGCGCCTCGTGCAGCGCGGCCTCGGTCTCGATGATGGCCATGCGGGGGTCCCCCAAGTGCTCGTTCACTGCTTGTTTGGACTGCTTCTACTTTTGGACAACTGCGAACGTACGCCTGAAATTCCGCCCCCGCCAGCAAGGAAGGCCGTACTTACCTGCACCTTCGCCCCCTTTCGCTCATCCGTGCCGAGCTGCGCACACATGTCGACCGGGTGACTCTGGGGCACGTGAGGCTCCGCCGAACCCCTCCCGGGGGACACATCCGCAAAGGGGCTCCCGGCCGGCCTGCGACTGGCTTCCGATCGCCCGGGACCCCGCGACGGAGAGGGGCCGCCATGGCATCGATCGCCTGCGTTCCGCCGGTACCGGCGCCCGGGGACGGGGGCGCCACCGCCCTCCGTGACCGCGCCCGCGGCGCACTGCTGGGTCTCGCCGTAGGGGACGCGCTGGGGGCACCGGCCGAGAACATGAAACCGTCCGAGATCCGCGCGCGCTGGGGCCGCATCACGGGATACGTGGCCGAACAGCCGGCCGGCACGGACGACACGGAGTACGCGATCTTCTCGGGTCTGCTGCTGGCCCGGCACGGCTCGGCGCTCACGGTCGCCCACGTGGAGGCGGCCTGGCACCAGTGGATCGCGGACCGCGACGAGGGGCCGTTCCGGGGCGCGGGCTTCAGCGAACGGGGCACGCTGGAGAACCTGCGCCGGGGGCTCGCCGCCCCCATCTCCGCCCAGCACCGGCACGCCTGGAGCGACGGCCTCGCCATGCGGGCGGCGCCCTTCGGGGTCTTCGCGGCGGGCCGCCCCGCGGAGGCGGCGCGGCTGGTGGCGATCGACGGTTCGGTGAGCCACGACGGCGAGGGCATCTACGGCGGCCAGGCCGTCGCGGCGGGCGTCGCCGCGGCGATGGCGGGCGCCCCCACGATCGTCGTCGTCGCCTCCGCCCTCGCGGTCGTCCCCGACGACTCCTGGACGGCCCGCTCCCTGCGCAGGGCGGTGGCCTGCGCACATCGCGGCGAACGCGCGGTCCGCTCGGCGGTCGTCATCGGCGGCTACCCCTGGACGGACCTGGCCCCCGAGGCCGTCGCCCTGGCCTTCGGCGCGTACGCGGCGGCCGACGGCGACTTCGAGGAGGCCGTCCTCACGGCGGTCAACATGGGCCGCGACGCCGACACGACGGCGGCGGTGGCGGGCGCCCTGGCCGGCGCCACACGCGGCGCCGCCGCGATCCCGCCCGCCTGGGCGGCGGCGATCGGCCCCGCGAAGGGCAGCTGCCTCCCCTCGATGCAGGGCCACCACGTCCTGGACGTAGCAGACCTACTGACCCCACCCGAGGAATCCCAATGACCCCCACAGCCCCTTCAGGACCACACCCTTCACCGGCACCGGCGCACCTCTCAGGGGCGCGGGGAACGGCGCGACCAGCCACAACGCACCCGCACCCTCCAGCCCACTCCACACCCCCCACCCCCTCAGGGGCGCGGGGAACGGCGCAACAAGCCCCCACCGACCCGCACCCCACAAGCGACCCCACACCCCCCACTCCCCCAGGGGCGCGGGGAACGGCGCAACCAGCCACAACGAACCCGCACACAACACCCCGCCGAATCGAAGGCCTCCTCCTGGGCCTCGCGGCCGGCGACGCCGCCGGTTGGCCGGCGGCACGGCACAGAGCAACCCGCATGCCCGAATGGACAAGACGCCTCACCCGCGAACTGGACACCTTCGCCGAACAGAACGCCACCACCACCCTCCCCGTCCCCATCGCCCTCAACCAGCCCCCCGAACCCCTGCGCCTCGGCCCCTCGGACGACGCAGAGTGGGCGGCCTTCGCGGCAGAGGCGGTGCTTCGCGCCGCGGACGCCGCCGCCCTGGGCGACCTCAGCCGAGCCCGCCGCATGCGCGCAGCGATCGACCTCTCCTGGAACGCGATCGCCAGCGAGGTCGCCGCCGCCGCGGACCGGGCCCCCGAGGTCGAGTCGGCGGTACTCCCCCTGCGCGCCCGCATCTCCGTACGCGCGGGCCTCGGCAATCTCGCCAACGGCCTGCGCCCACCCGCCTCGGGCCACGACAACCCCCACTACTTCGACGACGCGGCCTGCGTACGGGCCTGTGTCCTGGCGGTCGCCCACGCGGGGGACCCCCGGTCCGCCGCGGACCTGGCCGAGTTCGACGCCCGTTACACCCAGGACGGCGACGGCGTGCACGGCGCCCGCGCGATGGCCGCGGCCGTCGCCCTCGCGCTGAGCGGCGCCGACGTGGACGCCTGCGCGGAAGCGGCCCTGGCCGAACTCCCGGAGGCCACGGAGATCGGCCGCAACGCCCGCCACGCCCTGGCGCTCGCCGACGCCGCCCGCGCGAACGGGGACGGCGCCTTCGGCCTCGTTCCCCTCCTGGAACACCAGATCGTCGACCACGTCTACAGCTACGGCATCGCCGCCGCCGAGACCGTCCCGGTCGCCCTCGCACTCGCCGTCGCCGCCCGCGGCCGGATCGCGGAGGCGGTACCGGCGGCGGCGTGTCTGTCCCGGGTCGCGGACTCGGCCCCGGCCCTCGCCGGCGCGCTGACCGGCGCACTCGGCGGCGGGGCGGCCATCCCGGCCGCCTGGCGGGACGCCTGCCGCACGCTCTCCGGCTGCACGCTGCCGCGCCTGACCGGCACGGACCTCATCGGACTCGCCGATCTCCTGGAAGCCACGGAACTGGCCCTTCCCGGAGGATGATCCGGGCATGACGACAAAAAGCGAAGAAACCGTAAGCAAAGCAATCAGAAGTGAAGAGATCGGAAGCGAAGAAGCGGGAACCCTGGAAGACCGGATCACCGGAGCCCTCGTCGGGGCCGCAGTCGGCGACGCGCTCGGCGGTCCCGTGGAGGGCTACTCCCCCGAGCAGATCGTCGAACGGCACGGCGGACGCGTCCACGGCATCGTCGGCCCCTGGCACGGCGACGAATGGCGCACGGCCCGCCCCGTAGCGCCGTACCACAAGGGCGACGGACACGTCACCGACGACACCTTGATGACGCACGCGCTGGTACGGGTCTACGCGACGGTCCGCGACCACCTGGACGCGTACGCCGTCGCCGGACACCTCGTGCCCGACCTGATGACGACGCCCCGCTGGATCCCGGAACTCGAAGCGGACGCGCTGCCCCTCCAGCGGATCTTCCTCGCCGAGAAGTGGCTGGTGGCCAGGATCCACTACGGGCACGTGGACCCGCGCGAGGCGGGCACCGGCAACATCGTCAACTGCGGTGCCGCGATGTACATGGCGCCGGTCGGCCTGGTCAACGCGGCGAACCCGGCGGGCGCGTACGCCGAGGCCCTCGACGTCGCGGGCGCCCACCAGTCGTCGTACGGGCGCGAGGCGGCGGGGGTCTTCGCGGCGGCCGTGGCGGCGGCCTGCGCCCCCGGCGCGACCCCGGACTCGGTGGTCGGGGCCTGTCTCGCCGTGGCGAAGGACGGCACGCGGGCCGCGATCGAGACGGTCTGCGACACGGCCACGCGGTACTCGGACTTCGAGTCGGCGCTGCGTCCGCTGCGGGAGGCGGTCGCCCCGTACGACACGGTCGGCCCGGACTACCGCAGCCCGTCCCTGGGCGCCCGCCGCCCCTCCCGTATCCACTCGATCGAGGAACTGCCGGTCGCTCTGGCGATGTTGCTGGTCTCGGGCGGCGACTACCGGCACGCGGTGCTGGGTTCGGTGAACTACGGCCGCGACTGCGACTCCATCGCGACGATGTCCGGCGCTCTCGCGGGCGCCCTGGGCGCGGAGATCCCGTCCGACTGGGCCAAGACGGTGGCGGAGGCCAGCCGGCTGGACCTGAGGGCACCCGCGCGGACCCTCACCGAGGTGACCCAGGAGATCTTCGCGCGGGACGTCACCCGCCGCCGCGCCCACGAGACGGCGTACGCGGAGCTGTCATGACCCTCTCCCGTCCGACCCCGCTGCGCCTGACCTGGGTCCAGCCGGAAGACCTGCTGGGCCACGAACTGCGCCAGGCGGAGGAGGACGGCCGCCGCCCCGAGGCGATCGCGGCCCGCTGGCTCAGAGCGGGCGGCCCCGATTCCCCCCGCCGGGCAGGCGCCTCCCCCCACCCGGCCTCCCCCTACCTACGCGCCCTGTCCCTGGACCTGCTGGACGAACTGGCTGACCTGCCGAGCAGGTTGGCGGACAAAGAGCCGACCGACCTCGCCGGCATCCGTGCCCTCTGCCCCGCCACAGCTGGGGGCAGGCGTTCCGCAAGGGCGGAACGGGTGGGCACAGCGGAGACGGCGGACCTCAGCAAGTCACCGGGGGGCGTGGGGGCGCAGCCCCCGCTTTCGGGAAGGGGCGGGTCTGGGGAAGAAACAGCCCTGCAAGCCGCCTGGCTGGGCAGAGCAGCCGGCTGCCTCCTGGGCAAACCGGTGGAGAAACTCCCCCTGACCGCCATCCGCCAACTCGCCGAAGCCACCGGCAACTGGCCCCTCACCACCTGGTTCACAGAGCACGGCCTGACACCCGAGCTCAAAGCGAAATACCCCTGGAACCGCCGCTCCGCCCGCACCTCCCTCGCCGAGAACATCGACGGCATGCCGGAGGACGACGACCTCAACTACCCTCTCCTGAACCTCCTCCTGCTCCAACGCCACGGCAGGGACTTCACCACCACGGACGTGGCCCGCCTCTGGCTGGACGAACTCCCCGCGGGCCGTACGTTCACGGCGGAACGCGTCGCCTACCGCAACCTCCTCGACGGCATCGAACCCCCGCACACGGCCCGCCACCGCAACCCGTTCCGCGAGTGGATCGGCGCCCTGATCCGCGCGGACGTCCACGGCTGGACCAACCCGGGTGCTCCCGCCGCCGCCGCGGAACAGGCGCACCGGGACGCCGTCCTCACCCACACGGCCAACGGCGTCTACGCGGCGATGTTCACGGCGGCCGTCATCGCGGAGGCGGCCACCGGCACGAGCGGCATCCACACCTGCCTGCGTACGGGTCTCACCGTCGTCCCCCCGGACTCCCGCCTCGCCGAAGCGGTCCGCCAGGCGATCCAACTGGCCCGACAGCAGCAGGACTTCGACCGGGTCGTGGACGAACTGCACGCCACCCACGGCTCGTACCACTGGGTCCACGCCGTCCCCAACACGGCCCTGCTCGCCGCCGCCCTCACCCACGCGGACGGTGACTTCACGGCGTCCATCTGCCGTGCGGTGTCGGGTGGTTGGGACACCGACTCGAACGGCGCGACGGCCGGTTCGATCGCGGGCCTGCTCGCGGGCAGCCCCGAGGCGATCCCGTCCCGCTGGACGACCCCCCTCAAGAACCGCCTGGCCACGACCGTCGGCGACTTCGACGGAACAGGCTTCGACGCCCTCGCCGAACTGACCGCCCGTCTGGCCACCCGCCCCAGCCCCTCGGAGGCCTCACAGCCATGACCGCCACCCCCGCCCCGGCCCCTCTCGACGGCCTCCGCGTCCTCGATCTCGCGACCCTCTTCGCCGGCCCCCTCGCCGCCACGATGCTCGGCGACTTCGGCGCGGAGGTCGTCAAGGTCGAGCACCCGCGCAGACCGGACCCGTCCCGCGGCCACGGCCCGTCGAAGGACGGCATCGGCCTCTGGTGGAAACTCCTCGGCCGCAACAAACGCACGATGACCCTGGACCTCTCCACGTACGGCGGACGCGGCACCCTGCTGCGCCTCGCCGCCTCCGCCGATGTGATCATCGAGAACTTCCGGCCGGGCACGCTGGAGAAGTGGGACCTCGGCTGGGAGGAGCTGTCGGCCGTGAACCCCCGTCTGGTGCTCGCCCGGGTCACCGGCTTCGGCCAGTTCGGCCCGTACTCCCGCCGCCCCGGTTTCGGCACGCTCGCCGAGGCGATGAGCGGGTTCGCCGCGATCACCGGTGAGCCGGACGCCCCGCCGGTCCTGCCGCCCTTCGGCCTCGCCGACTCCATCGCGGGCCTGGCCACGGCGTACGCGGTGATGACGGCCCTGGCGGCGCGCGACCGTACGGGCCGCGGGCAGGTCGTGGACATGGCGATCATCGAGCCGATCCTCACGGTGCTGGGCCCGCAGCCGCTCTGGTACGACCAGTTGGGCCATGTCCAGGCCCGTACCGGCAACCGCTCGCAGAACAACGCGCCGCGCAACACCTACCGCACCGCCGACGGCACCTGGGTCGCCGTCTCGACCTCGGCCCAGTCGGTCGCCGAGCGCGTGATGTGCCTGGTCGGCCGCCCCGAGCTGATCACCGAACCATGGTTCGCCACGGGCGCGGACCGGGCCCGCCACAACGACGTCCTCGATGAGGCGGTCGGCTCGTGGATCGCCCGGCACACCCGCGCCGACGTCATCGACGCCTTCGAGAAGGCGGAGGCGGCGGTGGCCCCCGTCCAGGACGTACGCGATGTCATGGAGGACCCGCAGTACGCGGCCCTCGGCTCGATCACCACCGTCGACGATCCCGAACTGGGCCCGCTGCGCATGCAGAACGTCCTCTTCCGCCTCACCGACACCCCCGGCGGGATCCGCTGGGCCGGCCGCCCGCACGGCGCCGACACCGACGCGGTCCTCACCGAACTCGGCCTGACGGACGACGAGATCGGCAAGCTCCGGGCGGAGGGCGCCCTGTGACCACACAGATCAGGACGGGGGTACCGCTCACCTGGCTGTACGTCCCCGGCGACCGCCCCGAGAGGGTGGCGAAGGCGCTGGCCGCCGGCGCCGACGTCGTCGTCGTGGACCTGGAGGACGCGGTCGCCCCCGACCGCAAGGAGTACGCCCGCGCCGCCACCGCCGACCTCCTCGCCGAGCCGCCCCCGGTCCCGGTGCACGTCCGCGTCAACGCCCTGGACGGCCCGGAGTTCCCCGCCGACCTGCACGCCCTGCGCACCCCGGCCGCGCTCGGCACCCTCGCGGGCCTGCGTCTGCCGAAGGTCTCCTCCCCCGCCGAGATCCTGCGTACGGCGGAACTCGTCCCGGGCCTCCCCCTGTACGCCCTCCTGGAATCGGCCCTGGCCGTCGAGCACGCCTTCGCCGTCGCCACGGCCCATCCCGCCCTGCGCGGTATCGCGCTCGGCGAGGCCGATCTACGGGCCGACCTGGGCGTACGCGCCGACGCGGGCCTCGACTGGCCGCGCTCCCGCGTGGTCGTGGCCGCCCGCGCGGCGGGCCTCGCCCCACCGCCCCAGTCCGTCCACCCCGACGTACGCGACCTCGCGGGACTGGCCGCGTCCTGCGCGCACGGCCGTGACCTGGGGTTCTTCGGCCGCGCGGCCATCCACCCCCGTCAGCTCCCGGTGATCGAGGCCGCCTATCTCCCGACTGCGGAGGAGATCGAAACGGCCGAGACGATCCTCGGTGCGGCGGCCACCGATCCCGGCGCCCAGGCCCTCCCCGACGGCCGCTTCATCGACACGGCGGTGGTGGCGGGGGCGCACCGCACGCTGGCGCTGGCCCGCCGCGGGTAGGGACCGCCGGGTACGTGGAAGGGGGCGCCCCCGGAACTCGGGGCGCCCCCTTCCACGTACCCGCGGAGGTCAGGACTTCTTGGCCGACCCGGCCTCGTCCTTCTCCTCCACCTTGCCGTCCGCCTTGTCCGCTGCCTCGGCTTCTTCCGTGGCTTCCGCCGTGGTCTCGGCCTTGGTTTCTGCCTTGGTCTTTTTCTTCTCCTCGGCGGAGTCGGAGTCCGCGGCCTCTGCCTCGGTGTCGTCCTCGGACTTCTCGTCGCCGGACTTCTCGTCCTCGGACTTCTTGTCCAGGTCCACCGCGGCGCCGTCCTCGTCGGTGTCGTCGTCCGGGGCGTTCGGCTCGACGACCTCTTCGCGGCCCGGCCTGCTTCGTGCCGACAGCACGATGTAGAGCACGGCGAGGAGGAAGACGACGATCGAGGTCCAGCCGTTCAGACGGAGCCCCAGGAAGTGGTGGGCCTCGTCGACACGCATGTACTCGATCCAGAAGCGACCTACGCAGTACGCGGCGACGTACAGCGCGAAGGCGCGGCCGTGGCCGAGCTTGAAGCGGCGGTCCGCCCAGATGACGAGGACCGCGACACCGATGCACCACAGCGACTCGTACAGGAACGTCGGGTGGTAGTAGCCGGGCTCGCGGCCGTCCGTCACGGACGTGATGTGCAGCGCCCAGGGCAGATCGGTCTCGCGCCCGTACAGCTCCTGGTTGAACCAGTTGCCCCAGCGGCCGATGGCCTGCGCGAGGGCGATGCCGGGGGCGAGGGCGTCGGCCCAGGCCGGCAGCGGGATGCCACGGCGGCGGCAGCCGATCCAGGCACCGACCGCGCCGAGCGCGATGGCCCCCCAGATACCGAGGCCGCCCTCCCAGATCTTGAAGGCGTCGACCCAGTCCTGACCCTCGCTGAAGTACAGCTGGTAGTCGGTGATGACGTGGTACAGCCGGCCGCCGACGAGGCCGAACGGCACGGCCCACACGGCGATGTCCGCCACGGTGCCTGGCCGGCCCCCGCGCGCGACCCAGCGTTTGTTGCCGAGCCAGACGGCTACGAAGACGCCGATGATGATGCAGAACGCGTAGCCACGCAGCGGAATGGGGCCGAGGTGCAGCACACCGCGCGAAGGACTGGGGATATAGGCAAATTCCATGGCGGGGTCGACGCTACCCTGCCGGGCGCCACGTACGGCAACCCGCCCGGGCTACGGGTCCATAACGAGACCGGGCGGGACCCTGTCGTCCTGAGGGCCCCGCCCGGGGCTCACGCCTTGTCGGCCTGCTGCACCAGCTGCTTCAGCTTGGCCGGGGTCATCGACTGGTCCTGGTAGATGTTCTTCCCGTTCAGCAGGACCGTCGGCGTGCCGCTGAAGCCACCGCCCTGGAAGGCCTGGTGGGACTTGGCCACCCAGCTGTCGTGGGTGCCGCCCTCGACGCACTTCTTGAACGGGGCGGTGGTCAGCCCGTCGACCTTGCCGGCCAGCTCGATCAGCTTGCTGTTCTGCGCGTACGCGTCGTCCGTCTCGGCGGGCTGGTTCTCGAACAGCACGTCGTGGTACGCGGGGAACTTCCCGGCGTCCTGGGCGCACGCGGCGGCGTTGGCGGCTCTCAGGGAGCCGCTGCCGCGCATGTTCCCGTCGATCAGGGTCGCCAGGTGGTACTCGACCTTCAGCTGTCCGGACTCCGTCAGCTCATGGACCGTCGAGCGGTAGCCGTCCTCGAAGCTCTTGCAGGCCGGGCAGCGGAAGTCCTCCCACACGGTGAGGGTCGACTTCGCGCTCTCCTTGCCGACGGGGATGGCGAGGCTGTCGTCGCCGTTCGCCCCCGAGGGAGCCGTCAGCGGGCCCGCCTCGGCGTCCGCCTTCCCGTCGCCCGAGTTCGCGGCGAGGACGCCGATCACCCCGGCCAGGGCCAGTACGCAGACGATCGCTCCGCCCACGACCAGCACCCGGCGGCGCTTGTCGGCCGTCTTCTGCTTGTCTCGCTCTTCCGCCAGCCGCTCGCGGGCGGTGCGCTTTCCCTCACGGTTCTTCTCGCTCACATCCCGCAGAACGAACCGGGGAGGCGCACCGCGCCTCCCCGGACCCAGGTCCACCCGTTCGAGTGAGTGAACCGTTCATCACTTCATCGTGCCGCTACGCCGTACCGCGCACGCCCTTGGCGAGGTCGGCGGCGAGAGCGCGTACGGCGTCAAGCCCCGCGGTCTCGTCGGGGGCGTCCAGCATCAGCTTCACGAAGGCCGAACCGACGATGACGCCGTCGGCGAAGCCGGCGACCTCACGGGCCTGTACGGCGTTCGAGACGCCGAGGCCGACACAGACCGGCAGGTCGGTGGTGGCCTTGGTGCGCCGGACCAGTTCCTGCGCCTGGGCGCCCACGGACACGCGGGTGCCGGTGACACCCATCAGCGAGGCCGCGTACACGAAGCCGGAGCCGGCCGCGGTGATCTCGGCGAGCCGGGCGTCCTTGCTGCTGGGCGCGACGACGAAGACGGTCCCGAGGCCGTGCTTCTCCGCGTGCTCCCTCCACAGCGCCGACTCCTGGACGGGCAGGTCGGGCAGGATGCACCCGGCGCCGCCCGCCTCGGCCAGCTCGGCGGTGAAGCGCTCGACGCCGTAGCGGTCGATGGGGTTCCAGTACGTCATCACGAGGACGGGCTTGCCGGTCGCCTCGTACGCCTCGCGGACCGTGCGCATCACGTCGGCGATCCTGACGCCGCCGCGCAGGGCGATGTCGTCGGCGGTCTGGATGACGGGTCCGTCGAGGACGGGGTCGCTGTGCGGCAGCCCGACCTCGACGACGTCCGCGCCGCCGTCGAAGACGGCCTTGATCGCCGCGATACCGCCGTCCACGGTCGGGAAGCCGGCCGGCAGGTACGCGATCAGCGCGGACCGGCCCGCCGCCTTCGCCCCGGCGAGGGTGTCACTCAACAGCTGTACGTTGCCGCTCACTTGGCGTCCCCCTCGATCTCGGCGGTGTCGCTGTCGGCGTCCGCCTCGACGACGGCGTCGGCGCCCTCGTCGTACAGGCCGAAGTAGCGCGCGGCCGTGTCCATGTCCTTGTCGCCGCGGCCCGAGAGGTTGACGACGATCAGCCCGTCGGGGCCTAGTTCCCTGCCGACCTCCAGGGCCCCGGCGAGCGCGTGCGCGCTCTCGATGGCCGGGATGATGCCCTCGGTGCGGGACAGCAGACGCAGAGCCTGCATGGCCGCGTCGTCGGTGACGGCGCGGTACTCGCCCCGGCCGCTGTCCTTGAGGTAGGCGTGCTCGGGGCCGATGCCCGGGTAGTCGAGCCCGGCCGAGATCGAGTAGGGCTCGGTGATCTGGCCCTCCTCGTCCTGGAGGACGTAACTGCGGGAGCCGTGCAGGATGCCCGGTTCGCCGGCCGTCAGGGTGGCAGCGTGCTCACCGGTCTCGATGCCGTGTCCGGCGGGCTCGCAGCCGATGAGGCGTACGTCCGCGTCGGGGATGAAGGCGTGGAAGAGGCCGATGGCGTTCGAGCCGCCGCCGACGCAGGCGACGGCCGCGTCGGGGAGGCGGCCCGCGCGCTCCAGGATCTGGCGGCGGGCCTCGACGCCGATGACGCGGTGGAAGTCGCGGACCATCGCCGGGAAGGGGTGCGGTCCGGCGACCGTGCCGAACAGGTAGTGGGTGCGGTCGACGTTGGCGACCCAGTCGCGGAAGGCCTCGTTGATGGCGTCCTTCAGCGTACGGCTGCCGGACTTCACGGCGATGACCTCGGCGCCGAGCATGCGCATCCGGGCCACGTTCAGGGCCTGGCGCTGGGTGTCGATCTCACCCATGTAGATGGTGCATTCGAGGCCGAACAGCGCGCAGGCGGTGGCCGTGGCGACGCCGTGCTGGCCCGCGCCGGTCTCGGCGATGACACGGGTCTTGCCCATGCGCCGGGTGAGCAGGGCCTGGCCGAGCACATTGTTGATCTTGTGGGAGCCGGTGTGGTTGAGGTCTTCCCGCTTCAGGAAGATCCGGGCACCCCCGGCGTGCTCGGCGAACCGCTCGACCTCGGTGAGGGAGCTGGGCCGGCCGGTGTAGTGGACGAGCAGGTCGTCCAGTTCCCGGGCGAACTCGGGGTCGGACTTGGCCTTGTCGTACTCGACGGCGACCTCGTCCACGGCGGCGACCAGCGCCTCCGGGATGAACTTGCCACCGAACGCGCCGAAGTAGCCCTCGGCACTGGGAACCCGGCCCTCGGGGTCGGGAATGAAGAACTCGCTGGACATGCGGACACCTCACAGGGGCGTCGGCCCCGGGATAGGTCGGAATGGGGTCACGTAGGTCTCATCTGCGGTTCGGCAGCGCCCTGTAGGGGCGCGGGGCCGTGACATATGCGGCTCCGCCGCGGGGCGCGCCCAGCCCCCACCGGCCCGCGGATTCACAGCGGGCTTCCGGCGGAACGCAAGGACGCGGCTCAGCTCACCGCAGGTGACACGCGCCGACGCCATCGCATCCCGTTCACCTGACCCGGCTCGTCGCCGATGACATACCGCACCCGGCGCCCGTGCACGCGCCGCGCGGGCGCCCGGCAGCCGCGCGGACGGCAGCCGCGGGCCAGCCGGGCGTAGGGGCCGGGAACGGCCGAGAGCCCCGCGGCGACGGACCGGACACACGCCGGGCCACCGTCGGGGCGGGAGCCCGGACGGGTGGTCGCGGCGGGGGTGCGGCCTGCGCTCATCGGGAGAGGTCAGCCCCGTCCGTGCCGCAGCGCGGGGTGCGCGCCCGCGGCGACCAGGTCGGAGACGGCGGTCTTCGGGTCCCGGCCGGTCACCAGGGACTCGCCGACCAGTACGGCGTCGGCGCCCGCGTTGGCGTAGGCGATGAGGTCGTGCGGGCCGCGGACACCGGACTCGGCGATCTTCACGATGTGCGCGGGGATCTCGGGCGCGATGCGCTCGAAGGTGCCGCGGTCGACCTTGAGGTCCTTGAGGTTGCGCGCGTTGACGCCGATGACCTTCGCCCCGGCGTCCACCGCCCGGTCGATCTCGTCCTCGTCGTGCACCTCGACGAGCGGGGTGAGCCCGATGGACTCGGCGCGCTCGATGAGGGACTCCAGGGCGGGCTGGTCGAGGGCGGCCACGATGAGCAGCGCGAGGTCGGCCCCGTACGCGCGGGCCTCCCACAGCTGGTACGACGTGACGATGAAGTCCTTGCGCAGCACCGGGATGTCGACCCGGGCGCGGACGGCCTCCAGGTCGGCGAGCGAGCCGCCGAAGCGGCGCTGCTCGGTGAGCACGGAGATGACGGCCGCGCCGCCGGCCTCGTAGTCCGCGGCGAGGGCCGCGGGGTCGGCGATCGCGGCGAGGGCGCCCTTGGACGGGCTGGAGCGCTTGACCTCGCAGATGACCTTGACGCCGTCGCCGCGCAGGGCCGCGACACCGTCCTTGGCAGGCTGAGCCTTCGCGGCGCGCTCCTTGAGCTCGTCGAGGCTGACGCGCGCCTGCCGTTCCGCGAGGTCGGCACGGACTCCGTCGATGATCTCGTCGAGCACACTCACGCGAGCGGCCCCCTTCCAGACGGTGAACGGTTGAAGCGGTCGGGCGGTTCAAGCGGTTCCGCTGTCGACCGGGGTTTCGTCGCATCGGGCGAAACCGGTGGTCACTGCGATGATATCCGCAGGAGGGCGTGGGCCTCACATCCGGTTGACGCCGGTCCCACTACCTGGACGTTCCCTGATTGATCAAGGGTGCAGCCAGCCACCGAACGGCAGGTTCCGGACAACGGTGAAGACCAGCGACAACGCGCCCAGACTCCACAGCAGGGGCGGCCCGGGATCGATGCTCATCGGGCGGCCCCGGGCCGTGCGGACCACCCAGACGGTCCACAGCACGGCGAAGACCAGATAGCCGATCACGGCGAGCGCGTTGGCCCCGAGGGCCGTCCCGAGGTCCCCGTGCGCGACGGCGTAGGCGCTGCGCAGCCCTCCGCAGCCGGGGCAGTACAGGCCCGTGAAGCGGAGCAGGGGGCAGGCGGGGTAGTGGCCGGGTTCGTTCGGGTCGACGGTTCCGACGTACGCGAAGGCCGCGGCGACGGCCACGAGGATCCCGCCGGGGACGGCGAGTCGGCGTACCGCGGAGCCGGGAGCGGGTCCGGTAGCGGGTCCAGGTCCGGGCGTCACCCTCTGGGATTCGGCGTTCACGCGTCGCATTCTGCCGCGCCGGGGCGCGGGCCGCACATGGCCGGAGGCGGTCCCGGCGCTCGGTCGAGGAGCCGGACCCGCCTCGCGAAGCCGTGCGGGGGTCAGCTCTCGGCCGACGCCACCTGGTGGGTCGGGTGCTCGCGCTTCGCCTGGCCGAGGCCCGCCGCGCGCATGGCCATGCCGACCACGCCGCCGAGGACGACGATGACCATGCCGGCCCAGAAGCCCAGCGGGCTGGCCATCACCATGAAGGCACCTGCGACGCAGAACCCGATGACGGCGATGATGACACCGGTCCAGGCGGCCGGGGTGTGACCGTGGCTGCTGCCCGCCATGACTTGCTCCTCGTTGCTGTACGTGTATGAGAGCCGGACGCTCGCGCCCTATTGTCCCGCACGAGTTTGTGTGGGTTGAGCGGGGGTCCGTGGTGGTGCTTCGGGGCCCGCGGCCGGTGGACGAGTGCGGTCCGGTGAGGGTCGGCCGCGCCGTTCCCCGCGCCCCTAAAAGCGGGGCTGCGCCCCAGCTTTCGCCCCTTCAGGGGCGCGGGGAACTGCGCGAACGGCCCCCACCGGACCCGCAGCCGAAATCGCGAACCCCCGGTGGAACGGTCGCGGTGGAACGGTCACGCCCCGGTGGGGTCCTCGCCGCGGTCGAGCGCCTTCCAGATCTCCTCGGGCCGATCGGGATCCACCGGCGCCCGAACCCGCCGGGGCCGAGGCGTCCCGTCTCGCTCGTACCGACCCGACATGGTCGGCCACGACCGCCCGTACCGCAGCGCCAGCAGCCCCGCGAGGAGCAGCAGCAGACCGCCCACCGCGGCCACGTACGGCCACCCGGTGTGCGTCATCGTGCCCACGGTCGCGGCGGTGTCCCCGGTCGCCGCCGCGGCCTTCTCGTCCAGCGCGGAGCTGTCGGAGAGGCCGAGGAGCGCCGAGGCGATCGTGCCCGCGCCGGAGAGCGCGAGGAGTCCGGCGACCAGGAAGCGCCCTGCCCGGCGGACGGCGAAGACGGCGACGAGGGAGGCGAGTCCCACGATCGCCAGGGAGGCGGGGACGCCCGTGACGTCACTGCCTGAGGCGCTCAGCGGGAAGTCGCCGCCGGCCACGGTCGCCGTGCCGCCCGACCAGCCACGCCGGGTGGCGAGCAGCACGAGGGCCGCGCCGAGCGCGCCGGACAACAGGGCGACGGCGAGGCTTCGGCGGCCGGAGCGAGCGGGTCCGGGAGCTTCGGATCGGGGGTGCGGTACAGCAGTCACGTACCCCACTATCGCCTGAACTCCGGGCGAACCGTCACCCGAGGACACGTGAGCCACGTCGCACTGCCCGCGAATGTCTCCTTGTCGACCTCGTCGTCGATCCCGTCACCGACCCCGTCGTCGACCGCGTCACGTGTGCCGCCCCGGGTCCGTCGGGCGGGTGTCCGTCAGGAGAGCCGGTTGGCCGTGTGGACCGCGCGCAGGACCGCCGCCGCCTTGTTGCGGCACTCGGTGTCCTCGGCGACGGGGTCCGAGTCGGCGACGACCCCGGCGCCCGCCTGCACGTACGCCGTGCCGTCGCGCAGCAGGGCCGTACGGATGGCGATCGCGGTGTCGGAGTCGCCCGCGAAGTCGAGGTAGCCGACGCAGCCGCCGTACAGACCGCGCCGCGAGGGCTCCAGTTCGTCGATGATCTGCATCGCGCGGGGCTTGGGGGCGCCCGAGAGCGTGCCGGCGGGGAAGCAGGCGGTCAGTACGTCGAAGGCCGTACGCCCCTCGGCGACCTTGCCGGTGACGGTCGACACGATGTGCATGACGTGCGAGTAGCGCTCGATGGACATGAAGTCGACGACTTCCACGGACCCGGGCCGGCAGACCCGTCCCAGGTCGTTGCGGCCCAGGTCGACGAGCATCAGGTGCTCGGCGCGTTCCTTGGGGTCGGAGATCAGTTCGTCGGCGAGGGCCTGGTCCTCCTGGACGGTGGCGCCGCGCGGCCGGGTGCCCGCGATGGGGTGGACCATCGCCTGCCCGTCCTCGACCTTGACCAGGGCCTCCGGGGAGGACCCCACGACATCGAAGCCGTCGAAGCGGAAGAGGTACATGTACGGCGAGGGGTTCGTCGCCCGCAGGACCCGGTAGACGTCCAGCGCGCTCGCCGTGCACGCCGTCTCGAAGCGCTGGGAGGGGACGACCTGGAAGGCCTCGCCGGCCCGGATGCGCTCCTTGATGTCGTCGACGGCGACCTGGTAGTCGGGGCCGCCCCACAGCGCGGTGTACTCGGGGAGTTCGGACGGCGGGAGCGCGGCCGGCGGCTGCGAGACGGGCCGCGAGAGGTCCGCCTCCATGGCGTCCAGGCGGGCCACGGCGTCGTGGTAGGCCTCGTCGACGCCCGAGTCGAGATCGTTGTGGTTGATCGCGTTGGCGATCAGCAGGACCGAGCCGTCCCAGTGGTCCAGGACCGCGAGGTCGCTGGTGAGCAGCATGGTCAGCTCGGGCAGTTTCAGGTCGTCGCGCTCGCCGGGGCCGATCTTCTCCAGGCGCCGCACGATGTCGTAGCCGAGGTAGCCGACCATGCCGCCGGTGAACGGCGGAAGGGCGTGGCCGCCGGCGAGGTCGTGCGGGGTGTGCAGGGTCTCGATGGTGGCGCGCAGGGCCGCGAGGGGGTCGCCGTCGGCCGGGACCCCGACGGGCGGGGTGCCCTGCCAGTGCGCCTGTCCGTCGCGCTCGGTGAGGGTGGCGGCCGAGCGGACCCCCACGAAGGAGTAGCGGGACCATGTCCGGCCGTTCTCCGCGGACTCCAGGAGGAAGGTGCCGGGGCGTTCGGCGGCTAGCTTGCGGTAGAGCGCGACGGGGGTGTCGCCGTCCGCGAGGAGCTTGCGGCTGACGGGGATGACACGCCGGTCGGTGGCCAGCTTGCGGAAGGTGTCGAGGTCCATGGCCGCTGACCTTACTGATCCACTGCGGGTACGCCGGAATCGGCGTCGCCCGCGTTCCCGGCGTCCCCGGTATCCCCGGCGTTCCCGGCGTCCCCGGCGTCCTTGACGAGCACGTCGGCGTCGAAGCAGGTGCGGTCGCCGGTGTGGCAGGCGGCGCCCACCTGGTCGACCTTGACCAGTACGGTGTCGGCGTCGCAGTCGAGCGCGACGGACCTGACCCACTGGAAGTGCCCGGAGGTGTCGCCCTTGACCCAGTACTCCTGGCGGCTGCGCGACCAGTAGGTGCACCGGCCGGTCGTCAGCGTGCGATGCAGCGCCTCGTCGTCCATCCAGCCGAGCATCAGCACCTCACCGGTGTCGTACTGCTGGGCGATGGCGGGTACGAGCCCGTCGGCGCTGCGCCTGAGGCGGGCGGCGATCTCGGGGTCCAGGCCGCTGGGCCTGCTGGGCGTGGGCGTGCTGGTCATGCCGACCATTGTGCCGCGCCGGCCGTACGGGCCCGGACGGCGTCCACGGGCTGAGAGGGGCGGTGGGACGGAAACACGTCAACGGGAGATCGGTGGCCCGCAGAAGTGGGCGGACCGCCGGGGCGGTCGTAGGCTGGCAGGCATGTCGACCCATGCGAAGCGTGAACGACTTCTCCTCGCCGATCTGTTGGAGGCCGAGGGACCGGACGCCCCCACTCTGTGCGAGGGCTGGAACACCCGCGATCTCGCCGCCCACGTCGTGGTGCGCGAGCGCCGCCCGGACGCGGCCGGCGGCATCCTGATCAAGCAGCTCGCGTCGCGGCTCGACCGGGTGATGGCGGAGTTCGCCGCGAAGCCGTACGAGGAGCTGATCCAGCTGATCCGTACGGGGCCGCCGCGTTTCTCGCCGTTCAACCTGAAGCAGATCGACGAGGCGTCGAACGCGATCGAGTTCTACGTCCACACCGAGGACGTACGCCGGGCCCGGCCCGACTGGGTGCCGCGGGTGCTCGACCCGGTCTTCCAGGACGCCCTGTGGTCCCGGCTCGAACGCATCGCCAGGATGATGGGCCGGGGCGCGCCCACCGGTCTGGTCCTGCGCCGCCCGGACGGCCAGACGGTCGTCGCCCACAAGGGCACCCCCGTGGTCACGGTCACCGGCGACCCCTCCGAGCTGGTCCTCTTCGCGCACGGCCGGCAGGGCGTGGCCGACGTGGAGGTGGACGGCGACAAGGACGCGATCGCCAAGCTCCAGGAGACGAAGCAGCTGGGTCTGTAGGCAGGTCGCGACCACCCGCGCCCGGGCCCTTCAGGGGCTCGGGGCAGGGACTCGGTTCAGGGACTCGGGCGGTCACGCGGGCGGGTGGCTACCTCGGCAGTTCCGCCCGCCGCAATGCCCCGGAGCCCAGCCCGATCAGCCCTCCGAGCGCGCACACGCCCGCGCTGGCGGCGAAGACGGGGCCGGTCCCCCAGAGCGCGATCGCCGCGCCGGTCAGCGGGAACGTGAGCGGGGCGAGTCCGAGGCTGAAGAGATGCGCCACGGAGGTCACCCGCCCGATGTACGCGGGGTCCGACTCGGTCTGTATCAGCGCCCCGCACAACGCCCCGCTCAGCCCGGCGAGCAGGCCGACGGCGAGCGCCGCGCCGACGGCCGCGGCGAGCGTCGGCACGTATGCGATCGCCCCGACGGCGACGGCTCCGACGGCGATCGTCACGGACAGCACGAGCCCAGCGCGCGGCACCCGTCCCCGTACGGTCAGCAGCAGGGACATCGCTCCCGCCCCGATCCCGAAGCCGGCCAGCACCCAGCCCATCCCCGAGGCGCCCCAGCCGCGTTCGTCGGCGAGGAGGGTCAGTCCGACGTTCAGCGGCCCGACGAACCCGAGGTCGCTCAGCGCGATGACGACGACGAGCCGGGCGAGGACGGGGTTGCGCCGGATGTGGTGCAGTCCGTCGCGCAGTTCCCGTGCGGCCGTCGGCCGAGGGGGCGGTTCCTGACCGGCGGCCCCGTCGTGCCCGTCGTGCGGTCGGTTCCTCATCCGGACGGCCGCCAGCAGCGGCAGCGCCACCGCGAAGAGCAGCGCCGCCGTGCCGAAGGCCGCCGCGGCGCCGCCGAGGGCCACGCCGAGGCCGCCGAGCGGGGCGCCCAGGACGTTGGCGAGACGGCTCGCCATGCCGCGCATGCCCTGCACGCGGGCCAGTTGGCCACGGGTGGTGATCCGGGCCGGCAGCGCGCCGAGCGCGGGCATGAGCGCGGCGTCGACCACGCCGAAGACCAGGGCGAGCACCCCGAGCAGCCACAGCCCGGGGCCGGCGACCAGCAGCAGGACGGTGACGGCGACCACCGCGGCGCATCGCACGCCGTTGCCGGCGAGCAGCACGCGGCGCGGGCCGAAGCGGTCGGCGATCACTCCCCCGCCCAGCATGAGCAGGGCGCGCGGCAAG
This sequence comes from Streptomyces sp. NPDC102514, assembly GCF_055584525.1. Classification (NCBI taxonomy): domain Bacteria; kingdom Bacillati; phylum Actinomycetota; class Actinomycetes; order Kitasatosporales; family Streptomycetaceae; genus Streptomyces; species Streptomyces sp. NPDC102514. The sequence goes on from NZ_JBVJLW010000009.1 coordinate 310,380, forward strand.
GCGCTCGCGGCCATCACGAGTCCGGCCTGCGAGGGCGTACCGGCCTGTACGGCGGCCCAGGACAGCGCCACGTAGTAGACGTTGTCGCCGATCGCCGAGGAGGCGTACGCGCCGAGCCAGCGCAGGACGTCGGGGTCGCGGTGGGCGGGGCGCTCGGGGGTCGGCGGGGCGGCTTCGGAGATCGCGGGAGTGACGGTCACGTCGGTGGCCTCCTGAGACGCACGGACTGTCAGGTGCGGAACGGGAACGCGAGCGCGTGCAGCGCGACGTTCTCGCGCCCCTCGGTGTCACCGGCGGCCTCCGCGGCCCGCCCCTTCTCGTCGTACTTCTTGGCGAGGGCCAGCAACTCCACGCTCAGCTCGGCCAGTTCGCCGGCGGTCAGCCGCAGCAGGGACTCGTTGTCCGAGGTGGCGGAGTTCCACTCGGGGCCCCAGGTGAGGCGTTCGTCGAGGTAGCTGCGGTACATGTCGGACCGCTGCCGGTGGAAGAGCCGGGTGGCGGCGAGGTGCGCGGCGGCCCGCTCGGGCGCGTCCCGGAAGTCCTTGTCCCTGATGCTCACGCCCTGCGAGGAGGGCTGCCACCAGCGTTCACGGGCGTCGCCGCTCTGCGGGTCGGCCGCCTCGATCAGGCCGTGCTCGGCGAGTTTGCGCAGGTGGTAGCTGACCAGGGAGACCGCTTCGTCGACCTGCTCGGCGAGCTGGGAGGCGGTGGCGGTGCGGGCCACGCACAGGCCCCGGTAGAGCTGCATCCGCAGCGGGTGGGCCAGGGCCTTGAGGGTGCCCAGGTCCGTGATCGGTTGGTTCTCCGTGCCGCTCATGACACCGACCGTAGATGCGAAAGAGAAGTTGCGCAATAAAAACTGCGCAACTTCTCTTTCGCGACGGACCATGGTTCCAGGCAGAGGGAAGCCCCCGGCCGTCGAACGGCCGGGGGCTCTCCTCTGCGCGGCCGGCTACCGGCGGAGCGTCACCGCACGGGATGTCCCGACTCCCGCAGCGCCTGCTTCACCTCGCCGATCCGCAGATCGCCGAAGTGGAAGACGGAGGCGGCGAGCACGGCGTCCGCGCCCGCGGTGACGGCCGGCGCGAAGTCGTCCAGCCGGCCCGCTCCCCCGGAGGCGATGACCGGGATCGTGACGTGCTTGCGGACGGCCCCGATCATCTCCAGGTCGTAGCCGTCCTTGGTGCCGTCGGCGTCCATCGAGTTGAGCAGGATCTCGCCCGCGCCCAGCTCGGCGGCCCGGTGCGCCCACTCGACGGCGTCGATGCCGGTGCCCTCGCGACCGCCGTGGGTGGTCACCTCGAAGGTCCCGGCGGCCGTCCTGCGGGCGTCCACGGACAGGACCAGCACCTGCCGTCCGAAGCGCTCCGCGATCTCGCGGATCAGGTCGCGGCGGGTGATGGCGGCCGTGTTGACGCCGACCTTGTCCGCGCCCGCCCGCAGCAGCTTGTCGACGTCCTCGGCGGTGCGTACGCCGCCGCCCACCGTGAGCGGGATGAACACCTGCTCGGCGGTGCGGCGCACCACGTCGTAGGTGGTCTCGCGGTTGCCGGAGGACGCGGTGATGTCCAGGAACGTCAGCTCGTCGGCGCCCTCGGCGTCGTACACCTTGGCCATCTCGACGGGGTCGCCCGCGTCGCGCAGGTTCTGGAAGTTGACGCCCTTGACGACCCGGCCGTTGTCGACGTCCAGGCAGGGGATGACACGTACGGCGAGGGTCATGACGCGGACGCCTCCCCCGGGGCCGCCTCCCGGTACGCCTCCACCTCGACCTCGACCACCAGGCCGGGGTCGACGAAACCGGAGACGATGATCATCGAGGCGGCCGGCCGGACCGCGTCGAAGAACTCCTTGTGGGCGCGGCCGATGTCCTCCACGTCCCGGGCGTGCGTGAGGTACATGCGCGTACGGACGACGTGCTCGGGGCCGAGGCCCAGCTGCTCCAGGGCCGAGAGGGCGACCTTGAAGGAGTTGACGGCCTGCTCGTACGGGTCGCCGCCGGCGATCTGGCCGTCCACCACGGAGGTGCAGCCGGAGACCAGGACCAGGCCGTTGGGCAGTTCCACCGCGCGGGAGTAGCCGAAGGCCTCCTCCCAGGGGGCGCCGGTCGTGACGCGTCGCAGGGCGCTCATCCGGCCACCGCCGCGAGAGCCTCTTCCAGGGTGAAAGCCTTGGCGTACAGGGCCTTTCCGACGATCGCGCCCTCGACGCCGAGGGGGACGAGGTCGGAGATGGCGCGGAGGTCGTCCAGCGAGGACACGCCTCCGGAGGCGACGACGGGTCGGTCGGTGGCCGCGCAGACGTTCTTCAGGAGCTCCAGGTTCGGGCCCTGGAGGGTGCCGTCCTTGGCGATGTCGGTGACGACGTACCGCGCGCACCCCTCCTTGTCGAGGCGCTCCAGCGTCTCGTAGAGGTCGCCGCCGTCCCGGGTCCAGCCGCGGCCGCGCAGGGTGGTGCCGCGGACGTCGAGGCCGACCGCGATCTGGTCGCCGTGCTCGGCGATGACCTTGGCGACCCACTCGGGGGTCTCCAGGGCGGCGGTGCCGAGGTTCACTCGGGTGCAGCCGGTGGCGAGGGCGGCGGCGAGGGTGTCGTCGTCGCGGATGCCGCCGGACAGCTCCACCTTGATGTCCATGGCGCGGGCGACCTCGGCGATCAGCGCGCGGTTGTCGCCCGTGCCGAACGCGGCGTCCAGGTCCACCAGGTGCAGCCACTCGGCGCCGGACCGCTGCCAGGCGAGGGCGGCGTCGAGCGGGGAACCGTACGAGGTCTCCGTGCCGGACTCGCCGTGCACGAGCCGGACGGCCTGGCCGTCACGGACGTCGACGGCGGGGAGGAGTTCGAGCTTGGCCATGGTCTACAGGGTTCCGATCCAGTTGGTGAGCAGCTGGGCTCCGGCGTCGCCGGACTTCTCGGGGTGGAACTGGGTGGCCCACAGGGCGCCGTTCTCGACAGCGGCCACGAAGGGCTTGCCGTGCGTGGACCAGGTGACGAGCGGGGAGCGCATCGCCGGGTTCGCGGTCTCCAGGGACCAGTCGTGGACGGCGTACGAGTGCACGAAGTAGAAGCGCGCGTCGGCGTCGAGGCCGGCGAAGAGCTTCGTGCCGGCCGGCGCCTCGACGGTGTTCCAGCCCATGTGGGGCACGATGTCGGCCTGCAGCGGCTCGACCGAGCCGGGCCACTCGTCGAGGCCCTCGGTCTCGACGCCGTGTTCGATGCCGCGCTCGAAGAGGATCTGCATGCCGACGCAGATGCCGAGGACGGGGCGGCCCCCGGCGAGCCGGCGGCCGACGATCCAGTCGCCGCGCGCCTCCCGCAGGCCCTTCATGCAGGCGGCGAAGGCGCCGACGCCCGGCACCAGCAGTCCGTCCGCGTTCATGGCCTTGTCGTAGTCGCGGGTGATCTCGACGTCGGCGCCCGCGCGCGCGAGGGCGCGTTCGGCGGACCTGACGTTCCCGAAGCCGTAGTCAAAGACGACCACTCGCTTCGAAGGGGTACCCGAAGACGTGCCCGAGGGGGAGCCCGAGGGGCTGCCGGGGGTACTCAATTCCACACCTCCAGGCGGACGACACCGGCCACGAGGCACATGGCCGCGCCGATGGACAGCAGGATGATGAGGCTCTTGGGCATCTGCTGCTTGACGAAGGAGTAGATGCCGCCGAGCAGGAAGAGCCCGACGACGATCAGGATGGTGGAGAGGCCGCTCATGGCTTACAGCGCGCCCTTCGTGGAGGGAAGGATGCCCGCCGCGCGCGGGTCGCGCTCGGAGGCGTACCGCAGGGCCCGGGCGAGCGCCTTGAACTGGCACTCCACGATGTGGTGGGCGTTGCGCCCGTACGGCACGTGCACGTGGAGGGCGATCTGCGCCTGGGCGACGAAGGACTCCAGGATGTGCCGGGTCATCGTCGTGTCGTACTCGCCGATCATCGGCGCCATCTTCTCGGGCTCGGTGTGCACGAGGTAGGGGCGCCCGGAGAGGTCGACGGTCACCTGGGCGAGCGACTCGTCCAGCGGGACGGTGCAGTTGCCGAAGCGGTAGATGCCGACCTTGTCGCCGAGCGCCTGCTTGAAGGCGCCGCCCAGGGCGAGGGCGGTGTCCTCGATGGTGTGGTGCGAGTCGATGTGCAGGTCGCCCTCGGTCTTCACGGTCAGGTCGAACAGACCGTGCCGGCCGAGCTGGTCGAGCATGTGGTCGTAGAAGCCGACGCCTGTCGACACATCGACCTTTCCGCTGCCGTCGAGGTCGATCTCGACGACGACGGAGGTCTCCTTGGTGTTCCGTTCGACACGGCCTACGCGGCTCATGCGCTCTGCTCCTTCGGGGCTGCGGGGGTGTCCCCCACGGGCACGGATGTCTGCACCTCACGCGGCAGTGCACGGACCGCGTCGAGGAACGCGTCGTTCTCGGCGGGGGTGCCGGCGGTGACCCGCAGCCATCCCGGTACGCCGTTGTCCCGGACCAGGACGCCCCGGTCGAGGATCAGCCGCCAGGCCTCGTGCGAGCCGGCCGCGCCGTCGAACCGTCCGAACTGGACGAAGTTGGCGTCGGACTCGGTCACCGCGAAGCCCAGCGCGCGCAGTTCGGCGACCAGCCGGTCACGCTCGGTCTTCAGCTGCTCGACGTACCCGAGCAGTGTGTCGGTGTGCTCCAGGGCGGCCAGCGCGGTCGCCTGGGTGACGGCCGACAGGTGGTACGGCAGCCGTACGAGCTGGACGGCGTCCACGACCGCCGGGTGGGCGGCGAGGTAGCCGAGGCGCAGCCCGGCCGCGCCGAACGCCTTCGACATGGTGCGCGAGACGACGAGATTCGGCCGATCTTCGAGCAGCGGCAGCAGTGACTCACCGTGACTGAACTCGACGTAGGCCTCGTCGACGACGACCATCGCGCCGGCGGTGCCGGCCCTGGCCGCCTGCGCCGCCTCGTACAGCGCGAGGACCGTGGCGGGCGGTACCGCGTTGCCCGTGGGGTTGTTGGGGGTGGTGATGAACACGACGTCGGGCCGGTGTTCGGCGATGGCCTTCTCGGCCGCGGTCACGTCGATCGTGAAGTCGTCGTTGCGGGGGCCTGAGATCCATCCGGTGCCGGTGCCGCGCGAGATCAGCCCGTGCATCGAGTAGGAGGGCTCGAAGCCGATCGCGGTGCGGCCGGGCCCGCCGAAGGTCTGCAGCAGCTGCTGGATGACCTCGTTCGAGCCGTTGGCCGCCCACACGTTCTCGACGCCGACCACGTGCCTGCCGGTCTTGGTCAGATAGGCGGCCAGTTCGGTGCGCAGCTCCACCGCGTCCCGGTCGGGGTAGCGGTTGAGGTGGCGCGCGGCCTCGCGCACCCGCTCGGTGATCCGCTCGACGAGCGGTTCGGGCAGCGGGTACGGATTCTCGTTGGTGTTGAGCCGTACGGGCACGTCGAGCTGCGGGGCGCCGTACGGGGACTTGCCGCGCAGCTCGTCGCGGACGGGGAGGTCTTCCATACCGAAGGAGCTGCCGGAGGGGCTGTCGGGGGAACCGCCGTTGGTACTCACTTGCCGGGAACCTTCCAGCCGAACCGGGCCTTGACCGCCGCGCCGTGGGCGGGGAGGTCCTCCGCCTCGGCGAGTGCCACCACGTGGTGGGCGACGTCCGCGAGCGCGTCGCGCGTGTAGTCGACGATGTGGATGCCCCGCAGGAACGACTGGACGGACAGGCCCGAGGAGTGGCAGGCGCAGCCGCCGGTCGGCAGGACGTGGTTGGAGCCGGCCGCGTAGTCGCCGAGGGAGACGGGCGCCCAGGGTCCGACGAAGACCGCGCCCGCGTTGCGTACCCGGTCGGCGACCGCGCTCGCGTCGGCGGTCTGGATCTCCAGGTGCTCGGCGCCGTAGGCGTTGACCACCCGCAGGCCCTCCTCCACACCGTCGACCAGCACGATCGCGGACTGCCTGCCGCCGAGTGCCGGGACGATCCGGTCCTCGATGTGCTTGGTGGCGGCGACCTGCGGTTCCAGTTCCTTGGCGACCGCGTCGGCCAGCGCGACCGAGTCGGTGACGAGGACGGCGGCGGCGAGCGGGTCGTGCTCGGCCTGGCTGATCAGGTCGGAGGCGACGTGCACCGGGTCGGCGCTCTCGTCGGCGAGGATCGCGATCTCGGTCGGACCGGCCTCGGCGTCGATGCCGATCCGGCCCGCGAAGTAGCGCTTGGCGGCGGCGACCCAGATGTTGCCGGGGCCCGTGACCATGTTGGCGGGCGGGCAGGACTCGGTGCCGTACGCGAACATCGCCACGGCGGTCGCGCCGCCGGCCGCGTACACCTCGTCGATGCCGAGCAGCGCGCAGGCGGCCAGGATCGTGGGGTGCGGCAGGCCGCCGAAGTCGGCCTGGGCGGGCGAGGCGAGCGCGATCGACTCGACGCCGGCCTCCTGTGCCGGGACCACGTTCATGATCACGGAGGAGGGGTAGACGGACCGGCCGCCGGGCGCGTACAGCCCGACGCGGTCGACGGGCACCCACTTCTCGGTGACCGAGCCGCCGGGGACCACCTGGGTGGTGTGCGTGGTGCGGCGCTGCTCGCGGTGGACGATGCGGGCGCGGCGGATCGACTCCTCCAGGGCCGCGCGCACTGCCGGATCGAGCTGGTCGAGCGCGTCCGTGAGGGCCTGCGCGGGGACCCGTACGGACTCCAGGCGTACGCCGTCGAACCTCTCCGCGTAGTCGATCAGCGCCGCGTCGCCCCGATGATGCACGGCCTCGCAGATCGGACGCACCTTCTCCAGGGCGGCCGAGACGTCGAAGTCGGCTCGGGGCAGCAGGTCGCGCAGGGCGGGGCCCTCGGGGAGGGCGTCGCCGCGCAGATCGATTCGGGCCATAGCGAAATGTTGCAGCACGTAGCTAATTCTCTCAGACGGCCGCCGGGTGCCGGACGGCTGTATCAATCGCTGATACGAGCCGCGGATCATCGGTCGGCGGGTGGCTTGATCCGGCCCCCGGCAGTCACTGAGAGCAACCATCGTCACTCTCGGCGTTCAGGCGCCGACTCAGCGGGCATCACAGGGACGGCTGTACGAACCGGCGAGTAACTGAGGAGTGAGAGAAAATCGTGACCGATGGGGCCGGCCTGCGCGTCGGCGAACTGCCCGACGACCTGAGCGCGGCCGAGGCCGGCATGTGGCAGGCGTTCCGCAACGGCAGCGTGTACGACCTGCGGGCCGGGGACACCGTCACCGACGATCCGCACGGTGGCCATCCCTGGGGCCCGGAGCGCACGGTACGGGCCAGGATCGTGTGCTGGCTGCTGCTGAACGGCCCGCCCGCGCTGGACGGCCGCGTGGCCTCCCTCAAGCTGGCCGGGGTCCAGATCGTCGACCCGCTCGATCTCGCGGGCGGCACCGTCGAGCCGTACGTCGAGATGAAGGGCTGCCGGTTCGAGAAGGAGATCCTGCTGCCGGAGTCCCGGTTCACGACGCTGCGGCTGGTGGACTGCGCGATACCGCGGCTGGAGGCGGCCCGGCTGCACACCGAGGGCGATCTGCATCTGCCGCGCTGCCGCTTCCACAACGGCGTGCGCCTCACCGACGCGCACATAGGCACGGACCTGCTGCTCAACCAGGCGGTGATCTACCGCGACCGGCGCGACAACTCCCTCGTCGGCGACGGGATGACCATCGGACAGGATCTGCAGGCCGAGATGATGGAGTCGCACGGCGAACTGAGCCTGCGCGGCGCGAAGGTCGGCGTCTCGCTCAGCCTGCGCGGCAGCCGGCTGGCCAATCCGTACGGGCGCCGGGCGCTGAACGCACCGCAGCTGACCGTCGAGCGCACCATGTACATGACCCCAGCGGGCATCGGCGACCCCGTGCTGACCAGCGGCCGGACCCCCGCGCACGGCACCCGGGTGCAGCGGTTCGAGTGCGAGGGCGGAATCCGGCTCGACGACGGCCGGTTCGGCGACGCGGTCGACTTCGAGCAGGCCCGCCTCACCCTGCGCGACGACCAGGAGATCTCGCTGCGCCGCGTCCAGGTCCCCGAACTGCGGTTCCTCGGCCGGCGCCCGCAGCGCGGGCGGGTCGTGCTGAACGGGGCGCGGGTGGTCACCCTCATCGACCAGGCCACCAGCTGGCCGGGCGCGGGCCAGCTGCAGATGGGCGGCTTCCAGTACGAGTACCTGGTGCCGCGCGGCCCGTTCCCGCTGACCCGGCGCCTGCAGTGGGTGGCCGCGGCCACTCCCGAGTACAGCCCGGAGCCGTACGAGCGGCTGGCGACCGTGCTGCGCAACGGCGGCGAGGACGAGCAGGCGCGCGAGGTGCTGCTCGCCAAGCAGCGCCACCGCCGCGAGAACCTGCCGGTCGCGGCCAAACTGTGGGGCCATGTGCAGGACTGGACGGTCGCCTACGGGTACCGGCCGGGGCGTGCGGCCATCTGGATGGGCGTGCTCTGGGCGGTGACCTCCTTCGCCTTCGCGCACGCCGACCATCCGCCGCTCAAGAGCGGTGAGCATCCGCCGTGGAACCCGTCAATCTTCGCCCTGGACCTGCTGCTGCCGCTCATCGACCTCGGCCAGGCCGGCTACTGGCAGTTGCGCGGCGGCTGGCAGTGGCTCGCCGCGGTGGTGATCCTGCTGGGCTGGGTCCTGGCGACGACGGTGGCGGCGGGCGCGACCCGCACGCTCCGCAGAGGCTGACCGACGACGGAGCGACGGCTCAGCGACAGCTGTCGCGCGAGGTGGGCGGCCCCGTCCGCATGGGCGCCGCACAGCCCCCCGACACCTGAGCAACAGTCACCTTTTACCCGCCCTTGACCCATCCTCACGCAACCAAACCAAGGTTACGAAAGCGTCACCGCACACCCTCTGGTACGGGTCCGACCTGCGGTTTTCAATGGACCCACCATGGCACTGCTGCGAGCGCTCCTCCGTACGGTCCGGATGGCGCGGAACACTTCGAGTCTCGCCGCCGGTCTGCCCGACGACGACGAGGTGCTGCTCGACGCCCCCGACGAGCGGCTCGGCCCGGCCCTGGTCGCGGCGGGCCGCGGTGAGTACGGCCCGGCCGGCAAACTCCTGTCCACCACCCGCGAGTCCGCCGAGTGGGAGAACCGGGACCGGTACGCGACCCGCCTCGCCGCCTTCGCCCTCTCCCGCGGCGAGTGGTTCGACGACTGGCGCTCCGCCGCCCCGCACGACCCGGACGCGGCCCTGGTCAAGGCCGAGCTGGCGGTCTGCCGGAGCTGGCGGTCACCGGCCCGCGCCGAACTGCTGCGCCAGGTCGGACCGCTGATCGCCGCCGCCGCCGAGGGCGCCCCGCGCGACCCCGTGCCGTGGCGGATCGCGCTGGACCACGCCCGGGGCACGAACGCGCCGCACACCGAGTTCGAGCAGCTGTGGGCGCAGGCCGTCCGCCGCTCCCCGCACCACTACGGCTGCCACGTGGCCGCCCTGCAGTACCTGTCCGCCGCCTGGTACGGCTCGCACCGCGAGTGCTTCGACTTCGCCGAGCGCGCCGCCCACGACGCGCTGCCCGGCTCCCTGGTCCAGGCCCTGCCCGTGCGGGCGGCCTTCGCCTATCTGACCGAGGGCGGCGGGGCCGCCGTGGGCCGCGCACGCCTCGACGCGGCGGCCGACCTGGCGATCGCCCTCTCCGCCGAGTACCGGGACGCCGACCCGTGGCCCGCGGAGGTCCGCAATCTGCTCACCTATGTGCTGGTCAGACTGGAGCGCTGGGAGGACGCGCTGGAACAACTGCGCCGGATCGGCCCGTACGCCACCTCGTTCCCCTGGGACCGGGTCTCGGACGATCCGCTCGGCCAGTTCCTCGAACTGCGCGACGGAATCCGGATCCAAGTGGCCTCGGACCGGCCCCTGAGGTCACGGATCGGGGATCTTCCACATCCACGGAGTGAGCGCGGCGGACGTACGCCCTCCGGTGACCATTAGGCTTTCCCGTCGTGACCACCGTCCGGCTCCCACTCTTCCCGCTGAACTCGGTGCTGTTTCCCGGGCTCGTCCTGCCGCTGAACATCTTCGAGGAGCGCTATCGCGCGATGATGCGCGATCTGCTGAAGACCGCCGAGGACGAACCGCGCCGGTTCGCCGTCGTCGCCATCCGCGACGGCCACGAGGTCGCGGCCACCTCGCCCGGTATGCCCGACCAGACGGCCGTACCGCAGCGCGGGCCCTCGGCCGGCTTCGGCGACGAACCGCTGAAGGCCTTCCACGCGGTGGGCTGCATCGCCGACGCGGCGACGATCCGGGAACGGGCCGACGGCAGCTTCGAGGTACTGGCCACCGGGACGACCCGGGTACGGCTGGAGTCCGTGGACGCCTCCGGGCCCTATCTGACGGCCGACCTCGAGGAACTGCCCGAAGAGCCGGGCGAGGAGGCCGGGGCGCTGGCGGAAGGGGTGCTGCGGGCCTTCAGGCAGTACCAGAAGCGGCTGGCGGGCGCGCGGGAACGGTCCCTCGCCACCGGTGCCGACCTCCCCGACGAGCCGTCCGTCGTCTCGTACCTGGTCGCGGCGGCGGCGATGCTGGACGTCCCGGCGAAGCAGCGGCTGCTCCAGGCTCCGGACACCGCGTCCCGGCTGCGCGAGGAGCTGACGCTGCTGCGGGCGGAGACCGCGATCATCCGCAATCTGCCCTCGCTGCCGGCGTCGGAGCTGACGCGCGGGCCGACGAGCCTCAACTGAAGGAACGTCCCTTGGCCAAGAAGGCGAAGAAGCAGCAGCAGGCGGGCGGGACGCCGGCGACCGTGGCGCTCACCGCGGCCGGGGTCGCGTTCACGGTCCACGCCTACGAGCACGACCCGGCGCACCCCTCGTACGGGGAGGAGGCCGCCGAAGCCATGGGCGTGTCACCCGACCGGGTCTTCAAGACGCTGGTCGCGGACGTCGACGGGGACCTGACGGTCGCCGTCGTGCCCGTGGCGGGCTCCCTCGACCTGAAGGCGCTGGCGGCGGCGGTGGGCGGCAAGCGGGCCGCGATGGCCGACCCGGCCGCCGCGGAACGCACCACGGGATACGTCCGCGGGGGCATCTCGCCGCTCGGGCAGCGCAAGCGGCTGCGTACGGTGCTGGACGCGTCCGCGAGCGGGCACGCCACGATCTGTGTCTCCGCGGGGCGGCGGGGGCTGGAGGTCGAACTGGCCCCCGACGACCTCGCGCGGCTCACCGGTGCGGTGGTGGCCGCCGTCGGGCGGGGCTGACCGCTCGCCGGGCGTGCGGGACCTCTCGACGGGGGCGCGGTTCTCGGTTAAGTACCGAGGACATGTCGAAGAAGACGCGCAAGCGGAAGTGGCGTATCCGGAAGGGTCGGGCGAACCACGGGCGCCGGCCTGCGTAGGGGCTCCTTCTTGAGCCCCCTGGCCTTGAGGTGACCTCTGAGCCAGGGGCTCCTGGGCCGTGATTCGACTGCGGGTCCGCTGTGGCCGGGCGCGCAGTTCCCCGCGCCCCTACGGGGCCCAGGCAGACGCTAGGCCTTGGGGTAGTACGGGGTCTCGAAGGGGTCCGGGTCCCTGGGGGCGAACAGGGCCGTCAGGCCCAGGTGGATCAGCAGGGCCGAGAGGGACCAGGCCAGCAGGGCACCCTTCGCGCCGAGTTCCAGCGGCGCGTCGAAGGTGACGCCCTTGCCGGCCTCCTTGGCGTGCGCGACCACGTCCTGGGTGGGGCCGAGCCAGATGCCGAGGCGCCAGGCGACCAGGGAGCCGAGGACGCCGCCGACGGTGAGGGCGACGACGAGCGCGATGCCGCCCTTGCGCCGCGCCAGGAACACGACCAGCGCGCTGACCAGGCCGAGGCCGAGTGCCAGCAGAGTGAACGTTCCGTCCACGCCGATGGCCTGCTCCCCCTCCGTGTCCGCGAGGTAGACGGTGGTGTCGTCCGAGACGAGCGGCACGTGCGGTGCCAGCCACCACCACAGGACACCGAGCAGCAGTCCGGCGACCGCCATCGCGACCGTGACGATCGCGGCCTCGCGCAGCTCTGTCTTCATTCCGGGACCGTCCTCCTGATGACCGAGCCCGTACCCGGCGGGCGGCGCCTGCCAGGCGTCGTGCGGCGGCTGGTGGTGCGGCGGCGGAGGCGGGTTCAGCGGTGCGGTCACACCGACATCGTGCCAGGCCCGCCTGTCGGGCGCGTCACCGGACGGCCGCCCGGCGGTAGGCCCAGGTCGCGACGGCCAGCGAGGCGACACCGACACCCGCGCAGACGGCGAGGTCGAGCAGCACGAGACCCCAGTCCGGGTCCGGCCCGAAGGTCAGCCCGAGCGCCTCCACGCCGTAGGTGGAGGGCATCAGATCACGCGCCCACTGCACGAACGTCGGCAGCCGGTCCGGCGGCAGCACGCCGAGCAGCAGCGCGGCGGACATGCCCAACTGGCCGAGCAGTGTAGCCAGTTCGGGGCGGGGCGCGAGCAGTCCGAGCGCCGCTCCGAGCCCGGCGAGCGCCGCGCCCGCGAGCGGGATGACCGCGACGAGGATCCACAGGTGCGTCAGCGGCAGCTGGAAGAGGACGCTGCCCACGACGGCCGTGACGAGCGTCCCCGGCACGGTGAAGGAGGCGTACGCGGCGGCGGCGCCGAGCACGACGGCGGCGGGCGGTACGGGCAGCGTCGCGTAGTGGTCGAGCCCGCCGCTGGCACGGAGCTGTCCGAAGTACTGGGCGAGCAGGTTGAGGGCGACGAACGCGACCACGAGGACCGACGAACCGGCGACCACCGCCCGCGCCTCGCCGCCGCCGTCCACGACCCCCCGCATCAGGACCATGATCCCGATCGACTGGAAGGTCGCCACGAACAGCAGCGGGATCCGCGCCACCCTGGCCCGGGAGAGCTGCGCCCGGTAGACGGCGGCCAGCGCGGGCCACAGCCGCGCGCGCGGCCCGAGCACGGCCACGGCACGGGCACCGTCCTCGGTGTGCACGCTCCGGCTCCCGTCCACACGGGCTGCGCCGGGCAGGATCTCGGCGGGTACGACACTCACGTCGCGCGGCTCCTGTTCGCTTCGGCTGTCGTCCTGTACCTGTTCCGTACGGCTGCGGGGGCCCGCATGCTCATGCCTTGACCAACCCCCGTACGCTTCCGGCGCTGCCGCCCAGTGCCAGATACACGTCCTCCAGGCTCGGTGTGGCGAGCGTGAAGTCGTCCAGGGCCGCGAACGCGGCGCCGCCGGTGACCGCCGCGACGGCCGCGCGGGCCTCCTCGGGAGAGAGCCGCAGCGACCAGCGACGGCCCGACTCTACGGCGCGGTCGCGCAGGGCCGCGACTTCCGGTACGTCGAGCGGGGCGCGCTCGCGCCAGACGAGTTCGAGCCGTACCTCGCCGGCGACCTGTTCCTTGAGGCCGGAGGGGGTGTCGCAGGCGATGACGCGGCCCCGGTCGAGCACGGCGACCCGGTCGAGGACGGTCTCCGCCTCGATGACGTTGTGGGTGACCAGGAGGACCGTCGTGGCGTGCTCGGCCCGGCGCCGGTCGACGGCGCTCCAGACGGCCCGGCGGGCGACGGGGTCCATACCGGTGGTGGGCTCGTCGAGGACGAGGAAGGGCCGTGCGCCGACGAGGGTGGTGGCGAAGCAGGCGAGCCGCCGCTGTCCGCCGGAGAGCTTCTTCAGGGGCCGCGAGGCGAGCGCGGTGAGCCCCAGTTCCTCCAGGACCGCGTCCCGCTCGGCCCGCGCGCTGCGCACGTCGAGGCCGCGCAGCCGGCCGGTGGTCTCCGCGGCGAGCGACACGGTCAGCTCGTCGAGCGCGGTGGACTCCTGCCCGAGGTACGCGAGGATCCGCGACGCCCGCTCGGGGTGGCGCACGATGTCGTGGCCGAGGATCTCGACACTGCCGCGGTCGGGGCGCATCAGCCCGGTCAGCTGGCGTACGAGGGTGGTCTTGCCGGCGCCGTTCGGTCCGAGCAGCCCGAAGATCTCGCCCTGCCGGATGTCGATGCGTACCCCGTCGGTGGCCCGCACCTCGGGTGTCGCGGGCTGCCCGCGCCGGCCGCGCACCGCCGGATACGTCTTCGTAAGATCCCGCACGGCACACACGACATCCCCGCCGTGCCCGTCCCGGACTGCCTGTGCGGTGCGCGTACTCACGAGACCCGAGACTACGGGGTCCCACCCCCCGAACAACGCGCGGGGAGGCCAAACCCCGCCAGAGCCGGACGCCAGGGGCACCCCTCAGGGGCGCACGAAGTGCCCCTCAGAGGCGCGAGGAACGGCGCGACAAGCCCCCACCGCCCCGCAGACACGATACGAGGACAGGGCGCAGCCCGTCCCGAGGGGCGCGGGGAACTGCGCGCCAAGCCCCCACCGACCCGCAGACGCGACACGGGGACAGGGCGCAGCCCGTCCCAAGGGGCGCGGGGAACTGCGCGACAAGCCCCCACCGACCCGCACCCGACAACGAAACCCCACCTACTCCCCTGCGGGAGCATGCTCCGCAGAGGTCCGCGCATCGATCTCCCGCCAGAACCCCGCCCGGATCGCATACCGATCATGCTCGTCGATCTGATCGTCCTTGTGCGCGAGCAACCCGAACCGCGCCGCGTACCGCAACAGCTCCCCGTCGATCCGATGCGGCACCCGCGGATACATCGTGGACAGCTTCGGCAACTGCGTCTGGTCGGCCAACCGCTCCATCCACCGCCGCGCGAACACCTGCCCGACCTCGAACGGATCCCCTCCGACCGTGGTGATGTCCTCCTCCCGGTCGGCCCACCGCTGCTCCGCCGAGGTGAGCTGCGCGAGCGTCGGCAGCAGCGCGGCCTCCGCGTTCTCCGCGGCGGCGGTACCGGGCCGGTCCACCCAGCCCTTGTCGGACGACCAGCGCAGCGTCGCGTTCGCGGGGTGCTGCGCCGCCGCGGAGCCGGGCGCACCGGCCGGCCCGGGCGCCCGCAGCGCGGCCAGATCCTTCGGCGTGGGCACACCCTTCGCGGCCGGCACCCGCGCCTCCGAGCCGTTCTCGCCCGGCGCGGCCTGCGCGTGCTCGGCCTCCGCCGCGGTCCGTTCCCCCACGACCCGCTCACCGGCGGAGCTCAGCGTGGAGGACGGCGCGGAGCCGAGCCCGGCGCCCAGCGCGGACTCGGGCAGCGGCGCGGAGAGGATCGCGGCGATCTCGGGCCGCGGCACGGGCGGCGGCGCGCAGACCCCGCCGAGATCCTTGGCCCGGACGGCCTTGGTGATCCAGATCCGGTCGAGCACGCGCCGCTCGTCGGCCTCGGCGACGAGGTCCTCGGACTGGTTGTAGTCGCCGTCCGCGGCCTGCACGGCCCACAGGTGCACGGCGACCCCGTGTTCCTTGGCGGCCATCATGCCGGGCAGCAGATCGCCGTCGCCGGTGACGAGTACGACGTCGGAGCAGGCCCGGTTGCGCGCCAGCTCGGTGAGTTCGGCGTGCATGGCGGCGTCGACGCCCTTCTGCGCCCATCGCCCGTCGCTGCGGGTCAGCGCACCGAGCCGTACGGTGACCCGGGGCATCACCCGCAGCCTGCGGTGTTCCGGCTGCGGTACGCGGTCGGGGGCGCCGTCGAACCAGTAGATGCGCAGCAGGGGCCGATCCGTCTCGGACTCGGCGCGCTCGCGCAGCCCCTGGATGAGGGCGGCGTGGTCAACGGTGATCCGGGATCGTGAGGGTTCCCCGGCGAGGAGACTGGCAGCGGCCCCGAGCAGATAACCGGCGTCCACCAGGACAATGCAGCGGTCCACGCGATCCACCCTCTTTCCGGGAGGTTTGCTTCGGGCTTCCTTCGAGTCTGCCCGACCACGCGGAGGTTAACGGCCGGAACTCGATCTTCGGCGTGGCGGATCGGGATGTCACGCGCCCACAGGCCTTATTACGCACGGTAATTCTCCGAAATGCGTGACTCGTCAGCCTATGTGAGTCTGGTCCCGGCCCTGGCCCCTAAAAACCCCGTAGGAGGCAGCACCATGGCCAAGAACAAGAACCGTAAGCAGGGCGGCGAACAGGACCGCTCGTCGCAGCCGGAGCGTGCGCAGGAGCAGTCCGAGCGGTCGTCGGCACAGGAGCGGCAGTCGCCGGTGTCGCAGATCCAGGGCAGCCCCGCCGATGTCGCCCGCAAGCACCAGAAGCGTTTCGGCCACAACTGAGCCGAGCGCACGGGCCCTTGCGGCCCAGGCACACGCCGAGGGGCGCACCCGTGCACGGGTGCGCCCCTCGCGCCGTTCCGGAGCCCGTCGGGCGAGCCCGTCAGGCGGTCGTCGCCAGACAGGCCGGGCCCAGCAGCACCTTCAGGTCGCCGAAGAGCGCGGGATCGGCCTTCACCCGGTGCCGGTCGAGCCGCAGGACCGTGGTCTTGCTCGGGCCCTGGAGCCGGATCCGCACCTCGCTCTCGCCCCGGTGGTGGCTGAGGATCTCACCGAGCCTGCTGATCATGGGCGGGGTGATCTTCAGGGCCGGGATGGTGAGGATCACGGGCGCGTTGGTGCCCGCGTTCGACAGGTCCGGGACCTGCAGTTCCATCGCGACCAGCCGCGGCACGTCCTCGCGCTTGTCGAGGCGTCCCTTGACGAACACCACGGCGTCCTCGACGAGTTGGGTCGACACCAGCTGGTACGTGGCCGGGAAGAACATGCACTCGATGGAGCCGGCCAGGTCCTCGACGGTGGCGATGGCCCAGGCGTTGCCCTGCTTGGTCATCTTGCGCTGGAGGCCGGAGATGATGCCGCCGATGGTGACGACCGCGCCGTCCCCGTGCTCGCCGCCGGTGAGCTGGGCGATGCCCGCGTCGGCCTTGTCGGACAGCACGTGTTCCAGGCCGAAGAGCGGGTGGTCGGAGACGTACAGGCCAAGCATCTCCCGCTCCTGGGCGAGCAGATAGGCCTTGTCCCACTCGTCGGTGGTGAACTCCACGTCCAGGCCGAAGCCCGGCTCGCTGTTGTCCGCCTCGCCCATGCCGCCGAAGAGGTCGAACTGGCCCTCGGCCTCTTTCCTCTTCACCGCGACCACGTTGTCGATCATCGGCTCGAAGTGTGCGGTGAGGCCCTTGCGGGTGTGCCCCATCGTGTCGAAGGCGCCGGCCTTGATGAGGGATTCCGTGGTGCGCTTGTTGCAGGCGGCGGCCTCGACCTTGTCGAGGTAGTCGGGGAACGAGCCGTACTTCCCCTTGGCCTTGCGGCTGCGGATGATCGACTCGACGACGTTCGTACCGACGTTGCGGACGGCGGAGAGGCCGAAGAGGATCACGTCGTCGCCCTGGGCGGCGAAGTTCTGCTCCGACTCGTTGACGTTCGGCGGCAGGACCTTGATCTTCATGCGCCGGCACTCGTTGAGGTAGACCGCCGACTTGTCCTTGTCGTCCTTGACCGAGGTGAGCAGCGCGGCCATGTACTCGGCCGGGTAGTTCGCCTTCAGGTAGCCGGTCCAGTACGACACCAGTCCGTACGCGGCCGAGTGCGCCTTGTTGAACGCGTATCCGGCGAACGGGACCAGTACGTCCCACAGGGCCTGGATCGCCTCGTCGCTGTAGCCGTTCTTCCGGGCGCCCGCCTGGTAGAGGACGAAGTTCTTCGCCAGTTCCTCGGGCTTCTTCTTGCCCATCACGCGGCGCAGGATGTCGGCCTCGCCGAGCGAGTAACCGGCGATGATCTGGGCGGCCTTCTGGACCTGCTCCTGGTAGACGATCAGGCCGTAGGTGACCGCAAGGACCTCTTCGAGCGGCTCCTCCAGCTCCTTGTGGATCGGCGTGATCTCCTGGCGCTTGTTCTTGCGCTCCGCGTAGTTGATGTGCGAGTTCATGCCCATCGGGCCCGGCCGGTAGAGGGCCGAGACGGCGGAGATGTCCTCGAAGTTGTCGGGCTGCATCTGGCGGAGCAGCGAGCGCATCGGGCCGCCGTCGAACTGGAAGACGCCGAGGGTGTCACCGCGGCAGAGCAGTTCGAAGGTCTTGGGGTCGTCCAGCGGCAGGGCGAGCATCTCCAGGTCGATGCCCTTGTTGGCCTTCACCATCTTGATGGCGTCGTCCATGATCGTGAGGTTGCGCAGGCCCAGGAAGTCCATCTTGAGCAGGCCGAGCGACTCGCACTGCGGGTAGTCCCACTGGGTGATCGTGACGCCGTCGGTGTGGCGCGTCCAGAGCGGCGCATGGTCGACGATGGGCTCGCTGGACATGATCACGCCGGCCGCGTGCACACCCATCTGCCGGACCAGGCCCTCGACGCCCTTCGCGGTGTCGATGACCTTCTTGACGTCCGGCTCGTTCTCGTACATCCCGCGGATCTCGCCGGCCTCGCCGTAGCGCGAGTGCTTGGGATCGGTGATGCCGTTGAGGTCGATGCCCTTGCCGAGGACGTCGGCGGGCATCGCCTTGGTGAGCCGGTCGCCCATCGCGTACGGGTAGCCCAGCACGCGCGCGGAGTCCTTGATGGCGTTCTTCGCCTTGATCTTGCCGTACGTGCCGATCATGGCGACCTTGTCGGCGCCGTACTTCTCGGTCACGTACCTGATCACCTCGACGCGCCGACGCTCGTCGAAGTCGATGTCGACGTCGGGCATGGAGACGCGCTCGGGGTTCAGGAACCGCTCGAAGATCAGACCGTGCGGGATCGGGTCGAGGTCGGTGATGCCCATGGCGTACGACACGATCGATCCGGCCGCGGAGCCTCGGCCGGGGCCGACCGCGATGCCCTGCTTCTTGGCCCACATGATGAAGTCGGCGACGACGAGGAAGTACCCCGGGAACCCCATCTGGATGATGACGTCCATCTCGTACTCGGCCTGCTTCTGGCGGTCGTCGGGGACGCCGCCGGGGAAGCGGCGCTCCATGCCGCGGCGCACCTCCTCCTGGAACCAGGTGACCTCGGTGAAGCCGTCGGGGATGTCGAACTTCGGCATGAGGTTCTTCGCCTCGAACATGCCGGTCGTGTCGATCTGCTCGGCCACCAGGAGGGTGTTCGCACACCCTTCCTGCCAGGCGTCCGAGGAGTCCACGGCGTACATCTCGTCCGTCGACTTCAGGTAGTAACCGGTGCCGTCGAAGCGGAAGCGGTCCGGGTCGGAGAGGTTCTTGCCGGTCTGGATGCACAGCAGCGCGTCGTGCGCGGTCGCCTCGTGGGCGTACGTGTAGTGCGAGTCGTTCGTCACCAGGGGCGGGATGCCCAGCTTCTTGCCGACGCGCAGGAGGTCGTCACGGACCCGGCTCTCGATCTCGATGCCGTGGTCCATCAGCTCCAGGAAGTACCGGTCCTTGCCGAAGATGTCCTGGTACTCGGAGGCCGCCTTGACCGCCTCGTCGAACTGGCCGAGGCGCAGCCGGGTCTGCAGCTCGCCCGAGGGGCACCCCGTGGAGGCGATCAGGCCCTCGGACCACTGGGAGATGGTCTCCTTGTCCATGCGGGGCCACTTCTGCAGCCAGCCCTCCGCGTACGCGTCCGAGGACAGTTTGAAGAGGTTGTGCAGGCCCGTGCTGTTCGCCGCCCAGATCGTCTTGTGGGTGTAACCACCGGAACCGGAGACGTCGTCGCGCTTCTGGTGCGGCTGGCCCCACTTGATCTTGCGCTTGTTGCGCCGCGACTCGGGGGCGACGTACGCCTCGATGCCGATGATCGGCGTGACGCCCGCCTTCTTGGCCGTGTGGAAGAAGTCGTACGCCCCGTGGAGGTTGCCGTGGTCGGACATCGCGATGTGCGACATGCCCATCTCGTTGCACGCGTCGAACATGTCCTTCAGCCGCGCGGCACCGTCCAGCAGCGAGTACTGGGTATGGACGTGCAGGTGCGTGAACGGCGGCTTTGACACGGCTTCGGCCTCCAAGAAGAACTGGCGTCGACGAGATCCCTACCGGCTGCGGACAGTCTGGGGGGACAGCCACGAAGTGTATGCCTGAGCACTGACACTTGGGTCAAGCACTGTGGCGCGCAGCGCCTCGATGAGGGGCGGCGGTCGGGTGACGGGTGGGCGCTTCCCCCCGTACCTTCGGACGTACCTTCATCGGACGGTAAACGGGCACTCCCGTGCACCCCCGTCCGTTGGAGGATGACGGAGACAACCGCTCCGGCGGACCGCACATTCCGTCCCACTCGTCATGCACCACCTGCACCAGGAGGCACCCAGCGATGTCGGTTCCGCAGCTCAGCGCCGAGCAGCGCGGCGAAGAGATCCTCGCCGTCTTCAATACCGCCTTCGGCGATCTGCTGGCCGCCGATCCGGCCGCGTTCCGCGTGAAGTTCCGGAAGATGGCGGCCTCGGCGTTCGCGTTCTACCGCGGGACGGCAGGGCTCTTCTACCACGACCTGGAGCGGGAGAAGCGGGGCGGCCCGTACCTGGACGAGCGCACCTCGCGGGTGTGGATCCACGGCGACCTGCACGCGGAGAACTTCGGCACGTACATGGACGCCCAGGGCCGGCTGATCTTCAACGTGAACGACTTCGACGAGGCGTACGTCGGCCCGTTCACCTGGGACCTCAAGCGCCTCGCGGCCTCGGTGGCCCTGATCGGCTACGCGAAGGCGCTGAGCGACGAGCAGATCACCTCGCTGGTCCGGACGTACGCGGCGGCCTACCGCGAGCGCATCCACGCCCTGGCGACGGGCGCCAAGAGCGACGAGGTGCCGCCCTTCACGCTGGACACCGCCCAGGGGCCCCTGCTGGACGCCCTGCGGGACGCGCGCTCGCTGACCCGTTTCGGGCTGCTCGACTCGATGACCGAGATCCGCGACTTCGAGCGCCGTTTCGCGCCGGGCGGCGGCTCCATCGAGCTGGACGCGGCCACCCGGTACAAGGTCCTGGCCGCCTTCGACGGCTATCTGGAGACGCTGCCCGAGTCGTCCCTGGACCGCCCGGACTCGTACCGGGTGAAGGACGTCGTGGGCCGCCGCGGCATCGGCATCGGCTCGGCCGGGCTGCCCTCGTACAACATCCTTCTGGAGGGCGCCACCGACGCCCTGGAGAACGATGTGGTGATCTACATCAAGCAGGCCCAGACCCCGGCCGTCTCGCGGCACATCACGGACTCCTCGATCCGTGAGTACTTCCAGCACGAGGGCCACCGCACGGTGATCTCCCAGCGCGCCCTGCAGGCGCACGCCGACCCGTGGCTGGGCTGGACCGAGCTGGACGGCGCCGGTCAGCTGGTCGCCGAGGTCTCGCCGTACGCGGTGGACCTGGACTGGGGCGACATCGACGACCCGGAGGAGATCGCGGCGGTCGTCGCCGACCTCGGCCGGTCCACCGCCACCATGCACGCCGCCGCGGACGACGAGAGCGGCCACTCGGAGCTGGTCCCGTTCTCCACCGAGCGCGCCATCGACGCGGCGATCGCGGGCGACGAGGAGAACTTCGGCGACCTCCTGGTCGACTTCGCGCACGAGTACGGGGCACGCGCGCGGGAGGACCACCAGATCTTCGTGGACCTGTACCGCAACGGCCGCATCCCGGGGCTGTAGGGGTCTGCAGGCCCGGGTCCGCAGGCGCGCGCGACCGCCCACAGGATCCCTTTAGGGGTCCCTTACAGGAGTACGTGACAGACTCTTCGGAACCATGGACATATCAGGGACCCAGCTCAGAGCCGTGCGCGCGGCGCTGTTCACGGCACTGGTCGTGACGCTCAGCACCGCGTCGCACGTGCTGCTGTCCCGGGTCCCCCTGCCGCTGGCCACCGTGGCGGCGCTCGCCGGTGCCGTCTTCGTCGTCGCGTACGCGCTGGCGGGCCGCGAGCGCGGCTTCGGACGGATCGCCGCCCTGCTGATCCCGCTGGAACTGGCCGCCGACACGCTGTTCACCGCGGGCCAGCACGCCTGTTACGGCAAGGCGGGCGGCCCGGTCGCGGGCCCGCTGCGCTCGGTCGGTCTCGACGTGCTCTGCGGGGGCGGCGAGGTCGGCACCCCGCTGGCCCGGGTGACGGGCGGCGAGGCGACCCCCGCCGCGGCCCTGCTCGCGCAGGCCGACCCGGGCGCCGCCTGGCTGCTGCTCGGCGCGCACATCGGCGTCGGCCTCCTCGCCGCCGCCTGGCTCCGTCGCGGCGAGCGGGCCCTGGCCCAGCTCCTGGACGCGATGGCCGCCGCCACCTTCCGTCCGCTGCTGGTCGCGGTCGCCGCGGTGACCGTGCATCTCACTCCGGTGCGCCGGCTGCCGCGGCCCACGCGCAGGGTCGCCGCCACGCGTACGCGGCTCTTCGTGCACTCGATGGGACGGCGTGGACCGCCGTGCTCGGCCGTCACCGCCTGAGCACACCAGTCCCCGTACACCCGTCACACCCACGGAGAAACCCATCATGAGCAAGCGGAACAGCCAGGCCTCGAAGTCGGCGGCCCGTGAGCGGCTGCGCGTCGAGCGCGAGCGGCAGGCCAAGCGCGACAAGGCCAAGCGGCAGATCATCGTCGCCGGTTCGATCGTCGCGGTCCTCGCGATAGCCGGCGGCATCGGTTACGCCGTCGTACAGAACAACGAGCCCTCGAAGTGGGACGCGGCGGCCGACGCGAAGGTCGTCGCCCCCGCCAACACCAGCGGCAAGAACGGCTCGACCGTCGTCATCGGCGAGTCCAAGACCGACAACACGGTCCACCTCTACGAGGACCCGCGCTGCCCGGCCTGTGCCTCCTTCGAGCAGACGGTCGGCGAGACCGTCAACAAGGGTATGACGGACGGCGACTACAAGCTCTCCTTCACCCTCGGCACGTTCCTCGACGGCAACCTCGGCGGCGAGGGCTCGAAGAACGGCGTGAGCGCGCTCGGCGCCGCGCTGAACGTCAGCCCCGAGGCGTTCCTGGAGTACAAGACCGCGCTGTACTCCACGAAGTACCACCCCGAGGAGACGACCGACGACCTCGCCAAGGACAGCTACCTGATCAAGGTGGCGAACACGGTGGACGCGCTGAAGGACAACAAGAAGTTCCAGGACGCCGTCAACAAGGGCACGTACGACGCCTGGGCGATGAAGATGAGCAAGACCTTCGACGACGCCAAGGGTGTCGACTCGACGCCGACCATCAAGATCAACGACAAGGTGATCACGAACCCGAGCACGGTCGCCGACTGGCAGAAGGCGCTCAAGGACGCGGGCGTCACCAAGTAGCGCGTCCCGCGTGGGGCACCACGGGTGACGGATTCCGTAAGGGCGGGCGAACTTCTCCACGTTCGCCCGCCCTTCACGTCCTTCGCCTTACAGAAAGCCCTACCCATCAGTAATGTGACCGGCCGTGACCAGTCGCATCAGATCCCTCACCAGCCCCTCCGGCCCCGACTCCCCCGCCCCGAGCCGCCGTACGGTGGTCAAGGCGGCCGCGGCCACCGCCGTGCTCGGGGCCCCGCTCGCCGCGGCGCTGCCGGCCCGCGCCGCCGAGGCCCCCGCGTTCCTGCACGGCGTCGCCTCGGGCGACCCGCTGCCGGACGGCATCCTCCTGTGGACCCGGGTGACGCCCACCGACGCGGCGACCCCCGGCTCCGGGCTCGGCCCGGACGTCGAGGTCGGCTGGACGGTGGCCACGGACAAGGCGTTCACGACGGTCGTCGCGCAGGGCTCCACCACCGCGACCGCCGCCTCCGACCACACCGTCAAGGCGGACATCCGCGGCCTGAAGCCCGCCACCGACTACTGGTTCCGCTTCTCCAGCGGCTCCGCCGACTCACCGGCCGCCCGCACCCGCACGGCCCCCGCCCACGACGCGTCCGTCGCCGGGATGCGCTTCGGGGTGGTGTCCTGCGCCAACTGGGAGGCCGGCTACTTCTCCGCCTACCGGCATCTGGCCGCGCGCGGCGACCTGGACGCCTGGCTGCACCTGGGCGACTACATCTACGAGTACGGCACCGGCGAGTACGCGACGCGGGACACCGTCGTACGCCCGCACGCCCCCACGCACGAGATCATCACCCTCGCCGACTACCGCACCCGGCACGGCCGTTACAAGACCGACCCGGACCTCCAGGCCCTGCACGCCGTGGCCCCGGTCATCGCGATCTGGGACGACCACGAGTTCGCCAACGACGCCTGGTCGGGCGGCGCCGAGAACCACACCGAGGGCGCCGAGGGCACCTGGTCCGCCCGCCAGGCCGCCGCCAAGCAGGCCTACTTCGAGTGGATGCCGGTCCGCCCCGCCCTCGAGGGCACCACCTACCGGCGGCTGCGCTTCGGCAGGCTCGCGGACCTCTCCCTGCTCGACCTGCGCTCGTACCGCTCGCAGCAGGTCAAGGCCGGCAACGGCACGGTGGACGACCCGGACCGTACGCTCACCGGCCGGGCGCAGCTCGACTGGCTGAAGGCGGGCCTGCGTTCCTCCGACACCAGCTGGCGGCTGGTCGGCAACTCCGTGATGATCGCCCCCTTCGCCATCGGCTCGCTCTCCGCCGAACTCCTCAAGCCCCTCGCCGAACTGCTCGGCCTGCCCAAGGAGGGCCTCGCCCTCAACACCGACCAGTGGGACGGCTACACCGACGACCGCCGCGAACTCCTCGCCCACCTGCGGGACAACGCGATCCGCAACACGGTCTTCCTCACCGGCGACATCCACATGGCCTGGGCCAACGACGTGCCGTACAACGCCGGTACGTATCCGCTGTCGGCCTCCGCCGCCACCGAGTTCGTCGTCACCTCGGTGACCTCCGACAACCTCGACGACCTCGTCAAGGTGCCCGAGGGCACGGTCTCGGCCCTGGCGTCACCGGTGATCCGGGCCGCCAACCGGCATGTCCACTGGGTCGACACCGACCGCCACGGCTACGGCGTCCTGGACCTCACCGCCGAGCGGGCGCAGATGGACTACTACGTCCTCTCCGACCGTACGACCACGAACGCGACGGCGTCCTGGGCCCGTTCGTACCGTACGCGCAGCGGCACGCAGAAGGTCGAGCGGACGTACGACCCGGTCTGAGCCCCCGCAGGTCCCTGAACGCCTACAGCGTTTCGAGGAAGCCGAGTGCCACCCGCCAGGTGGCCTCGGCGGCCTCCTCGTCGTAGTCCGGGAGACCGGGGTCGGTGTAGAGGTGCCCGGCGCCCGCGTATCTGTAGATCTCCACGTCGGCCCCCGCCTTGCCCATCTGCAGATACCAGGCGGTCAGCCAGTCGTCGGGCTCGAAGGCGTCCGGCTCGGCGACATGCAGCTGGACCGGCAGCTCGTCCACCGAGGCGGTCTCCGCGATGTCGGACGTACCGTGCAGGAGCAGCAGCCCACGGGCCTTGTCGTCACCGAGCGCCAGGGTCTGCGCGGTCGCCGCGCCCAGCGAGAACCCGGCATACACGAGCCCCCGCTCCGAGTAGGGCGCCGCGGCCAGGATGGCGCGCTTGAGCAACTCCTCCTTGCCCAGCTCGTCCTTGAAGGCCATGCCTTCCTCCACGGTCTCGAAGGTGCGCCCCCCGAAGAGATCGGGCGTCCACACCTCGTGTCCGGCCGCGCGCAGGCGGTCCGCCGCGTCCCGCACCGCGGGCCGCGGACCGAAGGTCGAATGGAAGAGCATGATGTTCATGAATCCATGGTGCCAGCCGCCACTGACAACGCAGTCGCCTCAGATATGACGGGGGCCACAGGTTAGTGACCCCCGCGGGCCGGTTACGGTCGAAGGCATGGAGAACGTGCTTCGCCCGCTGATCGTGATCGGCGGCTCGCTCGTGGTGACGCTGCTCGTCGGCTGGCTGGTCGACCTGCTGCTGCGACGCGCCGATCAACGCCACAACCAGGTCCCGCTGTGGGGCCTGCTGCGCCGCTGCCGTCTTCCGCTGCAGTTCGTGATGTGTGCCGCTCTGCTGAGAGGGTCCTACGACCAGGCCGAGATCGGCTCCGACCACTCCGCGGGGATCGGCCAGACCCTGAGCCTCGTCCTCATCGGATCCGCCGCCTGGCTCATGGTGCGGATCGCCACGGCGATCGTCGAGTCCTCGTACTCCCGTTACGCGCACGCCCACCGCGATCCGGCCAGGGTCCGCCGGGTCCGTACGCAGGTGACGCTGATCCAGCGTGTCGTCTCCGCGATCGTCGGTGTGGTGGCGGTCGCCGCCATGCTGCTCACGTTCCCGGCGATGCGCGCGGCCGGTGCCTCGCTGCTCGCCTCGGCCGGCATCCTCGGCATCGTCGCCGGTGTCGCCGCGCAGTCCACGCTCAGCAACATGTTCGCCGGACTGCAGATCGCCTTCGGCGACATGGTGCGGCTCGGGGACACGGTGGTCGTGAACGGGGAATGGGGCACGGTCGACGAGATCACCCTCACTTTCCTGACCGTGCGCACCTGGGACGAGCGCCGGTTCACGATGCCGGTCTCGTACTTCACCTCGCAGCCGTTCGAGAACTGGTCCCGCGGCGGGGTGCAGATGACCGGGACGGTCTTCTTCCACCTGGATCACAGCGCGCCCGTCGAGGAGATGCGCGACAAGCTCCGCGACATCCTGCGCGAATGTCCCGCGTGGGACGGGCGCGACTACGGCCTCGCGGTCACCGACTCCACGCCCAGCACGATGGAGGTGCGGGCGCTGGTCACCGCGAAGGACGCGGACGACGTGTGGACGGTGCGGGTCACCGTCCGCGAGCAGATGCTGCGCTGGCTGACCGTCCACCATCCGTACGCGCTGCCCCGCGTCAACACGGCCGACGCGATCCTTCCGCCGGGTGCGACCCCGTACACGAACGGCGCGGACGCGCACCGCCCGCGCACGACCACGCGCGGCCGAGTGGTGGAACCCCCACGCACGGGTCGCGGCTGACCCGTCCCCCGAACACCTTCGAGTGCGGCCCCGGTGGGGGCCGTTCGCGCCGTTCCCCGCGCCCCTGAAAAACAGGGGCGCGGCCCCACCACCAAGGGGCGCGGGGAACGGCGCAGTCTTTTGCCTTTAGGGGCGCGGGGAACTGCGCGACAAGCCCCCACCGGACCCGCACCCACCCACGAACCCCCGGCCGCGAGGCCCAAGGCCCTTGCCCTGCTGGAGCACCCAGCAAGGCAAGGGCCTACCTCAGGCTGCGTACATCCAGATGTCGCAGGACCCGGTCCACGACCTCCGGATTCGCCCCCGCCTCACTGCGCGCGGCCAACACCTCATGCCGAGCCGCGGACAGCATCTCCCCCTGCACCCGGCGCACCAACTTGATCCGCCGAGCCCGCTGCTCATGCGCCTCCCGCCGTTCGTCCTCCCCCAGGTCCGGACTGATCCGGTATCCGATGTCGAACGCCCGCCGCAGCAACTGCTCGGTCAGCTCGTCGGACAGATCCTCCGTCTCCTCCAGCTCCCGCAACCGCTGCTTCGCCGCCTTGGCCGCCCGCACGGCAAGCGCCTTCTCGAACTCCTTCTCGCTGTCCGTGTCGGCCTGCACGCCCAGCTTCCGCACCAGCCACGGCAGACTCAGCCCCTGCACCACGAGCGTCACCATGATCACCCCGAACGCGATGAAGATCATCTCGTCCCGGTTGGGGAACGGATCCCCGTTCTCCGTCTCCAGCGGAATGGCCAGCGCCAGCGCGACGGACGCCACCCCGCGCATCCCGGCCCACCACATGACGACGGTCTCCCGCGAGCTCGTCGGGATGTCCTCGTCGAGATCCCGCTTCGCGTGCAACCGTTTGGTCAGCCACGTGGCCGGCAACAGCCACAGCAGCCGTACGAAGACGACGACCCCCACGATCGCGGCGGCCCAGCCGAGCATCTCCCCCCAGCGCCCCGACGCCGTGCGGATCGCGTTGTGCAGTTCCAGTCCGATGAGCCCGAAGGCCACCCCGGTGACCAGCGTGTCGACGATGTTCCAGAAGGTGTGCCCGGCCAGCCGCGTCATGACGTCGTCGGCGTTGTTCGCGTACTCGGCCAGGAACAACGCCGTGGTCAGCACCGCCAGCACCCCGGACCCGTGCAGCTCCTCGGCCAGCACGTAGGACGCGTACGGCACGAGCAGGGTCAGGCTGATCTGCAGCGTCGGGTCCCCGAGCGAGTCCATCAGCCGGTTCGTGGCCCAGCCGAGCCCGAGCCCCACGGCGACCGCGACGACGGCGGACAGCAGGAAGTCGAGGGCTGCGCCCTGCACCGAGAAGGAGCCGCTGATCGCGGCGGCGATGGCCACGTGGTAGAGCACGATGGCCGTCACGTCGTTGAAC
The DNA here is from genome assembly GCF_055584525.1 of Streptomyces sp. NPDC102514. NCBI lineage: Bacteria > Bacillati > Actinomycetota > Actinomycetes > Kitasatosporales > Streptomycetaceae > Streptomyces > Streptomyces sp. NPDC102514. Next base: position 338,340 of record NZ_JBVJLW010000009.1, read on the forward strand.
AGCCCCTCGCCCTCCAGGATCGACACCAGGCGGCGCGGCAGCCCGAGCTGTCCCGCGACGGCGGTCGCGGCGACCGGGTCGGGCGGCGCCACCAGCGCGCCGAGCGCCACGGCGGCGGCGATGGGCAGGCCGGGCACGATCGAGTGGGCGACCACGGCGACCACGGCCGTGGTGACGAACACCAGGGCCACGGCGAGCAGGAAGATCGGCCGTTTGTTGGCGGTGAACTGCCGCCAGGAGGTACGCCGTACGGCGGCGTAGAGCAGCGGAGGAAGCAGCGCGGGCAAGATCAGGTCGGGCGGGATGTCCACGTTCGGTACGAAGTCGAGGACGGCCAGCACGATCCCGAGCAGGGTCATCAGCACCGGCGAGGGAAGCCCGAAGCGGTCCCCCAGCGGAACGCTGACGACGGCCCCGAGCAACAGCACGAACAACAGGGCCAACTGGTCCACGTTCAGGGCTCCAGGGATCTAGACGGTCAAAACAGGCCAGACCCCAAGCGTGCCACCGCATTCACTTTCCACACGCAGACGCACCAGGCCACCGCATTACGAGCGCCCGTCAGGAGCGCCTGAAGGGCGCCCTTCAAGGGCGCGGGGAACTGCGCGACAAGCCCCCACCGGGCCCGCACCCGAAGACCGCCCGAGCCCACCCGGACGCGCAAAGCGCATGCTTAGAGAGCGCGCCGCATCGCCCGATGCGCGATCCCGGCGTCGGGGAACTCGGGCCCGTGGGCCACGTACCCCAACCGCTCGTAAAACCCCAGCGCATGCGTCTGCGCGTGCAGATCCACCGCCACGAGCCCCTGCGCGCGTGCCGCATCCTCGATGCCCCGCACGAGCGCCACCCCCACGCCCAGCCCCCGCGCGGCCTTCACGACGGCGAGCCGTCCCAGCGCGCCGACGCCGGGCTCCCCACCGGTCCGCCCGGCCGCCGCCTCCCCGTGCAGCAGCCGCCCCGCGCCGAGCGGGAGCCCGTCCTCGCCCACGGCGAGCACGTGCACGGCGACGGCGTCGTACGCGTCGTACTCCAGGTCCTCGGGGACTTCCTGCTCGACGACGAAGACCTCTTTGCGCACCGCGAAGCAGGCCTCACGGTCGGCGGGATCCTCGGCGACCCGCACCACGCAGGGCGACGGGCTCGGCGACGGGCTCATGCGTTGCTTTCCTCCCGCACACGGTCCAGCGCCTGCTGCAGGTCGTCGGCGTAGCCGGCCTCGAACTCGACCCACTGCCCGTCCCCGGGGTGCTCGAAGCCGAGCCGTACCGCCTGCAGCCACTGCCGGGTGAGCCCGAGCCGCTTGGAGAGCGTCGGGTCGGCGCCGTACGTGAGGTCGCCGACGCAGGGGTGCCGGTGGGCGGACATGTGGACGCGGATCTGGTGCGTGCGCCCGGTCTCCAGCTTGATGTCGAGCAGCGAGGCCGCGCGGAACGCCTCGATCAGGTCGTAGTGCGTCACGGAGGGCTTGCCCTCGGCGGTGACGGCCCACTTGTAGTCGTGGTTCGGGTGCCGGCCGATGGGCGCGTCGATCGTGCCGCTGGTCGGGTCGGGGTGGCCCTGGACGAGCGCGTGGTACCGCTTGTCGACCGTGCGCTCCTTGAACTGGCGCTTCAGCGACGTGTACGCGTACTCCGACTTGGCCACCACCATCAGGCCCGAGGTGCCCACGTCCAAGCGGTGCACGATGCCCTGGCGCTCGGCGGCGCCCGAGGTCGAGATCCGGTACCCGGCGGCGGCGAGGCCGCCGATCACGGTCGGGCCCGACCAGCCGGGGCTGGGGTGCGCGGCGACACCGACCGGCTTGACGATCACGACCACGTCGTCGTCGTCGTGCACGATCTCCATGCCCTCGACGGGTTCGGCGACGATCTGCACGGGCGGGGCGGCCTGCGGCATCTCGACTTCCATCCAGGCGCCGCCGTGCACCCTCTCGGACTTCCCGACCACCGAGCCGTCGACCGTGACCTTCCCCGCCGCGGCGAGCTCGGCGGCCTTCGTACGGGAGAAGCCGAACATGCGGGAGATGGCGGCGTCGACACGCTCGCCCTCCAGGCCGTCGGGCACGGGCAGGGTACGGATATCGGGAACGGTACTCACCCGTCGAGTATGCCGGACGGGTGAGACACCGGCTCACGGCAGCCCGCGCGCCCGGCCCCCGCGGGCCCTACCGCGGCCGGCCTGCTCAGTCCTTGTGGACGGTGCCGTCCGGGTCCAGGCCCCGGAAGGACAGCAGCACGATCAGGATGCCGCCGCAGACGATCGCGGAGTCGGCGAGGTTGAAGACCGCGAAGTGCTTGGGTGCGATGAAGTCGACGACCGCGCCCTCCAGGATGCCGGGCGCGCGGAAGATCCGGTCGGTGAGGTTGCCGAGCGCGCCGCCGAGCAGCAGGCCGAGCGCGATCGCCCAGGGCAGGCTGTAGAGCTTGCGGGCGAGCCGGGCGATCACCACGATCACGGCGGCGGCGATCACCGTGAAGATGATCGTGAAGGCCTCGCCGAAGCCGAAGGCCGCGCCGGCGTTGCGGATCGCCTCGAACTTCAGCCAGTCCCCGACGATCTCGATCGGCTCGTGGTGCTCCAGCTTCGCGACCACGATCAGCTTGCTGATCAGGTCCAGCGCGTACGCCAGGGCGGCGACGGTGAAGAGCACGGCGATCCGGCGCCTGCCCCTGGGCGCCACGGCCTCGTCCGAGGTCGCGCCGCCGTCGGACTGCTCCGGCTCGGCTTCCGCCGCGCCCGGGGTTTCCGGCGTATCCGGCGTATCCGGCGTATCCGGCGTACCGATGATGCGCTCCGCCTCTGCCACGTGAGTAAGTCCCTCGACCTAGGTGCCTGACTGAGCACGAGGGTACGGCACGGTCCGCCGCGGCCAGGTGCCCAGGAGGCACACCGGGCGGATCGGTGCGCGATCAGCGGGACGTCAGTAGCGGCGCTCCTGCTTCTGCTTGCACTCGACGCACAGCGTGGCCCGCGGGAAGGCCTGCATCCGGGCCTTCCCGATGGCGTTGCCGCAGTTCTCGCAGAGCCCGTACGTACCCGCGTCCAAGCGCTCCAGGGCGCGCTCGGTCTGCTCCAGCATCTCCCGCGCGTTGGCCGCGAGGGCCATCTCGCTCTCGCGCGTGATGTTCTTGGTGCCGGTGTCCGCCTGGTCGTCGCCCGCGCCGTCCCCGGAGTCGCGCATCAGCCCCGCCAGGGACTCCTCGGAGTGCGTGATCTCGGCCCGCAGCCGCAGTGCCTCGGAGAGCAGCTCGTCGCGCGCCTCCGTGGCCTCCTCCGGCGTCCAGGGGTCCTCGCCGGGGCGTACCGCGAGCTCGCCGGGCTCCGCCGCGGCCACCCGTGCCTTGGGAACCGCGGTGGGCTTGTCCGCCGCCGCGGCCGTGCCAGAGGTCTTCTTCGCAACCACCGTCGTGGCTCCCGTCGTCTCGGCGGCCTGTGCCGCTGCTCCGTCGGCCGCGGAAGCGACCGCCTTCGTGGCCGTGCGTGTGCCCTTCGCGGCGGCCGCCTTGCGGGGCGCCCGCTTCACCGGCTCGGCGGACTTCCCGGCCGTCTTCTTCGCGGGCGCCGCCCCGCCGACGGCCTTCTCCGCGGAAGCCGCCGTCTCCTCGGAGACCGCGGCCCTGGCGGAAGCCGTCTTGGCCGAAGCCGTCTTGGCGGCGACCGTCCTCCCGGCAGCGGCTTTCCTGGCAGCCACCTTCTTTGTGGCCACCTTCTTGGCAGCCGCCTTCGTAGCGACCGTTTTCGTACGAGGCTTCTTCGTAGAGGCCGGTTTCGCGGCGGCCGTCTCCGTAGAGACCGTCTCTGTGGAGACCGTCTCTGTGGAGACCGTCTCCGTGGAGGCCGTGCCCTCGCTCGCCTCTGCGCTCGTCGTGGAGGCAGCCCTGCTCGCACCGGCGGTCTTCCCGGTGGCGCTCTTTCTGCCGCTGACATCCTCGGCAGCCGCCCCGGAGTCACCGGCCGCCCCCATGGATCTGCCGGACGCCGACTGCTGTACGGCGGTCTTCTTCGCCACCATGGCCGCGGCCCCTTCACATTTTGTGACCTTGCACGCGAATCGTGCTGGGACGATAAATCGACTTGGGTCCCGCGGCAACGGGGCACGCCGCCCGATCCGCCCGCCCCGCGCGTACCGCGCAGCGAGTCTGCAAGCGTTGTGCCCAGCTCCCCGCCGGGTAATCCGCCGCGTCGGCCGTCCCGGGACGCGAACTCCGGCGCGTCGGCATTCGGGTCAGTGCCCACCGCTTCCAGGCGTCGGCGCCCCTCCCCCGCGGGCCCCGCAAAACCGGTCGGCCGCTGTCGGCCCGGCGCCGTACACTGGGCGGAGCGAGAAGCATGGATGGGGACGAGTAGCGGCGTAAGCGGCCAGGAGCGACCCGGGGACGGTGTGAGCCCGGGGGCGAGCGCGACGCGAAGATCACCCCGGAGCCGCCGGAAGAAAGCCGCAGCGAGCCCGCAGCGGCCGGTAGAACCGGTTTCGCGACCCCAATGAGGGGGCCCACCGGCGTGCGGAAAGCGGCGGAGGGCCAAGGAGGGTGGTACCGCGGGAGCGCGCCGCACACGGCGCAGGTGACAGCCCAGCTCTCGTCCCTCCGGACGGAAGGCAGAAGTCCGCCGGAGGAAGTTCGTTGGATACGCAGCCGAGTACACAGCCGCAGTACCGCCAGGTGCCGGCCCAGATCGACCTGCCCGCTCTTGAGCACGCCGTGCTCGACTTCTGGAGCGAGCAGAAGATCTTCGCCAAGACCCTGGAGCAGTCCGAGGGCCGCCCGGAGTGGGTGTTCTACGAAGGCCCGCCCACGGCCAACGGCATGCCGGGCGCCCACCACATCGAGGCCCGCGTCTTCAAGGACGTCTTCCCGCGCTTCCGCACCATGCGCGGCTACCACGTGGGCCGCAAGGCCGGCTGGGACTGCCACGGCCTCCCGGTGGAGCTGGCGGTCGAGAAGGAGCTGGGCTTCAACGGCAAGAAGGACATCGAGGCGTACGGCATCGCCGAGTTCAACGCCAAGTGCCGTGAGTCCGTGACCCGCCACACCGACGCGTTCGAAGAGCTCACGACCCGCATGGGCTACTGGGCCGACCTGAACGACCCGTACCGGACGATGGACCCTGAGTACATCGAATCCGTCTGGTGGTCGCTCAAGGAGATCTTCAACAAGGGCCTGCTGACCCAGGACCACCGCGTCGCCCCCTGGTGCCCGCGCTGCGGCACGGGCCTGTCCGACCACGAGCTGGCGCAGGGCTACGAAACGGTCGTCGACCCCTCGGTGTTCGTCCGTTTCCCGCTCACCTCCGGTCCGCTCGCGGGCGAGGCCGCGCTCCTGGTGTGGACGACGACCCCGTGGACCCTGGTGTCCAACACGGCGGTCGCCGCGCACCCCGACGTGACGTACGTGGTCGTGACGGACGGCCGGGAGAAGCTCGTCGTCGCCGAGCCGCTCGTCGGGAAGTCCCTCGGTGAGGGCTGGGAGACCACCGGCCTGTCCTTCACGGGCGCCGAGATGGAGCGCTGGACGTACCAACGCCCCTTCGAGCTCGTCGAGTTCCCGAAGGACGAGCCCGCCCACTACGTGGTCAACGCGGAGTACGTGACCACCGAGGACGGCACGGGTCTCGTCCACCAGTCCCCCGCCTTCGGTGAGGACGACCTCAAGGTGTGCCGCGAGTACGGGCTGCCGGTCGTGAACCCCGTGCGCCCCGACGGCACCTTCGAGGAGGACGTCCCCCTCGTGGGCGGTGTCTTCTTCAAGAAGGCCGACGAACAGCTCACCGAGGACCTCCAGAACCGCGGTCTGCTCTTCAAGCACATCCCGTACGAGCACAGCTACCCGCACTGCTGGCGCTGCCACACCGCGCTCCTCTACTACGCGCAGCCGTCCTGGTACATCCGCACCACGGCGGTCAAGGACCGGCTCCTCCAGGAGAACGAGAAGACCAACTGGTTCCCGGACTCGGTCAAGAACGGCCGCTACGGGGACTGGCTGAACAACAACATCGACTGGGCGCTGTCCCGCAACCGCTACTGGGGCACCCCGCTGCCGATCTGGCGCTGCGAGGACGACCACCTCACCGTCGTCGGCTCCCGCGCGGAGCTCACCGAGCTGACGGGCAGCGACCAGTCGGAGCTGGACCCGCACCGCCCGTTCATCGACGAGGTCACCTTCGCCTGCCCCCAGGACGGCTGCGGGCAGACGGCCACGCGCGTGCCGGAGGTCATCGACGCCTGGTACGACTCGGGTTCGATGCCGTTCGCGCAGTGGGGCTACCCGTACAAGAACAAGGAGCTCTTCGAGAGCCGCTACCCGGCGCAGTTCATCTCGGAGGCCATCGACCAGACCCGCGGCTGGTTCTACACGCTGATGGCCGTCGGCACGCTGGTCTTCGACAAGTCGTCGTACGAGAACGTGGTCTGTCTCGGCCACATCCTCGCCGAGGACGGCCGCAAGATGTCCAAGCACCTGGGCAACATCCTGCAGCCGATCCCGCTGATGGACCAGCACGGCGCGGACGCCGTGCGCTGGTTCATGGCGGCCGGCGGCTCCCCCTGGGCGGCCCGCCGCGTCGGCCACGGCACCATCCAGGAGGTCGTCCGCAAGACGCTCCTCACGTACTGGAACACGGTCGCCTTCCAGGCCCTGTACGCGCGCACCGCGGGCTGGGCGCCCAGCGCTGCCGACCCGGCCCCGGCGGACCGCCCGGTCCTCGACCGCTGGCTGCTGTCCGAACTCCACGCGCTCACCGACCAGGTGACGCAGGCTCTGGAGTCGTACGACACCCAGCGCGCCGGCAAGCTGCTCTCGGCCTTCGTCGACGACCTGTCGAACTGGTACGTACGCCGGTCCCGTCGCCGCTTCTGGCAGGGCGACAAGGCGGCCCTGCGCACCCTCCACGAGGTCGTCGAGACGGTCACGCGGCTGATGGCCCCGCTGACCCCGTTCATCACCGAGCGGGTCTGGCAGGACCTCGTGGTGCCGGTGTCCGCCGACGCCCCGGAGTCCGTGCACCTGTCGACCTGGCCGGAGGCGGACCTGTCCGTCATCGACCCGGAGCTGTCGAAGCAGATGGTGCTCGTACGCCGTCTCGTGGAGCTGGGCCGTGCCACACGCGCGGAGTCGGGTGTCAAGACCCGCCAGCCGCTGTCCCGCGCGCTGGTGGCGGCGACCGGTTTCGGTTCCCTCGACCGTGAGCTGCACGCGCAGATCACCGAGGAGCTGAACGTGAGCTCGCTCGCGTCGCTGTCCGAGGTGGGCGGCTCGCTGGTCGACACGACGGCGAAGGCGAACTTCCGCGCGCTCGGCAAGCGGTTCGGCAAGGGCGTCCAGGCGGTGGCGAAGGCCGTCGCCGAGGCCGACGCGGCGGCGCTGTCCCTGGCCCTGCGCGAGGGCACGGCGTCGGTGGAGGTCGACGGCGAGACCGTCACGCTCGCCCCGGACGAGGTCATCATCACAGAGACCCCGCGCGAGGGCTGGTCCGTCGCCTCGGACTCCGGGGCCACGGTCGCGCTCGACCTGGAGCTGACGGAGGAGCTGCGGCAGGCGGGTCTGGCCCGGGACGCCATCCGGCTGATCCAGGAGGCCCGCAAGAACAGCGGCCTCGACGTGGCCGACCGGATCGCCCTGCGCTGGACGTCCACGGACCCGAAGGTCATCGCGGCGCTCACCGAGCACGCCACCCTGATCTCGGACGAGGTCCTGGCCACGGACTTCGCCCAGTCCGAGCCGGACGACACGTACGGCCCGCCGTTCACGGACGAGCCCCTGTCCCTGACATTCCACCTCCGCAAGGCGTAACCGCACCCCCAGCGGGCGGACGCCGCCGCGCCCACCCCCACCCCCACCCCCCTGCGGGCATGCGCACCCCAATCCGGCCCCCGCCCCCTGCGGGCATGCGTGCCGCTAGGGGCGGCACGGGTGGGCGCAGCGGCACCCTGCAAGCGCAGGCCCGCGAAAACGGCGTGACCCGAGCACCAGCACCGAGCACCGAAAAGGCCCCGGCCCACCAGAACTCCTGGTGGCCCGGGGCCTTTGCCGTCACCCCCCGCCGTCACCCGCCGCAGAGGCAACAAAAGGGCGGAGCCCCCGGAAAACCGGGGGCTCCGCCCTGAACGCTGCCGACGCCTAAGGCGTACGGGAGGCCGTCAGTTGTCGTCCTCGTCGATCAGAAAGCCACGCATCGGCGAAGGCGCCTGCTGCATGGGCGAAGGCCCCTGCGGCCGAACCGGCGCCATCGGCTGGGTCATGGCCGGCGACATCTGCTGCTGGCCGCCGTAGGACTGCGCACCGGGACCGGGGCCGCCCATCGGGTTGCCACCGTAGGACGGCGCGCTCGCCCCGGCCGGAGCCATGGACGGGCTCGGCGACGACGGAAGCGAGGCGGTCGCCGGCGTACGCGGCGGAGCCAGCGAGTCGTCGGCCTGGGTCTCCAGCTGACGCAGCTGCGACTCCAGGTAGGACTTCAGACGCGTACGGTACTCGCGCTCGAAGCCCCGCAGGTCCTCGACCTTGCGCTCCAGCGTGGCGCGGGCGGACTCCAGGGAGCCCATCGCGACGCGGTGCTTCTCCTGCGCGTCCCGCTCCAGGGCGTCGGCCTTGGCACGGGCGTCGCGCTCCAGACCCTCGGCACGGCTGCGGGCCTCGCCGACGATCTTGTTGGCCTCGGAACGGGCCTCGGCGATCGCCTGGTCGGCGGTCTGCTGGGCCAGCGAGAGCACACGGGCGGCGCTGTCGCCACCGGGGCCCTGACCGGGCTGCCCCATCTGCGGGCCGTGCCCGCCCATCGGACCACCCATGGGACCGCCCATCGGGCCGCCCATCTGCTGGGGCATCTGCTGCTGCATCTGTCCCTGCATGGGGCCGGGACCCTGTCCCATGCCGCCCTGGCCCATCGGACCCTGACCCATACCGCCCTGACCCATGCCGCCCTGGCCCATCGGACCCTGGCCCATCTGGCCCTGACCCATCTGGCCGGGACCCTGCTGGCCACCCTGGGCGCTGGGGCCCGCGGGAAGCTGCGGGGCACCGCTCGGCAGCTGCGGCGGGCCGCCCATGGGGCCGCCCATCTGCTGCGGCGGACCCGATATGCCGGCGGGCACGGGAGCGCCGGGACCGCCGCGCATGCCCTGTGGCGGGCCCTGCTGTTGCTGGGGATCCTGCTGTTCGGGAGGCTTGCGCATGCCCTGTTGCTGGTTCTGCGCGGCGGCGCGTGTGGCGGCGGCCAGCTTGGCGCGCAGGTCTTCGTTCTCGCGGAGCAGGCGGGTCAGTTCGGCTTCGACCTCATCGAGGAAGGCATCGACCTCGTCCTCGTCATAGCCTTCTCGGAGGCGGACGGTCGTGAACTGCTTGTTCCGCACGTCCTCGGGGGTCAACGGCATCTCTTCACCTCAACGTAGTCGTCGGCATCGTCGGCGTTCGGCAAGACCGTATCGTTCACAGCCGGCTCACAACGGAGATCAGGATGTAGACGATGATCATCAGTACGAAGAAGGACAGGTCGAGCGCCACGCCCCCGAGACGTAGCGGCGGAATGAACCGCCGCAGAAGCTTGAGCGGTGGATCAGTGACAGTGTAGGTCGCCTCAAGAACGACCACCATCGCCTTGCCGGGTTGCCATGAGCGGGCGAACTGGAACACGTAGTCCATGACCAACCGGAAGATCAGCACGATGAGGAAACACATCAGCACGACGTAGAGAACCTGCCCGACCACGCTCATGATTCCGTGCGTCCCTCTCCCCTGTTTCCCTGCTGTTCCGGTCCTGCGTCTCAGCTCTGGTTGAAGAACCCGCCCTCTGCGATGCGAGCCTTGTCCTCCGCCGTGACATCGACGTTAGCAGGCGACAACAGGAACACCTTCTGCGTCACCCGCTCGATGCTCCCGTGGAGGCCGAACACCAAACCGGCCGCAAAGTCGACAAGTCGCTTGGCGTCCGTGTCGTCCATCTCGGTCAGATTCATGATCACCGGGGTGCCCTCACGGAAGTGTTCCCCGATGGTACGGGCCTCGTTGTAGGTCCGGGGGTGCAGCGTGGTGATCCTGTACGGCTCTCGTTCCGACACGACCTTGGGCATGATCACCGGTGCGTTCTTCTCCAGGCTTTGACGTTCTTGTGTGATGGACGCCACGGGGGCGATGCGGGCCGGGCGGCCGGATTCCGCGCCCAGCGAAGCGGAATGGGGCACGGGCTCGCGCTGCACCGGTGGATGCACCACTCGTACCGGTTCGTCCCTTTGGGACTGGTGTGCCTGGTGCGACTGATGCGACGGCTCATGCCGTCGGCGGTCCCGCTCGGGCTCCGGGTCAAGCTCGGGCTCGAAGTCGTCATCGGGGTCGAAGCCCCTGCCGTCGTACCCATCGTCCTCCACGAGGCCGAGGTAGACCGCCATCTTGCGCATCGCGCCGGCCATGCTCTGAGTCCTCCGCTCTGTGGTGGATCGGCTGACTGTTGCCAAGTGCCCGCGATCCACGAGGTCGTCTGCCCGCCAGCGGCGGTAATGACCATATTTTCTGCTGTGGTCCGACTTCTTGGCGACGTTACCCGAGCCTGGGGCGGACGCCGAGTACCGCGGTGCCGACGCGTACATGTGTCGCTCCGGCCGTCACCGCGTGTTCGAGGTCCGCACTCATCCCTGCCGAGACCATGTTGGCAGCCGGATGAGCGCGGCGCAGGTCAGTCGACAAATCCATCAGGCGCTCGAACGCCGCCTGTTCACGCCCGGCGTACGGGCCGGTGAGCGGAGCGACGGTCATCAGTCCGTCGAGCCTCAGACCCGGCGCCCGGGCGACGAGTTCGCCCAACTCCTCGACGCCTTCGGCCGATACACCACCGCGCTCCCCCAGTCCACCCTTTCCCGCCGCGGACTGCTCCGCGTCGAGCGCAACCTGGATGAGGCAGCCCACCTCGCGCCCGGTCCGCACCGCTTCCTTGGACAGGGCGGTGACGAGCCTGGCCCGGTCGACCGACTGCACGACGTCGGCGTAACCGACCACGGAACGCACCTTGTTGGTCTGCAGCTGGCCCACGAAGTGCCAGGACAGGGGCAGCCCGGAACAGGCCGCGGCCTTGGGCGCGGCGTCCTGGTCCCGGTTCTCGGCGACGTGCCGCACACCGAGTTCCGACAGGATCCGCACATCGTCGGCGGGGTAGGTCTTGGTGACCACGATCAGGGTCACCTCTTCACGCTTGCGTCCGGCCGCCGCACAGGCGGCGGCGATACGCTCCTCCACGTCCGCCAGATTCCCGGCGAGTTCGCTCCTGCGGTCCGTCATTCCCGATCAGTCCAGCCACACATAGCCCGCGAGCCGGCCGGTGAGGCCGTCCCGCCGGTACGAGAAATGGTCGTCCGACTCGATCGTGCAGACCGGCGACTGCTCCCGGTCGCGCACCCCGAGCCGCTCCAGCTGCGCGTGCACCCCCGCGGTCACGTCGACCGCCGGAGTGCCCCACGTGGTCTCGGCGTACGCCGCGGGCTCGGCGGCCGCGACCTCGGCCCGCATCGCGTCCGGCACCTCGTAGCACCGGCCGCAGACCGCGGGGCCGGTGCGGGCGACGATCCGGGCCGGTTCGGCGCCGAGTTCCACCATGGCACCGACCGCGGCGGGTACGACCCCGGCGACCATGCCCGGCCGTCCCGCGTGGGCGGCGGCCACGACCCCGGCGACGGGGTCGGCAAGGAGCACGGGGGTGCAGTCCGCGGTGAGCACGGCGAGGGCGAGGCCCCGGCGGGCGGTGACGACGGCGTCGACCTCCGGCACCGGGCGCTCGCCCCAGGGCTCGTCGACGACGGCCACGTCGGGTCCGTGGACCTGGTTCATCCAGACGACCCGCGCGGGGTCGAGGCCGAGCGACTTGGCCGCCAGTTCACGGTTGGTCCCTACGGAACCGGGGTCGTCGCCGACCGCCCCGCCGAGATTGAGCTCTCCATACGGAACGGCGCTCACCCCGCCCCACCTGTCGGTGAAGGCGAAGTGCGCGCCGCTCACGGTGCTCACCGAGGAGCGCCGTCCTATCACTTGAGGAAGTCCGGCACGTCCAGCTCTTCCGCCGCGCTGTCGGAGTACGTCCGCGACGGCGGGACCGGCGGGGAGACGGGCGGCAGTTCGTTGCTCGCCGGCTCCGGAGCGGGCTCCGGCGCCTCCTTGGGCGTGACGCTGCCGAGCGAGCCGAAGGACGGGCGGCTGTCGCCCGCCCGCGCCGGCACGGGCTCGTCGCGCTTGGCGGAGGACGAGCCGAGCACGGTGTCCCGCTTGGACGGGGGCTGGCCGCCGTCGAAGCCGGCCGCGATGACGGTGACCCGTACCTCGTCGCCGAGCGCGTCGTCGATGACCGCGCCGAAGATGATGTTGGCCTCGGGGTGCGCGGCCTCGCTCACCAGCTGGGCGGCCTCGTTGATCTCGAACAGACCGAGGTCGGAGCCGCCGGAGATCGAGAGCAGTACGCCCCGGGCCCCGTCGATGGAGGCTTCGAGGAGCGGCGAGGAGATCGCCATCTCGGCAGCCGCCACCGCGCGGTCGTCGCCGCGGGCCGAGCCGATACCCATGAGGGCCGAACCGGCCTCGGACATCACGGACTTGACGTCGGCGAAGTCGAGGTTGATCAGACCGGGGGTGGTGATGAGGTCGGTGATGCCCTGGACACCGGAGAGCAGGACCTGGTCCGCCGACTTGAACGCGTCGAGGACCGAGACCTGGCGGTCCGAGATGGACAGCAGCCGGTCGTTGGGGATGACGATGAGGGTGTCGACCTCTTCGCGGAGTTCCGCGATGCCGTCCTCGGCCTGGTTTGCGCGGCGCCTGCCCTCGAAGGTGAAGGGGCGGGTGACCACGCCGATGGTGAGTGCGCCGAGCGAGCGGGCGATGTTGGCCACCACCGGCGCGCCGCCGGTGCCGGTGCCGCCACCCTCGCCGGCTGTCACGAAGACCATGTCGGCCCCCTTGAGGACCTCCTCGATCTCCTCGCGGTGATCCTCCGCGGCCTTGCGGCCGACGGCCGGATTGGCTCCGGCGCCTAGTCCGCGGGTGAGTTCGCGGCCGACGTCGAGCTTGACGTCGGCGTCGCTCATCAACAGCGCCTGGGCGTCCGTGTTGATGGCGATGAACTCGACACCCTTGAGACCGACCTCGATCATCCGGTTGATGGCATTGACACCACCGCCGCCGACACCGATGACTTTGATGACTGCGAGGTAGTTCTGCGGTGCTGCCACGTCGAAGGCCTCTCGCCTCGATTACGTGTCGTCGCCTCGCACGGTCGCGATCCGACGACTGATGCCGAATGGGACGGTCCGAACGCCGACCCGAACCCTAACGCTGAAGTTTAGGGTTACCAGTGTGCCTGTTCCCTGGACTCTTCCGAACAGGACACTAAGTCGACAAGTGGCGCACGTTCAACGAACACGCCGAACCTCCCGTTTTTCTTTTCACCCTATGTGATCAGCCATGTCGCTGCCCAACCAGGGTGCTGGCCTGCGCAGATGTGCGTCAACTCCCTGATGACGCAGGGGCGGTGGGAACACTCACGTCGAAGTGTCCCGCCCCTGGAGCGGCTTTCATGAGAGCAATGAGCGTATGCGCCTTGGCGCGGCCCTTCTCACCACTGCCCCAGTCGACGGTGCGGTCGCCGCTCAACTCCAGGGTGACGGAGTCGTACGAACGGACCTTGACGACCTGGGTGACACGGGCGACCGCGGCCGGAAGTGAACTGGCCACGAGCACCGCCTCGCGCACCAGCCGGTCGGTGCCGAAGCGGCGCAGGCCCGCCGAGTGGGACGCCGTCAATTCCAGTACGGGTACGCCCTGCGGGGCCCGCGGAACCGTGGCATATCGCACACCCTTGGCGTCCACTTCGACAAACTTTCCGCCCTTTTCGACAATCAGGACCGGCCTACGCTCAGTTACTTTCAGCCCGATTCCATGCGGCCAGGAACGGACGACGTCAACCGAGTCAATTCGGGGCAATTTCCGGAGCAGTGCCGCCTCGATCTCATCGGTGTCGACCGAAATCAACGGCGATCCGACCGGGACGTCGGCCGCCTCGACGACCTGTCCGGCCGTCAGGACCCGCGTCCCGGTGGCCGATACCCGCTCCACGCGCGTCCACTGGGAGCCGTAGAGGATCCAGACCCCGCCCGCGGCGAGCAGGGCCAGACAGACCATCACAACAATGAGCGTACGAGGCCTCGGCGGCCTCTTCAGCCTCTTGAGAAGGGGCGGCCGGGGCGGGCCGGAGGCAGGATCCTGTCGGTCCTGCCGTGCGCCACGTTCGGCGGTGGTCGGTCCGGCCACGCTCCCCTGCCTTCTGCCACGCGCTAGCGGCGTGACGCGATCGCCTCGTACACCATCCCGACGAGCAGGTCGTCGGCGTCCCTGCGGCCGAACTCGGAGGCCGCGCGGGACATCTCGAACAGCCGGTGCGGGTCGGCGAGCACGGGCAGGACGTTGCCCTGGATCCAATGCGGCGTCAGTTCCGCGTCGTCGACCAGCAGTCCGCCGCCGGCCTTGACCACCGGCTGGGCGTTCAGCCGCTGTTCGCCGTTGCCGATGGGCAGCGGGACGTAGACGGCGGGCAGCCCGACGGCGGAGAGTTCGGCGACGGTCATCGCACCCGCGCGGCAGAGCATCATGTCGGCCGCGGCGTACGCGAGGTCCATCCGGTCCACGTACGGTACCGGGATGTACGGGGGCATCCCGGGCATCTGGTGGACCTGCGGCAGTTCGTTCTTCGGGCCGACCGCGTGCAGGATCTGGATACCGGCCTGCTGGAGGTACGGGGCGGTCTGCTCGATCACCTGGTTGAGGCGGCGGGCGCCCTGCGAGCCGCCGGAGACCAGCAGCGTCGGCAGGGAGGGGTCGAGCCCGAACGCGGCGCGGGCCTCGGGGCGCACGGCGGCCCGGTCCAGCGTGGCGATGGAGCGGCGCAGCGGGATGCCGATGTAGCGGGCGTTGCGCAGTTTGCTGTCCGGGGTGGAGACGGCGACCTGGGCCGCGTACCGGGAACCGATCTTGTTGGCGAGTCCCGGCCTGGCGTTGGCCTCGTGGACGATGATCGGGACACCGAGGCGCTTGGCCGCGAGATAGCCGGGCAGGGCGACGTAGCCGCCGAAGCCGACGACCGCGTCCGCCTTGGTGCGTTCCAGGATCTGCTCGGCCGCCTTGATCGTGCCGCGCAGCCGTCCCGGGACGGTGATCAGCTCGGGGGTGGGCTTGCGCGGCAGCGGTACCGCGGGGATCAGCCCGAGTTCGTAGCCCCGTTCCGGTACCAGCCGGGTCTCAAGTCCGCGCTCCGTGCCCAGGGCCGTGATTCCCACGGTCGGGTCCTGCCTGCGCAGGGCGTCCGCGAGGGCGAGCGCGGGCTCGATGTGGCCGGCGGTCCCCCCACCGGCGAGTACGACATGCACCGAAATTCACCGCTCTCCGGACGAACGCGCCGAGGCACGCCGTCGCATCGTGTTCCACTTCCGAGGCCCCCGGACAGCGGAGCCTCTCACCGCAGCCCGCTTTCTGCCAAAGCGGGGTTGCCGCATCGCGAGTGCCGTCCGCGCAGCGGGATCCTCACGCGCGAAGGCGATCAGGAGCCCGATGGCGAACATGGTCGGCAACAGGGCGGAACCCCCGTAGGAGAACAGCGGGAGCGGGACTCCGGCGATCGGCAGCAGACCGAGCACCGCACCGATGTTGATCACGGCCTGAGCCGTGATCCAGGTGGTCACGCCACCCGCGGCGTACCTCACGAAGGGGTCCTCCGTGCGTCCGGCCACGCGGATACCCGCATAGCCTAGAGCCGCGAAGAGTGCGAGTACCGACAGAGTGCCCGCCAGACCGAGTTCCTCACCTGTGATGGCGAAGATGAAGTCGGTGTGGGCCTCGGGGAGTTGACCCCATTTCTCCACACTCGCCCCCAGGCCCGAGCCGAAGAGGCCGCCGGACGCGAGGGCGTAGATCCCGTGCACCGCCTGCCAGCAGGAATCGCCCGGACCCGGTTCGGTGGCGCCGAGGCAGGCGAGGCGTGCCATGCGGTTGGGGCTGGTCCTGATGAGGATGAAGCCGAGGGTCAGCGCGATGGCGAGGACGCCGCCGAAGAGCCGGGTGGGCGCTCCCGCGAGCCACAGCAGGCCGAAGAGGATCGCGGTGAGGATGATCGCCGTGCCCATGTCGCCGCCGAGCATGATCAGCCCGAGCAGCATGAAGGCCACCGGCACGAGCGGCACCAGCATGTGCTTCCACTGGGTCAGCAGCCGCTTCTCCTGCTTGCGGGCGAGCAGGTCGGCCCCCCACAGGACGAGGGCGAGCTTGCCGAACTCGCTGGGCTGGAGCTGGAAGGGGCCGCCGACCGAGATCCAGTTCTGGTTGCCGTTGACCGCGACTCCTATCCCCGGCACCTGGACGAGGATCATCAGGAAGACCGAGCCGAGCAGCATCGGGTACGCGAGCGCCCGGTGCAGCTTGGAGGGCATCCGGGAGGCGGCGAGCAGCAACAGGCCGCCGAGCACGGCCGCGAGGAACTGCTTGCGGAAGAAGTAGCTTCCCGGCAGCGACAGCTGGAGCGCGGTGATCTGGGAGGCGGAGTACACCATCACCAGGCCGAGCACGGTGATCAGCAGGCTGCCGCCGAGGATCAGGTAGTACGCGGTCAGCGGGCGGTCCCAGGCACGGCGTGCGCGGCCGTAGAGGCGCCCTACGGGGTTGTCTCGCGGCGGGCGGGGGGCCGGGGGCCGCCGGGGGGCCCGCTGGACGGGAGGACGCCCTGTACGGCTAGTGGGCACGACGGGCTCCTCTCGGGACGGGAGGGCGTGTGGGTGCGGGACCGCGGGCGGGGCCGCACGGCGCGGCGCCGGCGGCAGAGGGCTGTCGGTCCACCGACCACGATGGCGTCACGTGTCGCTCCCAAGGATCCCGGGCGCCCGGGCCGGCCCGGGGGCCTGCCGTCAGGCGCCCGCGGCGCCGAGTTCGCGGACCGCTTCCGCGAACATGTCACCGCGCTGGTTGTAGTTGGCGAACATGTCCATGGAAGCGCAGGCCGGTGCCAGGAGCACCGTGTCGCCGGCGCGGGCGAGTCGTGCCGCCTCCTGGACCGCCGCGGGCATCGCACCAGTGTCGGTCCGGTCGAGGTCGACCACCGGTACCTCGGGCGCGTGTCGCGCGAGGGCTTCACGGATGAGGGCCCGGTCCGCGCCGAACAGCACGACGCCCCGCAGCCGCTTCGCGGACCGGACGACGAGTTCTTCGAAGGTCGCGCCCTTGGCGAGGCCGCCCGCGATCCACACGATCGACTCGTACGCGGCCAACGAGGCTTGTGCGGCATGCGTGTTGGTGGCCTTGGAGTCGTCGACGTACGCGACGCCGTCCACGTCGGCCACGTGCTCGATGCGGTGGGCGTCGGGCCGGAAGGCCCTCAGGCCGTCCCTGACGGCCTTGGGGGGCACTCCGAAGGCGCGGGCCAGGGCCGCCGCCGCGAGGGCGTTGGCGATGTTGTGCGGGGCGGGCGGGTCGACGTCCGCGATCTCCGCGAGTTCCTGGGCCTGCTTGTGCCGGTCGTCGACGAAGGCGCGGTCGACCAGGATGCCGTCGACGACGCCGAGTTGGGAGGGTCCCGGGGTGCCGAGCGTGAAGCCGACGGCCCGGCAGCCCTCCTCGACGTCCGCCGCGCGCACCAGGTCCTCGGTGGCCTTGTCGGCCACGTTGTAGACACAGGCCACCTGATTGCCCTCGTAGACGCGGCCCTTGTCGGCGGCGTACGCCTCCATGGAGCCGTGCCAGTCGAGGTGGTCGGGTGCGAGGTTCAGGACGGCCGCGGAGTGGGCGCGCAGCGAGGGCGCCCAGTGCAGCTGATAGCTGGACAGTTCGACGGCGAGCACGTCGAGATCGGCGTACTCCTCGTCTGTGCCCAGCACCACGTCGACGATCGGCGTGCCGATGTTGCCCACCGCGGCCGTACGCAGGCCCGCGGCGGCCAGGATCGAGGCGAGCATCCGGGTCGTGGTGGTCTTGCCGTTGGTGCCGGTGACGGCCAGCCAGGGGGCGGCCTTGCGGCCGTCGTGGCCGCGCAGGCGCCAGGCGATCTCGACGTCGCCCACGACGTCCACGCCCGCCTGTTCGGCGGCCAGGAAGAGGGGGCTGCCGGGCTTCCAGCCGGGCGAGGTGACCACCAGGTCGGTGCCCTCGGGCAGCGTGTCGGCGTCCGCGAGGCGTACCGCGATGCCCTGCTGTTCGAGGGGGACGGCCCGCTCCCGGTGCGCCGGGGAGTCGCCGCCGTCGACGACCGTGACCGACGCGCCGAGGCCGGCCAGGGCGCGGGCGGCGCTGATGCCGCTCACGCCGAGACCGGCGACGGTGATGTTCATGCCCTGCCAGGCGGAAGCGGTGGTCACTTCTTGGCTGCCCATCCCGCGTAGAAGAGGCCGAGTCCGACGATGACGCACATGCCCTGGATGATCCAGAAGCGGACCACCACAAGGACTTCGGACCACCCCTTGAGTTCGAAGTGGTGCTGCAGCGGTGCCATCCGGAAGACGCGTTTGCCGGTCAGCTTGAAGGAGCCGACCTGGATGACCACCGACATGGTGATGAGGACGAAGAGGCCGCCGAGCAGAGCGACCAGGATCTCCGTGCGGGAGCAGATCGCGAGGCCGGCGAGCGCGCCGCCGAGCGCCAGGGAACCGGTGTCCCCCATGAAGATCTTGGCGGGCGAGGTGTTCCACCACAGGAAGCCGAAGCAGGAGCCCATGAGGGCGGCGGCGACGACCGCGAGGTCCAGTGGGTCTCGTACCTCGTAGCAGGCGCCCGGGTTGGTGAGGGTCTGCGCGTTGGCGCAGGACTCCTGGAACTGCCAGACGCCGATGAACGTGTAGGCGCCGAACACCATGGTCGCGGCGCCGGTGGCGAGGCCGTCCAGACCGTCCGTCAGGTTCACGCCGTTCGACATCGCGAGGATCATGAACAGCGCCCAGGCCACGAACAGCACCGGGCCGATGGACCAGCCGAAGTCCTGCACGAAGGAGAGTCTGGTGGAGGCCGGGGTGTTGTTGCGGTTGTCCGCGAACTGCAGGGCGAGGACCGCGAAGCCGATGCCGACGATCAGCTGGCCGGCCATCTTCGCCTTGGCCCGCAGGCCCAGCGAACGCCGCTTGACGATCTTGATGTAGTCGTCCAGGAAGCCGACCACGCCCATGCCCGTCATCAGGCCGAGCACCAGCAGTCCCGAGAAGGTCGGCGGCTTCCCCGTGATCACCTTGCTGAGGAAGTACGCCAGCAGGGTGGCCAGGATGAAGGCGATACCGCCCATGGTCGGCGTACCGCGCTTGGCGTGGTGCTCGCGCGGGCCGTCGTCACGGATGTACTGGCCGTAGCCCTTGCGGGCCAGCAGCTTGATCAGCAACGGAGTACCGATCAGGGTCAGGAAGAGACCGATGACTCCCGCGAACAGGATCTGATTCATCATCGGACGGCGACCTCACCCTCGGTGCCCTCGACGAGCGCCTGCGCGACCCGTTCGAGACCGACCGACCGGGACGCCTTCACGAGTACGACGTCTCCCGGGCGCAGCTGACTGCGCAACAGGTCGACCGCCGACTGTGCGTCGGACACGTGCACCGACTCCTCACCCCACGAACCCTCGTTATATGCGCCCAGTTGCAGCCAGGACGCTTCCCTGCCCCCGACCGCGACGAGCTTGCTGACGTTGAGCCGGACGGCGAGCCGTCCGACCGCGTCGTGCTCGGCGAGCGCCTCGTCCCCGAGCTCGGCCATCTGACCGAGCACCGCCCAGGTCCGCCGCCCCTTGCCCATGGCCGCGAGCGCCCGCAGGGCGGCTCGCATGGACTCGGGGTTCGCGTTGTAGGCGTCGTTGACGATAGTCACGCCGTCCGGGCGCTCGGTGACCTCCATCCGCCAACGGGAGAGGGAGCCCGCCTCGGAGAGCGCGGTGGCGATCTCGTCTGCGGACATGCCCAGCTCATGGGCGACGGCGGCGGCGGCGAGCGCGTTCGACACGTGGTGCTCACCGTACAGGCGCATGGTCACTTCGCTGCACCCGGTGGGTGTGTGAAGGCTGAACGAGGGCTGTCCGTTCCCGGTGAGCCGCACGTTCTCGGCCCGTACGTCCGCTTCGCCGGACTCTCCGAAGAGGAGCACGCGTGCTTTCGTACGCGAGGCCATGGCCCGTACGAGGGGGTCGTCGGCGTTCAGGACGGCGACGCCGCCCTCTTCGGCGGGGGGCAGGCTCTCCACCAACTCGCCCTTGGCCTGTGCGATCTGCTCGCGGCCGCCGAACTCGCCGATGTGGGCGGTGCCGACGTTGAGGACGAGGCCGATCTTCGGGGGCGTCAGATCCGCGAGGTAGCGGATGTGGCCGATCCCGCGGGCGCCCATCTCCAGGACGAGGAAACGTGTTTCCCCGGTGGCGCTGAGCGCGGTGAGCGGCAGTCCGATCTCGTTGTTGAGCGAGCCGGGCGTGAAGACCGTCGGCGCCTTGGTCCGCAGCACCTGGGCGATCAGGTCCTTGGTGCTGGTCTTGCCCGCGGAGCCGGTGAGCGCGACCAGCGTCGCGCCGAGCCGCTCCACGACGTGGCGGGCGAGGGCGCCCAGCGCCCGCTGGACGTCGTCCACGACGATGGCGGGCACCCCGACGGGCCGGGTGGCCAGGACGGCCGCGGCGCCCGCCTCGACGACGGCGGCGGCGAAGTCGTGGCCGTCCACGTGCTCGCCCGCGAAGGCGACGAAGAGACTGCCTGGCCCGGCTTCCCGGGAGTCCCTGACGACCTGTCCGGTGACCTGGACCGACGTATCCGGTATGTCGTGGGTCTGCCCGCCGACGACTGAGGCGATCTCGGCGAGAGAGAGGGCGATCACAAGTTCATCCCTGGGTCTTCTGGATAGCTGCGCGGAGCACCTGGCGGTCGTCGAAGGGACGGATCACCCCGGCGATGTCCTGGCCCTGTTCATGGCCCTTGCCCGCGATCAGCACGGTGTCGCCCGGCTGTGCGCGGGCGACGGCCGCGGCGATCGCGGCGGCCCGGTCCTCGAAGACCTGGACCTCTCCGCGCTCGTGCGCCGGCACCTCCGCGGCGCCCGCGAGCATCGTGGCGAGGATGGCGAGGGGGTCCTCGCCGCGGGGGTTGTCCGAGGTCAGTGTGGCGGTGTCGGAGAGCCGGACCGCGGCGGCGCCCATCGGCATCCGCTTGGTCTTGTCCCGGTCGCCGCCGCAGCCGAGGACGATGTGCAGTCTGCCCTCGGTGACCTTGCGCAGGGCCTTCAGGACGGATTCGACGGCGTCCGTCTTGTGCGCGTAGTCGACGACCGCGAGGTACGGCTGTCCGGCGTCCACGCGCTCCAGGCGGCCGGGCACGCCCGGTACGGCGGCGATGCCGTCGGCGGCGGTCTGCGGGTCGATCCCGGCGGTGGCGAGGGCGACGATCGCGGCGAGCGTGTTGGCCACGTTGAAGGTGCCCGCGAGCGGCGACCTGGCGGTGATCCGCTCGCCCTTGGGGCCGATCGCGACGAAGACCGAGTCCATCGGGCCGACCCGGACGTCCTCGGCGCGCCAGTCGGCGTCGGGGTGCCCTTCCGCGGAGAACGTCACCACGGGGACGCCGGCCTCCTTGACGAGCCTGCGGCCGTATTCGTCGTCGAGGTTGACCACGCCGAGCCTGCTGCGCTCCGGCGTGAACAGCTGCGCCTTGGCCTGGAAGTAGTCCTCCATGCCCGAGTGGAACTCCATGTGTTCCGGGCTGAGGTTGTTGAAGACCGCGATGTCGAAGACGCAGCCGTCGACCCGGCCGAGGACCAGGGCGTGGCTGGAGACCTCCATGACGACCGCCTCGACGCCGCGTTCGCGCATGACCGCGAACAGCGCCTGGAGGTCGGTGGCCTCGGGGGTGGTGCGCTCCGACTTGATGCGCTCGTCACCGATGCGCATCTCGACGGTGCCGATCAGCCCGGTGCTGCGGACGCCCTTGAGACCGCCCTCGACGAGGTACGCCGTGGTGGTCTTGCCGGACGTGCCGGTGATGCCGATCTGCAGCAGGTCGCGGCCGGGGTGGCCGTAGATGGAGGCGGCCAGCTCGCCCATCGAGCCGCGCGGGTCGTCCACGACGAGGACCGGCAGGCCGGTGGCGCGGGCCCGGTCGGCTCCCGTCGGGTCGGTCAGCACGGCGACGGCGCCGAGGCCGGCGGCCTGTGTCACGAAGTCGGCGCCGTGCATCCGGGCGCCGGGCAGCGCGGCGTAGACGTCGCCCGGGCGGACGGCGCGGGAGTCATGGGTGATGCCCGTGACCCCGGCGTCGGCCGCGGCGCTCTCTGGGTGGTCCGCACCCAGCTGACCGGTGAGCTCCGCGAGGGGTGTGGCGGGGTTCTGAACCGGTCGCGGCGGCCCCGGATATGTCACAGGGACGCCCTTCTGGGTGGTTTGGGACTGATCAGCGTGTGGCACGGCGGTGAGCGTACCGGGCACACCCCCGCCGGAGCGAAGCGAGGTGCGTGGCGGAACGGGCGGCGGGCCGTCGTTGCCTGGGTCGGGAGTGATCGTTGTCACGAGCTTGTTCCTGGTCGGTGTTCCGGGCGGTGCACGGGGTGTTCCGGGCGGTGCCGAGGGGGGCCGGCGAAGGCGTGCCGGCGTCGGTCAGGGCGTGAAGGTGACGGGAAGTCTGTCGGCGCTGTCCCCGGTGGGCGGTACCTGGAGGGTCTTCAGTGCGAATTCCAGGACCTCCTTGTAGACGGGTCCGCAGATCTGGCCGCCGAAGTAGCTGCCCTTGGTGGCGTTCTGGATGGCGCAGTACACGGTGACGCGGGGGTTGTCGGCGGGTGCGAAGCCCGCGAAGGACGAGGTGTAACCGCGGTAGCGGCCGGTGGCCGGATCCACACGGTTGGCCGTGCCGGTCTTGCCCGCCACGCGGTAACCGGGGATACGCGCCTTGGCGCCGGTGCCCTCCTCGTCGTCCACGACGGACTCCAGCATGTGCGCCAGGGTCTTCGCGGTCTTCTCGCTGACGACTCGTGTCTTCTTGGCCTCGGCGGCCGGGGTGAACTGCCCGTCGGCGCCCTTCGTGCCGCGGACGAGTGTCGGCTCCACGCGTACGCCGCCGTTGGCGATCGTCGAGTAGACCGAGGCCGCCTGCATCGCGTTGACGGACACGCCCTGGCCGAAAGGAATCGTGTACTGCTGGGAGGTCGACCACTGGTCGGCGGGGGCGAGGATGCCCTTCGTCTCGCCGGGGAAGTCCAGACCGGTGTATCCGCCGATGCCGAACTTGCGCAGGTACGAGTAGAGGACCTTGTTGGCCGCCTCCTGGGTCTTGCCGAGCTGTCCGGTGGCCAGGATGGTGCCGATGTTGCTGGACTTGGCGAGGACGCCGTTGAGCGTCAGGTACCAGGTCGGGTGGTCGATGTCGTCCTTGAAGAGCCGGTCGCCGCGGTGCAGCCGGTTGGGCACGGTGACATGCGTGGCGGGGGTCGCGGCGCCCTCCTCCAGGACGGCGGCCATCGACATCACCTTGGCGGTGGAGCCGGGCTCGTACGCGTCCTCCAGGCCCCAGTTGTGCAGGGCTCCCCCGTCGGCCCTGGACAGGTCGTTCGGGTCGAAGCCGGGCGAGTTCGCCATCGCGAGGATCTCGCCGGTCCTGTTGTCCTGCACTATGACGTACCCGCGGTCCGCCTTGGACTTCTCGACCTGCTCGGCGATGGCGTGCTGCGCGGCCCACTGGATGTCGCGGTCGATCGTCAGCTCCACCTCGGAACCGGCCACCGCGGGCTTCTCGGTGGAACCGGCGGTCGGTACCTGCCGTCCGCCGGACTGGGCGTAGCGGATCTCGCCGTCCTTGCCGGACAGGTCTCCGTTGAGCTGCTGCTCGATACCGCCGCCGCCCTTGCCGTCGGCGTTGACCCAGCCCAGTATCCCGGCGCCGAGTTCGCCGTTCGGGTAGACCCGCTTGCTGCTGGGTTCCTGGAGGACGCCCGCCAGGATGTTCGCGGGACCGCCTTCGCCGGCCTTCTCGGCGAGGGTGCTCTTCAGGTCCTTGATCTGCGTCCAGACCTGGGGGGTCTGACGGCGGGCGAGCACTACGTAGCGGGTCTTCTCCGTCCGGAGCTTGCCGGCGAGTTCGTCGGTGTCCTTGCCGAGGATCGGGCCGAGCAGGGCGGCGGCCTGCTCGGGGGCGTCACCGGTCTTCGTCGCCTTCCTGGTGAAGAGCGTGGGGTCGGCGGTGATGTCGTTGGCGTCCACGCTGATCGCCAGGTCGACGCCGTTGCGGTCGGTGATCCCGCCGCGCGCGGCGGCCAGGGTGCGGCTGAGGTACCGGTTCTTCTCGGCCTTGGCGGTGTACTCGCTCGCGTCGACCGCCTGCACCTGGAGGAGCCGTACGACGAAGGCGATCAGTACGAGGGCCAGGGCGAGGCTGACCAGGCGCAGCCGCGGCCGGGGGCTGCCCAGCCGGATGACGCGCGGCGTCTTCGTGCGGGGCGGCGCGGGGCGGCGGACGGGCCGGGCGCCGGGGCCGGGGCGGCGCTGGCTGCCGGGTTTGGCGGGGCGGGCGGACCCGCCGGGTTTCGAGGACCGGGCGGGCGCGGGCACCCTGCGGCGCGGGGGTTCCCTGTCGGACACTTCCGTCACCTGCCGGGAATCGTAGAGGTCGGCGTGGGCTGCGCGGCGCTCTCCGTGGCCGGCTCCGGCGCCCCGGTGGGTGCCGGGGTCCCGGTGGCCGTCGGGGTGGGCTCCGGGGACGTCGCGGCCGGTTCCGGGTCGAGCGCCTCGGGCGGCCGGATCACGGGCACGCGCACGGACGACTGCTCGGCGGCCGCGCTGGGGACACCGCGGACGGTGCCGTCGGGGTTGAGGAAGGCCGGGTCGCCGCCGGGCACCATGCCGAGTTCACGGGCGCGGCGCTGAAGGGCGTCGGGGGCGGAGTAGGCGTCCACGTCCCGCTGGAGCGCCTGTTCCTCGTCGGTGAGGCTCTTGGTGTCCTTCTGGAGGTCGTCGAGCTGGAACGATCCCTCGCTGAGGGCGGAGTTCAGCACCAGGAGCCCGATGAGACCGCCGCCGAGCAGCAGCACGACCAGGAGGACGAAGGGGGTACGGGCGGCCTGTCCGGAGCCGGTCGGGAAGAGCCGCGCGAGCCGGGCCGCTCTCCCCCTCAGTTCGGGTTTCTTATTCACTCACCCTCCAGGTGAGTTCGGGTTCCTGGCCGGTGGGTCCGGATTTCCGGCCCCAGTGCCCGGTGAGTTCGGTCGTCCAACTCACGCACCCTTCCGTCACTCGGCGTCCTCCCTGATGCGCTGCGCCCCGCGCAGCCGCGCGGGAGCGGCCCGCCGGTTCTCCGCGACCTCTTCCTCGGTGGGGAGTTCGGCACCGCGCGTGAGGAGCTTGAGCCGGGGCTGGTAGCGCTCGGGGACGACCGGCAGTCCGGGCGGCGCGGTGTTGGCGGCGCCCGCCGCGAGCACCTGCTTCACCAGCCGGTCCTCCAGGGAGTGGTACGACAGCACGGCGATCCTGCCGCCGACGGCGAGGGCCTTCACGGCGGCGGGGATCGCCCTCTCCAGGACGGTGAGTTCGCCGTTGACCTCGATGCGCAGCGCCTGGAAGGTGCGCTTGGCGGGGTTGCCGCCGGTGCGCTTGGCCGCCTGCGGCAGGGAGTCGCGGATCAGCTCGACGAGCCGCGCGCTGTTGGTGAACGGCTCCTTGTCGCGCTCGCGGACGACCGCGGACACGATCCGCTTGGCCTGCTTCTCCTCGCCGTACGCCCGCAGGATCCGTACGAGTTCGCCGGGCGCGTAGGTGTTGAGCACCTCGGCCGCGCCGATGCCGGTCGTCTGGTCCATGCGCATGTCGAGCGGCGCGTCCTGGGCGTAGGCGAAGCCGCGGTCCGCCTCGTCGAGCTGCATGGAGGAGACGCCCAGGTCGAAGAGGACGCCCTGGACGCTCGTGAGGCCCAGGCGGTCGAGCACGTCGGGGAGTTCGTCGTAGACCGCGTGCACCAGCTCGGCCCGGTCGCCGAAGGGCGCGAGCCGTTCCCCGGAGAGGCGCAGTGCCTCCTTGTCGCGGTCGAGGGCGACCAGACGGGCCTCGGGGAAGCGGGCGAGCAGGGCCTCGCTGTGGCCGCCGAGGCCGAGGGTGCAGTCGACGACGACGGCTCCCGGTGCCTCCAGTGCGGGGGCCAGCATGTCCAGACACCGCTGGAGCATCACCGGGACATGTCGACTCTGGCTCAAGGGGCCCTCTCAGGTCCGCGCGGCCGGTACGCACCGCCGGGTCCCCGCCCGCCCGTGGTCGTCACGGGAGACACCCCTCGGCTTGCCGAAGGGAAGGCCTGCCGGCGCCGGAAGCGTCAGCCGACCGGGAGCGGGAGGAGGCCGAGCCGTACGTACGCGCCGCGCACGCGAGGAGATCCCGGCATGTCGCCGGGCCTCCGGGGTTTAGCAGTCCAGCAGGGAGGACAGCTCGCCTCCCGCTTCGCGTCACTTTAGTCCACGGTGTCTCGCGGTCAATGAACCGGCCTGCGCGTCGCGACTCTCCCCCGCGATCAAGCGAAAACCCGGTGTTTTCCACCCGAACGGGTGCACTCGGTCCACCCTTGTGGGTTACCTCACAACAACGCTCATTGATGTTCTTTGTCCCCTCTCACAGCGGGCCCGAACAGCACGTGCCCCTTACCGTCATAGGTATGACGACTTCCGCATCCGTTCCCACCGAGCCCGAGGCCGCCACGTCCCGCCCCGGCACCGTCACGGACCGCCTCGTCGACGCCAACGAGCGGTACGCCGCCGCGTTCACCGACCCGGGCATGGACGCCCGGCCGGTCCTGCGCGTCGCGGTCGTGGCCTGCATGGACGCCCGTCTCGACCTGCACGACGCGCTCGGCCTCGAGCTCGGCGACTGTCACACCATCCGCAACGCGGGCGGCGTCGTCACCGACGACGTGATCCGCTCGCTCACCATCAGCCAGCGCGCGCTCGGCACCCGCAGCGTCGTACTCATCCATCACACCGGCTGCGGCCTGGAGTCCCTCACCGAGGAGTTCCGCCACGACCTGGAGATGGAGGTCGGCCAGCGCCCGGCATGGGCGGTCGAGGCGTTCCGCGACGTCGAACAGGACGTCCGGCAGTCCATGCAGCGCGTGCGGACCTCCCCGTTCCTTCTGCACTCCGACGACGTACGTGGTTTCGTGTTCGACGTGAAGACGGGCCTCCTGAGTGAGATAGACCCCACCTGACGCCAGTTGGACCCGGCCATAAAGCGCAAGACCCGACATATCACGGCCAGTTATCCACAGGCGGATGACACGAACCGGTAACGGCAACAAGAATGCGTGTGTGGCGTCGCGCGGAACTTTTCAAGCGTGGCGTCCGTGTTCGGGGTGGGCCGGTTCGCATCACAGCGTGTCGGCCCGGAGAAAGAACGGGCCGAGGAGGGCCGGGTGACGACCTATGACGATCGAGCGAGCCTCACAGATCTGACCGCCACTGTGGAGAGAGTCCGCAGTTCGGTGGAGGAAGTGATCGAGGGCAAGCCTGAGGTCGTACGGCTTTCGCTGACCGTGCTGCTCGCCGAGGGACATCTGCTCATCGAGGATGTCCCCGGCGTCGGCAAGACCATGCTGGCCAAGGCACTGGCGCGGTCCATCGACTGCTCGGTGCGACGTATTCAGTTCACGCCCGACCTGCTGCCCTCGGACATCACAGGGGTGTCCATCTGGGACCAGCAGAACAGGGAGTTCGAGTTCAAACCGGGGGCGATCTTCGCGCAGATCGTGATCGGCGACGAGATCAACCGCGCGTCGCCCAAGACCCAGTCGGCGCTCCTGGAGTCCATGGAGGAGCGCCAGGTCACCATCGACGGGCACACCTACGAGCTGCCCAGCCCCTTCATGGTGGTGGCCACGCAGAACCCGGTCGAGATGGAGGGCACCTATCCCCTGCCGGAGGCGCAGCGGGACCGTTTCATGGCCCGGGTCTCCATCGGCTATCCCAGCGCGGAGGCCGAGCTGCAGATGCTCGACATCCACGGCGGGGCCTCCCCGCTGGACGACCTGCAGCCGGTGGCGCACGCGCACGAGATCCTGAAGCTCATCGACGCGGTCCGCACGGTCCACGTCGCCGACCCGGTCCGCCGGTACGCGGTCGACCTGGTCGGTGCCACGCGCAGCCACCCGGATCTGAGACTCGGCGCCTCGCCGCGCGCAACGCTGCATCTGCTGCGCGCCGCGAAGGCTTCCGCCGCTCTCAGCGGCCGGGACTACGCACTGCCGGACGACGTGCAGGCGCTGGCCGTGGCGGTCCTGGCACACCGGCTGCTGCCCACCGCCCAGGCGCAGTTGAACCGTCGTACGGCCGAGCAGGTCGTCCTGGAGATCCTCCAGCGCACGGCCGTGCCCTCGGCGCCCCAGGCGCCGGGCGGCCCGGCGATGGGCCGGGGCACGTCCGCCTTCGGCCAGCAGCCGCCCCGGAGGCTGTGATGACCGGCGGGGGGATGCCCGCGGCGTCGGCCGAGGAGGACCAGGGCGGGATGCGCACGGCTCTCGCCGGGCTCACCACGCGCGGGCGGTCGTTCCTGGCCGCCGGCATCGCGGCCGCCATCTGTGCGTACGTCCTGGGGCAGAGCGATCTGCTCCGGGTCGGACTCCTGCTCGCCGTCCTGCCGCTGATCTGCACGGCCGTGCTGTACCGCACGCGCTACCGGGTCGCCGGCAGCCGCCGGCTCTCCCCCGCGCGGGTGCCGGCCGGCTCGGAGGCACGTGTCCATCTGCGGATGGACAACGTCTCGCGGCTGCCCACCGGTCTGCTGATGCTCCAGGACCGGGTGCCGTACGTGCTGGGGCCGCGGCCCCGGTTCGTACTGGACCGGGTCGAGGCGGTCGGCCGGCGCGAGGTGTCGTACCGCGTGCGTTCGGACCTGCGCGGGCGCTACCCGCTGGGCCCGTTGCAGCTGCGGCTCAGCGACCCCTTCGGCATGTGCGAGCTGACCCGCTCCTTCTCGACGTACGACACCCTCACCGTCGTCCCGCGCGTGGAGCCCCTGCCGCCGGTCCGGCTGACCGGCGAGGCGAAGGGGTACGGCGACGGGCGGCAGCGCTCGCTCGCGCTGGCGGGCGAGGACGACGTGATCCCGCGCGGGTACCGCTACGGCGACGACCTGCGCAGGGTCCACTGGCGGCTGACCGCGCGGTACGGCGAGCTGATGGTGCGCCGCGAGGAGCAGCCGCAGCGGTCCCGCTGCACGGTGCTCCTCGACACCCGGGGCATCGCCTTCGACGGGGCGGGCCCCGACTCGGCCTTCGAATGGGCCGTCTCGGGCACCGCGTCGACGCTGGTGCACATGCTCGAACGGGGCTTTTCCGTACGTCTCCTGACCGACACCGGCACCTCGGTGCCCGGCGAGGGCGCCGACGGGTTCGCCGGGGCCAGCCAGGAGTCGGCGGACGCGGCCGGGCTGATGATGGACACCCTCGCGGTGATCGACCACTCCGACGGTACGGGCCTGTCCCGGGCGTACGAAGTGCTGCGTGGTGGCAACGAAGGACTTCTGGTGGCCTTCCTCGGCGACCTGGACGAGGAACAGGCGTCGGTGCTCGCCAAGATGCGCCAGCGCAGCGGCGGGGCGATCGCCTTCCTGCTGGACAGCGGGGCATGGGTGCGGGGCGCCCCCGACGAACAGGGCGAGGAGCGGCTTCGGATGCTGCGTGAGGCGGGCTGGACCGCTGTGGCCGTCCCACCGGGCGTCGGCCTGGCCGACCTGTGGCGGGAGGCGGACCGACAGCGCAACGGGGTCGCGTCCACGGGCAGCACGGCAGGAGGCGGTGGCTCATGAGCGGGCGCGCGCGACTGGCGCTGTGCGCCGCGGCGGCGACCCTGATGGCGTCCTGCGCCCTGCTGCCGCTGGTCGATCCGGCGTCCTGGTTCCTCCAGGCGGCGTTCCTGGTCGCGGTGCAGACCGGGGTGGGCGCGGCGGCCCGGCGGGTACCGCTCGCACGGCCGCTGACGATCGCGGTGCAGGCGCTGGTGACCCTGATGCTGCTGACGCTGTCGTTCGCCCGGGAGCACGCCGTCGCCGGGCTGCTGCCCGGCCCCGACGTCTTCCGTTACTTCGGTGAACTGCTGCAGGCGGGCGCGGACGACGTCAGCAGGTACTCGATCCCGGCTCCGCTCTCCGACGGCATCCGTCTGATGATGGTCGGCGGGGTCGTGGTGATCGGACTCGCGGTGGACGCGCTCGCGGTGACGTTCCGCAGCGCCGCCCCCGCCGGACTGCCGCTGCTCGCGCTGTACTCCGTCGCCGCGGGCCTCGCGGACGGCGGCGCCGGATGGATCTGGTTCCTGCTGGCGGCCACCGGCTATCTGGTGCTGCTGCTCGCCGAGGGGCGTGACCGGCTCTCGCAGTGGGGGCGCGTCTTCGGCGGCGGGCCCCGCACACCGGGCGGAGATCCCTCGGGCGGCGCGACCGCGCCCGTCCGGACGGGACGGCGCATCGGCGCCGTCGCGCTCGGTGTCGCACTGGTCGTTCCGCTCGCCCTGCCCGCGCTCGACGGCGGACTGCTGGACGCCGCCCGTACGGGCGTCGCCGCGGGTTCCGGCGGGGGCAACACGATCTCCGCGGTGAACCCGCTGGTCTCGCTCAGCGACAGCC
The DNA here is from genome assembly GCF_055584525.1 of Streptomyces sp. NPDC102514. NCBI lineage: Bacteria > Bacillati > Actinomycetota > Actinomycetes > Kitasatosporales > Streptomycetaceae > Streptomyces > Streptomyces sp. NPDC102514. The sequence continues at coordinate 368,937 of NZ_JBVJLW010000009.1, forward strand.
TGAACGTGGACGAGGACCGTGAGGTCATGTCCTACCGCACCAACTCCGAGGAGACGCAGAACCTCTATCTGCGCATAGTCTCGCTCGACGAGTTCGACGGCACGGCGTGGAAGCCGGCCAAGCGGCACGTCGAGGACGTGCCGGGGTCGTTCCCGACGCCGCCCGGTCTCAGTGACGACGTCCAGCGCACCGAGGTGCAGACGAGGATCTCGGCGGCCGACTGGTACGCGCAGGACTGGCTTCCGCTGCCCTACCCGGCCAGCCAGATCGACATCAACGGCAAGTGGCGGTTCGAGCCCGTGGGCCGCACGCTCGTCGGCGACCACGGCCAGACGACCCGCGGCCAGGAGTACACGGTCAAGAGCCTGATCGTGCAGCCGACCGCGGATCAGCTCGCGAACGCGCCCGAGGCGCCGGAGGTCCTGAAGCGCGAGTTCACCAAGGTGCCGAACTCGCTGCCGCCGGTGGTGGCCGCGACGGCACGGGAGATCACGGCGGACTCGTCCAACGACTACGAGCGCGCGGTGAAGCTGCAGGACTGGTTCGCCCTGGAGGGCGGCTTCACGTACGACACGGAGGTGAAGGTCGGCAGCGGGTCGCAGGCGATAGCCCGCTTCCTCAGGGACAAGGAGGGCTTCTGCGTCCACTTCTCCTTCGCGATGGCCTCCATGGCCCGCACGCTGGGCATTCCGGCGCGGGTCGCGGTGGGCTTCACGCCCGGTTCGCCCAAGTCGGACGGCACGATGTCGGTGGGGCTGCGGGACGCGCACGCCTGGCCCGAGCTGTACTTCGAGGGCGTGGGCTGGACCCGCTTCGAGCCGACACCGAACCGGGGCTCGGTCCCCGAGTACACCCGCACGGACACGCCCGGCGCGACGGTCCCCGACCCGGACGCGCCCTCGCGTTCCTCGTCCACGGCGCCCTCCACCGCTCCTTCGGGCAGCGAGGAGTGCACGGCGGCCGAGAAGAAGCTGGAGCAGCCCTGCGCCAGCGACTCCCCACAGGCGGCGTTCGGCGCGACGAACGACGATCCGCCGTGGTGGCTGTCCCTGCTCCTCTGGCTCGCGGGCGGACTCGCCGTGGGCACGCTGCCGCTGCTGCCGATGCTGTGGCGGATGCGGACCCGGTCGGTGCGGCTCGGTTCGCACAACTGGATCACGACGGACACCGGGGGCTCCGGGTCTGCGGCCGGGCAGGACGCCGGTGGCGACGGAGTACGGGACGTCCGGCTCGAATCGCACGGCCGGGGCGACGCCCGTACCGCGGCCGTCGCGCTGGAGGCCTGGCGGGAGGTCAGTGACACGGCGTGGGACTTCGGTATCCCGCCCGACGAGTCGCAGACACCGCGCAAGGCGGCGGCGCGGATCGTCCGCGTCGGGCAGCTGGAGCCGGAGGCCGCGGCCTCCGTCCACCGGATCGCCGACGCGGTGGAGCAGGTGCTGTACGCGCCGAGCCCCCGGCCGGCCCCGGGACTGGGCGCCGACGTCCGCCGGATGACCCAGGGCCTGCGGGCCACCGCCAGCCGGGGCACGCGCCTGCGCGCACTGCTCGCACCGCGCTCGGCCGTCCGGGTGGTGTGGGCGGCCTCCGAGAGGTGGCACGCGCTGAAGTACCGTGTGGCGACCCGCTGGACGGCCCTGATCCGACGGCCGTCGGGACAGGGCAGCAGCGGAGGCTGACCGGCTGCCGCCGAGGCAGCGAAGAGGGGGTGCCGACCCGGACCGCGGGTCGGCACCCCCTCTTCGTCGTACGGCTCCACGCTGGGCGGGCTTGGCACTGGGCCGACTTTGAATCGCCGCCACGCAGCCGCGCAGCCACCCCGTCACGCAGCCGCGTCCTCGGCCGGTCTCGGCTCCCGCCCGGCCGCGGCGGCCCACCCCGTGGCGGCCGGACGCGCCGAGGGCGGGCGCGCTGAAGCCAAGGGCAGGCGCACTGAAGCCGAGGGCAGGCGGGCTGAAGGCGGGCGCGCTGAAGGGGCGGCCACCTCGGCGGTGGTCGCCCCTTCTTGCGTGCGTCTGTCCGGCCGGAACCCTGTGGGTTACTGGCCGCCCTGCTCGTCACGGCGCCGCTGCCAGCGCTGTTCGATGCGGTCCATCATGGAGCGCCGCTGCCGACCCTGACGACGGGCCTGCGGAGCACCCGGCGCACCCGCTGCGGGCTGTTCACCCGGCTTGGGGGCCTTGCGCCAACCGGTGACGGCGAGCACCGCGCAGCCCAGCATGACGAGAAAACCCACCACGCTGACCCAGATCTGCTGTGCGACCATTCCGGCCATGAGGAGCGCGATACCTACGAGGAAGCCGGCGACCGCCTGGTAGACCCGTCGCCGGGTGTACGTACGCAGCCCGCTTCCCTCAAGCGCTGTCGCGAACTTGGGATCTTCGGCGTACAGCGCTCGCTCCATCTGCTCGAGCATTCGCTGCTCGTGCTCCGAGAGCGGCACGGCGTCCTCCTCATCGTGCAGTCGCCGGGGCGACGACCGGGGGTCCCCTTCAGGATAGGCAGGGAATCGCCCCCGTGAAACCCGCCCCTCTGCGCCAATTCGCCAACCGGAACCCGCCATGGCTTTCCGATCCACTGAGGCGTAGATTCCCCAGCGACCGGCCCGTCATGCCGGACGGTCTCCCCCGATCATACGGCTCCGAGCGCCCGATCGGGGGGCCTGTGGCGTACTCCATCTGCTGTCGCGCCCCTGATCAGCGGTGCGACGCGGGTGGCAGCTCACCCCTCAGCCGACTCCCGCGTCTCACCGAGCACATGAAGCTGCGTGGCAACAGAGTGGAACGCGGCGAGTTCGGCGGCTGCGGTCTCCAGTTTCAGCAGGGCGTCCAGGGCCCCCGGCTGGGTGTCCACGAGGACCCCGGGGACCAGGTCCGCGAAGACCCGCACACCGTGCACCGCGCCCACGGCCAGGCCCGCGCCCTCGACCAGAGCGGTGAGCTGATCGGCCGTGAAGCGGTGCGGAACAGGATCACCCTCGCCCCAGCGGCCGTCCGGGTCACTCAGGGCCTGGCGGGCCTCCGTGAAGTGCCCGGCGAGGGCCCGCGCGAGCACGGCTCCGCCGAGTCCGGCGGCGAGCAGGCTGAGGACGCCGTCGGGGCGCAGCGCGCCGACGGCGTTGCGCAGACCCTCGGCGGGGTCGTCCATGTACTCAAGGACGCCGTGGCACAGCACCGCGTCGTAGCCGCCCCGCTCGACGACGTCGAAGAGGCCGTGGGCGTCGCCCTGAACGCCCTGGACACGGTCGGCGACGTCGGCCTCGGCCGCCCGGCGCTCCAGCGCGAACAGCGCGTTCGGGCTGGGGTCCACGACGGTGACGCGGTGGCCGAGCCGGGCCACGGGCACCGCGAAGTTGCCGCTGCCGCCCCCGGTGTCGAGCACGTCCAGCGACTCCCGGCCCGTGGCCTTGACCCGGCGGTCGAGCGCGTCCTTCAGGACGTCCCAGACCACGGCGGTACGGAGCGAGGCGCGGGGACTGGAGGGGCCGGAGCGCGGCGACGCCGATCGAGGGCGGGGGGAGACGGGCGGGCGCATCGGGTCCGACACGGCAGTTGACTCCTCGGCGCGGCACCGCCTCGGTACGGCGGAGCGATGGGCATACCTCCCCCGCCGTGTCCGGCGCCGGGGAGATTCAGGCGTCCCAACCCTATTGCCTCATACCCGCTGCCCGGCCCCCCGTCTCGCGCGCCGGACGAAGGGCCCCTCACCGACCCTGACCGCCGGACGGACATCCAGACGGACGTCGGCACGGACGTCGGCACGCACATTGGCGCGCCCGTCGGCGCGGACATCCGGACGACCGTCCGGGCAGGCGTCCGCGCGCATGTCGGCGCGCTCGTCCGGGCGAACGTCTGGGCGGGCGGCCGGGCACGCGTCCGAGCGGCCGGTGCGACCGCCGGGCGGGCCTCGACCGTCCACGCGCCGCCGCCGTCGGCGGCGCGCTCGCCGGAGCCGCAGCTGAACCGCGCGGCCGAATCCGCACCCAGCCCCAGGCCCAGGCCCAGGTACGAGTCCGAACCCAGGCCCGCATCCAAGCCCGCATCCGGCTCCAGGCCTGCTTCCAGCTCCAGGCCCAGTGGGCCCAGTAGGCCCAGTCATAGCCATCAGCCCGCGTCCGGGACGTCCCGCACGTCCCGGGGACCCGGCATGATCCGTGCCTCCTGGGCGGCCTGGCCCACATGGCCGACCTGCCCGCCCTGCCCGGCCTCGTGCCGCGGCTGGGGCAGCACCGGCTGGAGCACCAGCATGCGTTCGACGAGGCGGAGGAACATCGCCACGTCACGCAGCAGGTCGTCGGCGTCGCGGATGCTGGCGGCGCCCTGGATGCCGGCCTCCGCGCGGGCCCGGCGGCGGGCTCCCGAGGCGAACAGCACGCTCCACTCGGCGAGTTCGGGCGCTATCTCGGGCAGCACTTCCCAAGCGCTCCGGATCTTGGCCCGGCGCCTCTCGGTGGTCTCGGGCCGGCCACGGGCGGCGAGCACGGCCGCGGCGGTGCGCAGCGCGGCCAGGTGTGCCGTCGCGTACCGGTCGTTGGGCATTTCCAGCAGGGCCGCTTCGTCGAGTCCGGCGCGGGCCTGGGCGAGCAGATCGAGGGCGGCGGGCGGGGCCGTGGCACGGCGGAGCACGGGGTGCACGTCGCTCGCCGGTCCGGTCAGTGAGGGGGCAGGGCCGGTGGCGCGGCGCCGGTGGGCGGCGGCTGCGGAAGAGCTGGCCATGACGAACCTCCTGTCGTCGTGACGGCACACCCCGACGGGAGATGCCGTATGTGCCTATCGTGCGGTATGCCACTGACAATCCGTTCTGACCTGCGCTTTTGCTTCACTCATAGGTTCGGAGTAGTTTTTGCACTGACCAGTCAGTTCAAAAACTTTGCGCCTCGACCGGTGCGGCAGCCGGTCGAAGGACCCGGAGGGTGGGGGAAGTTGTGGACGGTCCGCACGGACTCGGCGTCAGGGCCGAGGACTTCGGGCTCAAGGGACCCCGCGGCTGGGCGTTCCGCGGTGTCGACGTCGACGCGGAGCCCGGCTCGCTGATCGCGGTCGAGGGACCGTCGGGCTCGGGCCGTACGTGCCTGCTGCTGGCGCTCACCGGGCGGATGAAGCCCACCGAGGGACACGCGAGGGTGGGGCACTGCGAGCTGCCGAAGCAGATGGCGGCGGTCCGCAGGTTGAGCGCGCTGGCCCATGTGCCCGGCGTCACCGACCTGGAGCCCGCCCTGTCCGTCGGCGAGCACCTCCGGGAACGCGCCCTGCTCCAGCGGCGGTTCGGCGGCCCCGTACGCGGGCTGCTGCGACCGCGCCAGGAGCGGCTGACGGAGGCCCGGCTGCGGGTCGACAACGCGCTGGCCGCCGCCGGACTCGACCCGGAGACACTGCCCAAGGGTTCCAGGACCGCAGTGCGTGACCTGGAACGCCTGGAGGCGCTGCGGCTGTCCGTGGCCCTCGCCCTGATCGGCCGCCCCCGGCTCCTCGGGATCGACGACACCGACCTGAAGCTCTCGGACGCCGAACGGACCGAGGTCCGGGCGCTGCTGCGCTCCCTGACCGAGGCCGGGACCACGGTCGTGGCGGTGTGCAGCGAGGCCTCTGAGGGCGCGGTCGTGGTGTCCACCGGATCCGTCGGCACACCCGCCCGCGACGGGAACCGGAAGAACCAGAACCACGACCACAGCAGGCCCGACGACCGCCAGACCGACGACCACGACAAGGAGACGGTTGATGCGCTCGCCGAAACTGGCCGCGCTTGAGTTGAGGCGCTTCGGCAGGGGCAGGCTCCCGCGCGCGGCGCTGGCCGCGCTCCTGTTGCTGCCCCTGCTGTACGGCGCCCTCTACCTGTGGTCGTTCTGGGACCCGTACGGCCGTCTCGACCGCATCCCCGTGGCGCTGGTGAACGACGACCGGGGAGCCACCGCCGCCGACCAGAAGGTCGTGCTGGGCGACGAGATCACCAAGGGGCTGCACAAGAGCGACACCTTCGAGTGGCACGAGGTGAGCGCCGCCGAGGCCCGCGAGGGTGTCGAGAACGGCGACTACTACCTGTCGCTGACCATGCCGTCCGACTTCAGCAGGAGGATCGCCTCCAGCTCGGGCGACTCCCCGGAGACGGGCGCCCTCCAGGTGCGTACGAACGACGCGAACAACTACATCGTCGGGCAGATCTCGCGGACGGTCTTCAGCGAGGTGCGCACGGCCGCCTCGACCAAGGCGTCGCGGTCGTTCCTCGACAAGATCTACGTCTCGTTCTCCGACCTCCACGGGAAGACCCAGAAGGCCGCCGAGGGGGCCGACACCCTCTCCGGTGGCATCGGGAAGGCGAAGAAGGGCTCGAAGGACCTCGCGGACGGCCTCGCGGACGCCGAGAAGGGCAGCGGAAAGCTCGCCGCCGGGCTGAAGAGGCTCGACACGGGAGCGGGCGACCTGGAGGACGGCTCGCGGCAGGTCTCGGAGGGCACACAGACCCTCGCGGACAAGGTCAACGGCGTCGCGGACAAGGTGGGGCCCTTCCTGAAGGGCAACGAGAAGGAGATCGGCGACACCGCCCGGCTCGTCGCGGACTCCGCCTCGGTCGTCCGCGGCAACCTCGGCACGCTGGCGAGGACCGCCCCGGCCGCCGCCAAGAGTGCGCACACCGCCTCCGACACGCTGAACGGCGTCTACAAGGCGCGCTGCGAGGACCAGGACCTGCCCCTGCCCGATGCCGCCTGCCCGGACCTGAAGAAGGCCAGGGACGCGGCGGCGGACGTGGCGAAGGTCGCCGACGACGTCGAGACGCTGGTGGCCGGGCAGAACGGCGACCTGAAGACGCTGGACAAGCACCTGGCCACCCTGGAGAAGCAGGCGCGGGCGCTGGCCGACCGCTCACCGCATCTGTCCGAGGACCTCGCCACGGCCGTCTCGAAGATCAACCAGCTCAACAAGGGGGCCGGGAAGGTCGCCGAGGGGGCCGAGACCCTGCACACGGGGCTCGGCACGGCCAAGAAGGGCGCCACCGACCTCGACAGCGGGATCGGCAGGCTCGGGACGGGCGCGAACGACCTCGAAGGGGGCATGTACAAGCTCGCCGACGGCTCGGGGAAGCTCGCCGGCGGACTCCACGACGGCGCGGGAAAGATCCCGGACTACGACAAGAAGGACCGTGATCAGCGCACCGGGGTCATGGCCGATCCCGTACAGCTCGCTTCGAAGGACCTGCACAAGGCGCCCAACTACGGCACCGGTTTCGCCCCGTACTTCATTCCGCTCTCCCTGTGGGTGGGTGCGATGGTCGCCTACATGCTGATCCCGCCGCTCAACCGGCGCGCGCTCGCCGCGGGCGCCCCCGCCTGGCGGATCGCGCTGGCGGGCTGGCTGCCGGTGGCCGCGCTGGGAGTGCTGCAGACGGTCGCGCTGATGTCCGTACTGCACTGGGCGATCGGTCTGGAGGCGGTGCGGGCGGCCGGCACGGTGGCCTTCCTGTTCCTGGTGACGGCCTGTTTCTCGGCGATCGTGCAGTGGCTCAACGCACGCTTCGGAGCGGCCGGCCGGATCCTCGTCCTCGCGCTCTTGATGCTCCAGCTGACCTCGGCCGGCGGCACGTATCCCGTGCAGACCAGCCCGGGCTTCTTCAACGCGATCCACCCCTTCATGCCGATGAGTTACGTCGTCGACGCCCTGCGGAGACTCATCACGGGCGGCGGTCTGGGGCCCGTCTGGCAGGCCTGCGCCGTCCTCACCGCGTTCACCCTGGGCGCCCTCGCGCTCACCGCGGTGTCCGCGCGGCGCCGACAGGTGTGGACCCTCGACCGACTTCACCCGGAGCTGAGCCTGTGACAATCGGGGCCATGGAAAGCAGCAGGACGGTGGACAGCGGCGGCGGCCGGCGGCAGGCGACCCGGCAGAAGCTCTACGAGGCGGCGGTGACCCTCATCGCCGAGCAGGGCTTCTCCGCCACCACCGTGGACGAGATCGCCGAGCGTGCCGGAGTGGCGAAGGGCACGGTCTACTACAACTTCGCGAGCAAGTCCGTCCTCTTCGAAGAGCTGCTCCGGCACGGGGTGGGACTGCTCACCGCCTCGCTGCGGGAAGCGGTGGAGCAGACCGACGAGGAGGGCGGCAGCAGGGTCGACGCGCTGGACGCGATGATCCGGGCGGGCCTCGTCTTCATCGGCCGCTACCCGGCCTTCACCCAGCTGTACGTGGCGGAGCTGTGGCGCACCAACCGCGCCTGGCAGTCCACGCTGATGGTGGTCAGGCAGCAGGCCGTGGCGGTCGTCGAGGACGTCCTGCGCGACGGCATCGCGAACGGTGAGCTGAGCGACGAGATCGACACCCCGCTGACGGCGGCGGCGCTGGTCGGCATGGTGCTGGTGGCGGCCCTGGACTGGCAGGCGTTCCAGCCGCAGCGCTCCCTGGACGACGTCCACGCGGCACTGTCCCTGCTGCTCCAGGGGAGGGTCGGCGGCGGGCGCCTCGGCCCCGAGTGACCCAGGTGGCCCAAGTGACACAGAGGCACAGAGGCACAGAGGCACGGCAGATGCCGAAGACACGCCGGACACAGGTGAACGCCGGTCCCGAGTGGCCGCGTCCCCCGCGGGCCACGCCGGACCGGCGCCCCTCCTGTGTTCCCCCGTGCGTCCCCCCGTACATCCCCCGGTGGTCCCCGACGGTTCCCCCCGTTCCGGTCTCCCTCGGGCCCCCTGCCTCGCTCCCGCCGAGTGATCGGCGGAAGGAGCGGTAGAGGGCGCCGCGCCGTTCCGCCGCCCCGTGTCGGCGGTACCGGAGCCGCGCCCCTTTCCGTGCCTCCACTCTCTCGTTCGCGCAGGTGGGAACCCATCCGCGCGCGTACTCAACTCACTCCCTAGGTACGCGTACTCAGCCCTGCGCACTCATGCCCAGGACGCGCCGTTGCCGACTGGTTACGATCGCGTCCGTGTCCGTACTCCCCCTGGTGTTCACCAGCGGCTGGGCCAGCGGTGTCAACGCGTACGCGGTGGTGCTGCTCCTCGGCCTCTTCGGCGCGACCGGACTGACCGACGAGGTCCCCGAGTCGCTGCAGCGTCCTGAAGTCCTCGTCGTGGCCGGCGTCCTGTTCGTCTGCGAGGCCTTCGCCGACAAGATCCCCTACGTGGACTCGGTGTGGGACACCGTCCACACCGTGATCCGCCCGGTGTCGGGAGCCGTCGTCGCGGCGCTGCTCGCCGGGCAGAGCGGTTCGCTGTCCGAGCTGGCGGCCGGGGCGATCGGCGGCTCCTCCGCCCTGGCCAGCCACACCGTCAAGGCCGGGACGCGGATGGCGATCAACACCTCGCCGGAACCGTTCAGCAACGTCGTGATGAGCACCGCGGAGGATCTCGGGGTCGCCGGGATCCTGACCTTCGCGATGTTCCACCCCGAGGCCGCGGCGATCATCGCGGGTGTCCTGCTGCTGGCCGGTCTGCTGGCGCTCTACTTCCTGGTCTCGCGGATCAGACGGTTCCGGCGGCGCCGGGCCCAGCGCCGTGAGGAGAAACGGCTCGTGGACCGGCTCGGGCCACCACCACCCGGCTGACCCCGACCACCCCGGCCCGCTTCGGCCGCCCCCGACTGCCCCCGGCGGGCGGGCTCCCGGGGCCGCGGGCCCGTTGTCGGTGGCGGCCGATAAAGTCCCTGGCATGGCACGGATTGTGGTGATCGGCGCCGGGATGGGCGCGATGGCGGCCGCTGCCCGGCTGGCCGTCGCGGGCCACCGGGTGACGGTGTACGAGCGGGCGGCGACGTACGGCGGAGCGGTGGGCCGCTTCGAGCGCGAGGGGTTCGCCTTCGACACGGGCCCCGGGCTGCTCCAGCTGCCCGCGGTCTACCGCGATCTGTTCGTGAAGACCGGCAAGGAGCCCCTGGAGGCGTGCGTCGACCTGGTCCAGGTCGACCCGGCGGCGCGGCACGTCTTCGCCGACGGCACGGAGGTCTCGCTGCCCAACGCCTCGCGCGCGGGGGTCGTCTCGGCCCTGGACGGGGCACTGGGCGCGGGCGCGGGTGAGCGCTGGGGCGACTTCCTGGTCCGGGCCCGCGAGGCCTGGGACCGGACGCGCAGGCCGCTCCTGGAGGAGCCGCTGTGGGCCGACTGGCAGGTGCTGGGCGAGCGTGAGCCCTACCCGGCGCTGCGGCAGCGGCGCCTGCTGCGCACCCGTACGGCGGCCCGCCTCTCGGAGGTCGGCGCCTGGGAGCTGGGCGACCCCCGCCTCACCGCCCTCCTGGAGAGCTACGCGCTGGCGTCGGGCCTCGACCCTCGCGCGGTCCCGGCGAGCGCGGCCGTCCTGCCGTACATGGAGCACGCCTTCGGCGCGTGGTACGTGCGCGGCGGAATCCGCGAGCTGGCGCGGGCCGTGCACGAGCGGTGCGTGGCCCGGGGGGTGGAGTTCGTCTTCGGGGCCGAGGTCGTCGCGGTCACCGAGAAGGACGGCCGGGCGACCGGCGTGGAGCTGCGCGACGGGACCGTCACCGAGGCGGACTTCGTGGTGGGCGGCCCGCCGGAGCTGCTGACGAGCCTGACGGGCCGCGACGATCTGTACGGGGACGACGCACCCGGGCCGCAGCCCGCCGCCCCGTCCTGCGGCAAGGCCGTGGTCTGCCTCGCCCTGCGCGGCCCTCGCGAGACGGGCGCCGCGCACCGCACGGTCGTGCACACACCGGACCGGACCGAGGAGCTGGACCACACCTTCAAGGCGGGTACGGCGGCGCCGCGGCCCACGGTGTGGGTGGACCGTCCCGACGATCCGCTGCTACGCCCGGACGACGCCCACGAGTCCGTGGTGCTCACGGCGACCGTGCCGTCCCTCAAGCAGTACGACTGGGCGGCGGCCGGTGCCGCCGACGCGTTCGCGGACCGCATGGTCGCCGCCGCGGAGCGGGCCGTGCCGGAGCTGCGCGGGCGCGTGCTGTGGCGCGAGGTGCGGACGCCCCTGCACACGGAGCGGGAGACCGGGGCCCCGGGCGGCGGGGTGCCCGCTCCCGCGCTGGCCGGCGAGGGGGGCACACGTCTGCGACCGGGCAACGCCACCCGTGTACCGGGCCTGTTCGCGGTCGGCGGCTGGGCGCACCCCGGCGGCGGGCTTCCGCACGCCGGGATGTCGGGCTCGCTGGTCTCCGGACTGATCGTGGAGGGACCGGACTTCAGGGGTTCGCAGTGAGGGTGGCGGTGCCACCCGGGTCGACCCGGGTGGGACGGCGCCGGTACCGGAGTCAGTACCGGTACTGCTGCTCGTCGTACCCGCCCTGCTGCTGGTGGCCGTTGCCCTCGTACGGATAGGGCTGCTCCGGCGGGAGTTCGCCGCCGTACTGGTCCTCGGTGGTCCGCTGCTGCGGCACCCAGACCCCGCCGGGCGGAGTGTTCTCGGCACCGTTGTAGGCGCCCGCCGCGTACTGGTCCTGCTCGTAGCCACCCTGCTGACCCTGCTGCCCGTACTGCTGCTGCGAGGTGTCGTAGGACTGGCCGTAGGAGGCGGCGTCGTAGGACTGCGAGCCGACGTACGGGTCGGAGTAGGGGGCGTACTGCTGCTGCTGTCCGGTGTCGTAGCCGTACTGCTGCTGGTCGTAGCCCGAGTAGCCGTCGTACCCGTAGTTCTGGGCGAACTGGTCCTGGGACTGGCCCTGGTCGGTCTGGCCGCCCTGCGCCTGTGCCTGGGCGGATGCGGCGTACGCGGCGTCGGCGGCCGCGGCGTAGGCGGCTTCGCTGTAGACGCCGTACTGGCCGGTGTCGTCGGGCAGCGGCTGCGGCTCGTAGACGGCGGTGGCCTCGGCGGCGTTCGCGGGGCGCTGCCCGAAAACCGATTCCTCACGCCCGAAGGCGTCGTCCGCGCCGAAGCTCTCGCTGCGGCCGAAGTCGTCCTGCGGATACGTTCCGCTCTGTCCGGCCTGGAGGTCCGTGACCTCCAGGGTCGGTTCCTGGCGGTCGGGTTCGCCGCGGCGGCGCTTGGTGATGCCCGGCCGTCCGGAGACGGCCCAGCCGGCCGCGAAGCCGCTGCGGAACGACAGCGTGACGTAGGTCTGCCCGACGGCGAAGGCGGCAGCGCCCAGACCGATGACCACCACCGACGGGATCAGGACACCGAGGACCACCCCGAGGAAGCCGCCGAAGGCCAGCAGCCGCCAGCGAAGCCGTGCCTTGTACTGCAGCAGGACCTCGCCCAGCAGCCACAGCGCGACGATGCCGAATGCGATGTAGAGGACCGTCCAGCCCATGTACGCCCCTCTCCCAGATGGCCGCTACGCAGTGTGTCGTATCACGATGCGACCGGTCTAGGCCTGCTGTGGGTGATGCAGGCCCAGGTTCTCGTAGATTTCCAGCGTCGCGGTGGAGTTGTTCAACGTAATGAAATGCAGTCCGGGGACTCCCTCGGCCAGCAGCGTCGCGCAGAACTCCGTGGCGAACTCGATCCCAATGGAGCGTACAGCCGCCGGATCGTCTTTGGCTGTGAGGATCCGCTCTTTCAGGGCATCCGGGAACGAGGCGTTGCTGAGTTGGGGCAATCGCTCCAACATCTTCACACTGGTCACCGGCATGACCTCGGGGATGACCGGCGTCTCGCAGCCCGCCGCGTCGACCCGGTCACGCAGCCTGAGGTAGGCGTCCGGGCGGAAGAACATCTGCGTGATCGCGTAGTCCGCGCCCGCCCTGCACTTGTCGACGAAGTTCGCCACGTCCGCGTCCCAGTCCGCGGACCTCGGATGCATCTCCGGGAAGGCCGCGACACCCACGCAGAAGTCGCCGGACTCCTTGATGAGCTGGACCAGTTCGGCCGCGTACGTGAGGCCCTGGGGGTGCGCCACCCAGTCGGCCATGGGGTCGCCGGGCGGGTCGCCGCGCACGGCGAGCATGTTCCGGATCCCGGCGTCCGCGTACTGGCCGATGATGTTGCGCAGTTCCGCGATGGAGTGGTCGACCGCGGTGAGGTGGGCGACCGGGGTGAGCGTCGTGTCGGCGACGATCTGCTCGGTCGCCTTGACCGTGCCGGCGCGCGTGGTGCCGCCCGCGCCGTACGTCACGGAGACGAAGCTGGGGGCGACCGCCTCGACCCTGCGCAGCGCGTTCCACAGGTTCCGCTCGCCTTTTTCGGTCTTCGGCGCCCAGAACTCGAACGAGAAGGTCGTCTTGCCGGTCGCGAGCATGTCGCGCACGGTCCGTGCGCGGTCAGTCCTGGTGGAAGCAGATCCGAGGGCCATACCCGCAGGTTAGCCAGGGGGAGACGGTCCCCCAACCGGATGTGGAGAATTTGCCCGATTTGTCGACTTGTTGTCCACTCCTCGGACAACCGGCGCTCGACCGATCCTGGATCGGCGCGTACGGAACCTGCGGTTCACGCCGTCCGGAGCCGCTTGGCGAACTCCGCCGCCGCCGTTCCCGGGTCGTCGGCCTCGGTGATCGCCCGTACGACGACGACGCGGCGGGCGCCCGCTTCCAGCACCTCGTCGAGGTTGCCGAGGTCGATGCCGCCGATCGCGAACCAGGGGCGGTCCGTGCCGAGCGCGGCCGTGTGCCGGACCAGGTCGAGGCCCGGTGCGTGGCGGCCGGGCTTGGTGGGGGTCGGCCAGCAGGGGCCCGTGCAGAAGTAGTTCACGCCGTCCTGGACCGCGGCGGCCGTGGCCTCCGGTCCCGCGTGTGTGGAGCGGCCGATCAGGACCTCGTCGCCGAGGATCGCGCGGGCCGCGGGGACGGGGAGGTCTCCCTGGCCGAGGTGCAGGACGTCGGCTCCGGCGGCGTGGGCGACGTCGGCGCGGTCGTTCACCGCGAGGAGCTTGCCGTGCCGGCGGCAGGCGTCCGCGAACACCGCGAGGTGCTCCAGCTCCTCGGCCGCCTCCATGCCCTTGTCCCGCAGCTGCACGACGTCCACGCCGCCCGCGAGGACCGCGTCCAGGAAGGCGGCGAGGTCGCCCTGGCGCCTGCGGGCGTCCGTGCAGAGGTAGACCCGGGCGTCGGCGAGCTGCGCGCGTGCGGTGGATTCGGGCATGCGTGGGTCCCCCGTGTGGTGTCGGTGGCGTACGGGCCGCCGGGCCGTTGCGGTCCTGGGCCCGCGGCCCGTACGCCGTGCGGCGTGATCAGCTCAGACGGCGAGCGCCTGGGCGCGGCGCTTCACCTCCGTGCCGCGATTCTCGCTCAGAGCCTGCGCGGGGGTGCCGGGCAGGCTCTCGTCGGGAGTGAAGAGCCACTCAAGCATCTCTTCGTCGTTGTAGCCGTCGTCCCTCAGGAGCGTCAGGGTGCCTGCGAGGCCCTTGACGACCTTCTGTTCGTCCACGTCGATGAAAGCGGCGGGGACGTGCAGCGCGCGGTTCTCACCACGGCGTACGGCGATCAGCTGGCCTTCCCTGACCAGCTGCCGGACGCGCGTCACCTCGACGCCGAACTTTTCGGCGATGTCGGGGAGAGTGAGCCAGGCGGGGACGAGAGCATCGATCTTTGCGTCAATCTCGGTCACGGGTACAAGCCTGCCATCTCCCACTGACACCCGGTACCCGGGCGGTCCGCTCGGCCCTGACCGGGCGCGTACCGGTCGGGCGCCGGGTGGGGGCCGGTGGGGGTTGGCCGCGCAAGTTCCCCGCGCCCCTCCGTCGGACGCCGGGTGCGGCCCGTCCGTGGCCGGTCGCGCCGTTCCCCGCGCCCCTTGGAGGGCTCGGCCTGTGCGCTCCGGGATGCGTCGCCGCGTCGCTCGTCGGCCGCGGGCCGGTGGGGGTTGCTCGCGCCGTTCCCCGCGCCCCTGAACCCCTCGGTCGTTCGCCGGGGGCGGGCCGGTGGGGGTTGGCCGCGCCGTTCCCCGCGCCCCCGAACCCCTCGGTCGCTCGTCGGGTGCGGGCCGGTGGGGGTTGCTCGCGCCGTTCCCCGCGCCCCTCACGGGGCTGGGGCGCAGCCCCGCTTTTCAGGGGCGCGGGGAACTGCGCCGTCCGCCCCCACCGGGGTCGCGGACGACGAACCGCCGGTTAGAGTGCCGCCCCCTTCAAGGGGCGTGACGGGTCCGTCAGGAGATTCGGGTCCATTCGGGTGCCGGACTCGATCAGCCGGCGCCCCTGCGCAAGGTCCCGCGGCCTCCCCACCGCCAGGACCGCCACCAGCCGCCCCTCCCGGAGCCAGCACACCGACCAGGAGGGCCCCGCCGGATCCCCCCGCCAGAGCAGCGCGTCGGCGGCCCCGTGATGCCCCGCGTACTGGACGAAGCGGCCGAACTGTTCGGACCAGAAGTACGGCACCGGGTCGTACGGCGCGGGCGTCTCCCCCACGATGTTCGCCGCGACCGTGCGCGGCCCCTGGAGCGCGTTGTCCCAGTGATGGACCAGCAGCCGCTCCCCGTACCGGCCCGACGGGAACGACGCGCAGTCGCCGACCGCGTACACGTCCGGCAGGGAGGTGCGCAGATGGTCGTCCGCGACGACCTCCCGGTGGGCGCCGAGTTCGATCCCCGACCCGGCCAGCCAGGACGTGGCGGGCCGCGCCCCGATCCCGACGACCACGGCACCCGCGGGCAGCCGCGAGCCGTCGTCGAGCACCACCGCGCCGGGCTCGACGCGCTCCACGCGCGCGTGGGTGCGCAGCGACGCCCCGCTGTCCGCGTACCAGGCGGTCATGGGCGCGGCCACCTCCTCGGGCAGCGCACCGACGAGCGGCCGGCCGGCGGCCTCGACGACGGTCACCGAGCACCCCGCCTCACGCGCCGCCGTGGCGAACTCCGCGCCGATCCACCCGGCGCCCACCACCACGATGTCGTACTGCCGGGCGAGGACGGGCCGCAGCCGTTCGGCGTCGTCGAGGGTGCGCAGCAGATGGACTCCGGGCACGCCCTCGGCGCCCGGCAGCCGGACGGGTTCCGCTCCGGTGGCGACGACCAGGACGTCGTACGGGACGCGTCCCTCGGCCGTGTCGAGTTCGCGGGCGTCCGGGCGGACACCGGTCGCTTCGAGGCCCAGGCGCAGTTCCACGTCGAGGGTCTCGAAGTCGACGTCGAAGGCGGATCCCTCGGCCTTGCCGAGCAGTACGGCCTTGGACAGCGGCGGCCGGTCGTACGGCTGGTGGGGTTCCGCGCCGATCAGGGTCACGCTGCCGGGAAAGCCCTGTTCCCGCAGGGCGACGGCGGTCTGGACCCCTGCCATGCCGGCGCCGACGATCACGACGCGTACGCGCGCCGCCGGGCCCGGTTCCTGTGTCAGCTCGCTCACCCGGTCACCATAGACAGTCGGTGAAATCGTCGGTCAGGGGCGCGGTCGGTGAGCTGTTGCACACCGCCGGATCACGGCGTCAGCCGAGGGTGACCTCTTCGACCACACTCGTCCCGCTGCCCTCCTGGGACTCCCACTCCCAGGTCTCCGCCAGCCGCACCCGGCCGTCGGGGGTCTCGCCGACCTGGGACACACAGTGCCCGGAGGAGGTGGTTCCGTCCGTCTTCAGCTGTACGTACCGGAAGTCGAGCCGGTCGCCCTCGCGGGTGCCGACGAGGTGGCCGCGTACGACGTCACCGCCCGTGTAGTCGGCCCAGACCACGCCGTCCCGCTCGCGGTACGCGAACCGGGTGCGCGTACCCACCTGGCCCGGTGCCTGGTCGGCCACGGGGGCGAGAACGAGTCCGTCGAGCGAGCGGGCCATGCCGTGAGGCTCCCTACTGGGGTGCGGGACGAAGAGCTAGGGTGGCCAACGTAAAGCACTCGCGGGAGCCCGGGCGTACCGGGCTGAGAGGGAGGCTGGGACGGCCTCCGACCGTACGAACCTGATCCGGGTCATGCCGGCGAAGGGAGGGGCTGGACGCCCATGTCGCGTACACCGCAAGCACCCCCGAGCACCCCGACCACCGACGTCCTGGTCGTCGGAGGCGGGATCATCGGTCTGGTCACCGCCTGGCGGGCCGCGCAGCGCGGGCTGACGACCGCGCTGGTGGATCCCGAACCGGGCGGCGGCGCCGCGCAGGTCGCGGCCGGGATGCTGGCCGCCGTCACCGAGCTGCACTACGGCGAGGAGACCCTGCTCGGCCTCAACCTGGCCTCGGCTGAGCGTTATCCGGACTTCGTCGCGGAGCTGACCGAGGCGTCCGGCCAGGATCTCGGCTACCGCAGGTGCGGCACGCTGACCGTCGCGCTCGACGCCGACGACCGCGCCCATCTGCGCGAACTGCACGCCCTGCAGAGCCGGTCGGGCCTGGAGTCGGAGTGGCTGAGCGGCCGCGAGTGCCGCCGCCTGGAGCCGATGCTCGCGCCCGGGGTGCGCGGCGGACTGCGGGTGGACGGCGACCACCAGATCGACCCGCGCCGGCTCGCCGCGGCCCTCGTCACGGCCTGCGAACGGGCCGGAGTGGTCCTCCACCGGACGTGGGCCGAGCGCCTGACCGTCGCAGGGGGCCGTGCGGCCGGAGTCGTCACGACGGACGGCACCGAGCTGTCCGCGGGGCAGGTCGTCCTCGCCGCGGGCAGCCTCAGCGGACGTCTCGCGGGTGTGCCCGAGGACGTACTGCCACCGGTACGGCCCGTGAAGGGGCAGGTGCTGCGGCTGGCCATGCCGGAGCCCGCCCCCGCGCTCAAGGGCCCGAGCGCGCCCTTCCTGAGCCGGACCGTGCGCGCCATGGTTCGCGGCAGCCACGTCTACCTGGTGCCGCGCGAGAACGGCGAGCTGGTCGTCGGCGCGACCAGCGAGGAGCTGGGCTGGGACACCACGGTGACCGCGGGCGGCGTGTACGAACTGCTGCGGGACGCCCACGAACTCGTCCCCGGCATCACCGAACTGCCGCTCACCGAGACGCGCGCCGGACTGCGCCCCGGCTCCCCCGACAACGCGCCCCTGCTCGGTCCCACCCGGCTTCCCGGGCTGCTCCTCGCGACCGGCCACCACCGCAACGGCGTGCTGCTCACCCCGGTCACCGGCGACGCCCTGGCACACGCCCTGACCACCGGTGAACTCCCGGCAGTGGCGCTCCCGTTCACCCCGGACCGGTTCGACGCCGCCGCACTCACGGAGCAGCCCGCATGAGCGTGACCGTCCTCGTCAACGGGGAACGGCGGGAACTCGCCGCCGACACCGCCCTCGACACCCTCGTGACCGCTCTCTGCGCGGCCCCCTCCGGTGTCGCCGCCGCGCTCAACGAGACCGTCGTGCCGCGCACGCAGTGGCCGGCGACCCTCCTGCGCGAGGGAGACCGCGTCGAAGTACTCACCGCCGTCCAAGGAGGCTGACCCATGGCCGACGACCCCTTCGTCCTCGGCGGTACGTCCTACACGTCCCGGCTGATCATGGGCACCGGCGGTGCCCCCAGCCTCGACGTCCTGGAACGCTCGCTCGTCGCGTCCGGCACGGAGCTGACGACGGTCGCCATGCGGCGCGTGAGCCCCGGGTCGCACGGCTCGGTCCTGTCCGTGCTCGACCGGCTCGGCATCCGCGTACTGCCCAACACCGCGGGCTGTTTCACCGCCGGGGAGGCCGTCCTGACGGCCCGCCTCGCGCGCGAGGCGCTCGGCACGGACCTCGTCAAACTGGAGGTCATCGCCGACGAGCGCACCCTGCTGCCCGACCCCATCGAGCTGCTCGACGCCGCCGAGACCCTCGTCGACGACGGCTTCACGGTCCTGCCGTACACGAACGACGACCCGGTCCTCGCCCGGAAGCTGGAGGACGTGGGCTGCGCCGCGATCATGCCGCTCGGGTCGCCCATCGGGTCGGGGCTCGGGATCCGCAACCCGCACAACTTCCAGCTGATCGTGGAGCACGCGCGCGTGCCGGTGATCCTGGACGCGGGAGCGGGTACGGCGTCGGACGCGGCGCTCGCCATGGAGCTGGGGTGCGCCGGGGTGATGCTCGCCTCGGCGGTGACCCGGGCGCAGGAGCCGGTCCTCATGGCGGAGGGCATGCGGCACGCGGTCGAGGCCGGGCGCCTCGCGTACCGGGCGGGGCGCATTCCGCGCCGCCACTTCGCGGAGGCCTCGTCCCCGTCGGACGGAATCGCGCGACTCGACCCGGAACGCCCCGCTTTCTGACGCTTCATGGGGGTCTCCCGGGCTTTCCGAACTTTGGCCGGAACGCGTGTCCGAATCCGTACCGAATGTGTACGCCGTACCGGGTCGGCCGGCATGCGAGGTGCGTCACAGCTCGGCTTCAGTACCGCCCCGGAATCGCCCGCACGGGCGGCTCCGTCAGTGGTGGCTCGTACACTCACCTGCGTGGATACGACCCTTCAAGACCCCTTGGTCGGGCATGTGCTCGACGGTCGGTATCGCGTCGACGCCCGCATCGCGGTCGGCGGGATGGCCACGGTCTACCGGGCCGTGGACACCCGTCTCGACCGGGTGCTCGCGCTCAAGGTGATGCATCCGACCCTGGCGGCCGACGCCTCGTTCGTCGACCGTTTCATCCGCGAGGCCAAGTCGGTGGCCAGGCTCGCCCATCCGAACGTGGTGCAGGTCTTCGACCAGGGGACCGACGGCCCGTACGTCTATCTGGCGATGGAGTACGTGGCCGGATGCACCCTTCGTGACGTACTGCGCGAGCGCGGGGCGCTCCAGCCGCGGGCCGCGCTGGACATCCTGGAGCCGGTCCTCGCCGCGCTCGGCGCCGCGCACCGCGCCGGGTTCGTGCACCGCGACATGAAGCCGGAGAACGTCCTGATAGGGGACGACGGCCGGGTGAAGGTCGCGGACTTCGGTCTCGTACGGGCCGTGGACACGGTCACCCACACGACGGGCGCCATCCTGGGCACGGTGTCGTATCTCGCGCCGGAGCAGATAGAACACGGCACGGCCGACCCCCGCGTGGACGTGTACGCGTGCGGCATCCTCCTCTTCGAGATGCTGACCGGCGACCGTCCGCACTCGGGCGACTCACCCGCCGCGGTGCTCTACAAGCACCTCCACGAGGACGTGCCCGCCCCGTCGGCGCTCGTGCCGGGCCTCGCCTACGAACTCGACGAGCTGGTCACCTCGGCGACCGCGCGCAACCCCGGGGTCCGCCCGTACGACGCGGTGGCGCTGCTCGCCCAGACCCTGGACGCGCGCACCGCCCTGAACGACGACCAGCTGGACGCCGTGCCCCCGGGCGCCCTCGCCGGGGACCGGTCCGGCGCCGACAACCGTACGAGCGTGATCCCGCGCTCGCTCTCCGTGCCCCGGCTGCTGCCGGTGAACGAGGACGACGCGGAGCTGCACCGCACGAGCTTCCTGCCGTCCCCGCCGCCCGAACCGCCGCGGCGCGTCCGCACGAGGGCACCCCGCCGGGGTGTGCTCGCGATCGTCGCCGCGGTGCTGCTGGTCCTCGGCGTCGGCGCGGGGGTCTGGTACATCAACTCCGGTCAGTTCACCGAGGTCCCCGCGGTGCTCGACAAGACGGAGGCGCAGGCCAGGAAGAGCATCGAGGGCGCCGGTCTCGGCGTGAGGACGAAGAAGGCGTACAGCGACACCGTCAAGCTCGGCAGGGTCATCAGCACCGACCCGAAGCCCACCACCAGGATCCGCGACAACGGCTCCGTGACCCTGACGATCTCCAAGGGCCCCAACACGGTGCGGGTCCCGGACCTCAAGGGCTACGCGCTCGACAAGGCCAGGGAGCGGCTGAAGAAGGAGGGCCTCGCGCCGGGCATGGTCACCAAGTCCTTCAGCGAGGACGTCACCG
Source organism: Streptomyces sp. NPDC102514 (assembly GCF_055584525.1). Taxonomy (NCBI): domain Bacteria; kingdom Bacillati; phylum Actinomycetota; class Actinomycetes; order Kitasatosporales; family Streptomycetaceae; genus Streptomyces; species Streptomyces sp. NPDC102514. The sequence goes on from NZ_JBVJLW010000009.1 coordinate 389,514, forward strand.
CGGGCTTCGTGATCGGTACGAAGCCGGGGGCGGGCACCGAGCGCCGCGGCGGTTCGGCGATCGCGCTCGTCGTCAGCAAGGGCAGTCCGGTGGACGTGCCCGACGTGCTCGGCGACGACGTGGACGACGCCCGGCAGGAGCTGGAGGACGCGGGCCTGACGGTCGAGGTCGTCTCCGGACGGATCACCTCCGACTACGACGCCGGTACGGTCGCCGAGCAGACGCCCGCCGCCGACAAGCAGGCGACCCGGGGCGACACCGTCAAGCTGACGGTCTCCAAGGGCCCGCCGCTGGTCGAGGTCCCGGACGTCGTGGGCGACAGCGTCGACGACGCCAAGCAGGAACTGCAGGACGCCGGTTTCGAGGTCGAGGTGGACCGCGGTCTGCTCGGTCTCTTCGGCGACACGGTCGACAGCCAGTCGACCGAGGGCGGCGAGCAGGCACCCAAGGGCTCTAAGATCACCATCAAGATCCGCTGAGCGGCCGGGTGTCCCATCGTCCGGGCCTCGGGGCAGGGCTTGTGGGGACATGGCCGCCGACCGGGCCGCCGGGACCGCGTGACACCCTTGGCGGGTGAGCACTCAGCAGTCCCGCAACCCCGTCGGCGGCCATGTCCCCGTCGCCGGAGGCCTCGCCTCCGTAGGCCTCTCGTACGCGCGTGAACTGGCCGCGGAGACCGTCCAGGTCTTCGTCGCCAACCCGCGCGGCTGGGCGACACCGCCCGGCAACCCGGCCCAGGACGAGCAGTTCCGCGCCGCCTGCGCCGAGGAGTCCATCCCCGCGTACGTCCACGCGCCCTATCTGATCAACTTCGGCTCGCACACCGAGGCGACCGTGGAGAAGTCGGTGGAGTCGCTGCGGCACTCGCTGCGCCGGGGGCGGGCGATCGGGGCGCTGGGCGTGGTCGTGCACACGGGCTCGGCGACCGGCGGCCGGGAGCGCTCGGTGGCGCTCCGGCAGGTGCGCGAACATCTGCTGCCGCTGCTGGACGAGCTGACCCACGACGACGACCCGTTCCTGCTGCTGGAGTCGACCGCCGGCCAGGGTTCCTCGCTCTGCTCGCGGACCTGGGACTTCGGGCCGTACTTCGAGGCGCTCGACGCCCATCCCAAGCTGGGTGTCTGCCTGGACACGTGCCACATCTTCGCCGCGGGCCACGACCTGACCGGGCCCAGCGGGATGCACCAGACCCTCGATCTGCTGGTGGACACGGTCGGCGAGGGCCGGCTGAAGCTGATCCACGCCAACGACTCCAAGGACGTGGCCGGCGCCCACAAGGACCGCCACGAGAACATCGGCGCCGGTCACATCGGCGAGGACCCGTTCCGCGCCCTGATGACCCACCCCGCCACCGAGGGCGTACCGCTGGTCATCGAGACACCCGGCGGCAAGGAGGGCCACGCGGCGGACGTGGAGCGCCTGAAGAAGCTCCGGGACGGCTGAGCGGGCCCCCGGGCCGGTCAGGGCTCTTCGTCGAGCAGTACGTGCGACGTGTCGACAACGTGCACGACGAGCACCACCAGGAGTCCGTCACTGATCACGTACTCGATGGCCATGGAGCGGGTCAGGGCGAGCGAGCGGGTGTTCTCGTCATGCGAAATGGGCGACGAGATCTTGACACGCGGGTCTTGAGCCAGTGCGGCAAGTCCCCGCTGGAGCACGTCGAGGCGGTCGCTCGGCAGGCTGTCACGGACTCGCGCGGCGGCCTCCGAGAAAATCACGTTGAAGACAGCCATGGCAGAACTCCCCGCGCAGTTATGGGCGACCGGTTTCCGAGTTTACCGTGGCGGCCGCTGCCGATCGCCGTGATGGAGCTGATCGACAACGGCGTGATCGTCGTCTGGCCGGGCGCGATGGACGCCGGGCTCGGGGACGCGCTGTTCTGGTGGGTGCCGGCGATCGCGCCGGCCGCCGCGTTCGTGGTCACGACGCCGGTCAACAAGTGGATGATCGGTCGCGGCAAGGGTCACGCCGTGGTGCACCAGTACCACCACTGACCAGGAGAAACAGCGGAACGCGGAACGGGCGGAACACGGACGGCCGGAGCACGGGACGACCGGAACGCGGGACGGTCAGCTGTTCGGGACGGTCAGAGTTCGGGGCCGTCCCCGGGCTCCTCCTGGTAGGAGTAGCGCTGCTCGCGCCAGGGGTCGCCGACGTTGTGGTAGCCGCGCTCCTCCCAGAAGCCGCGGCGGTCGGCGGTCATGTACTCCACGCCGCGGACCCACTTGGGGCCCTTCCAGGCGTACAGCTGCGGCACGACGAGACGCAGTGGGAAGCCGTGTTCCGCGGTGAGCAGTTCACCGTCCTTGTGGGTGGCGAAGATCGAGCGCTCGGACGCGAAGTCGTCGAGGCGCAGATTCGAACTGAAGCCGTACTCCGCCCAGACCATGACATGGGTGACGGCGGGCGCCGGCGGGGCGATCTCCAGGATCGTCCGGGTCGGCACCCCGCCCCACTCCGCGCCGATCATGCTGAACTTCGTGACGCAGTGCAGATCGGCCACGACCGTGGCGTACGGCAGTGCGGTGAACTCGTCGTGGGTCCAGCAGCACTTCTCGCCGTCGGCGGTGCCGCCGAAGATCCTGAACTCCCAGCGCTCGGGACGGAACTTCGGTACGGGCCCGTAGTGCGTGACCGGCCAGCCCCGCTGCAGTCGCTGCCCCGGCGGAAGCTCCGACTGCGCTGCTTCTCCAGATTCACGACCCACCGGCTGACCCATGACTCCATCCTGACAGACCCGGGAAGGTGGACATGACCAGGTCCGTACCCACTCGGTCAATCGCGACAACTGGGACTAAGCCTGTACTTACTTACTAAGCATGCACTTACTGGACGATCTTCAACGCCGGTGCAATCATGCGGCGCAACCCACCAGTTCCCCCGCCCGAAAGGAGCCTTCGCGATGCAGGGCGACCCCGAGGTTCTCGAATTCCTCAACGAGCAGCTGACCGCCGAGCTCACCGCGATCAACCAGTACTTCCTGCACGCGAAGATGCAGGAGAACTTCGGCTGGACGAAGCTGGCGAAGTACACGCGGCACGAGTCCTTCGACGAGATGAAGCACGCGGAGCTGCTGACCGACCGCATCCTCTTCCTCGACGGCCTGCCGAACTACCAGCGGCTCTTCCACGTCCGGGTCGGACAGACGGTCACCGAGATGTTCCAGGCGGACCGCCAGGTCGAGGTCGAGGCGATCGACCGGCTCCGGCGCGGTATCGACGTGATGCGCGCCAAGGGCGACGTCACGTCCGCGAACATCTTCGAGTCGATCCTCGCCGACGAGGAGCACCACATCGACTACCTGGACACCCAGCTGGAGCTGGTGGAGAAGCTGGGCGAGGCGCTCTACATCGCGCAGCTCATCGAGCAGCCGGAGAGCTAGGCCCCGGGACGCCAGGACGTCACGACGGGAGGGAGCCGGGGCTGGACGAGCTTAGGGCTCGTAAAGAATCAACACGGTGGTTTTGTCTCTGTCGTGAGAGCGATGCCGTGCGCGGTTGCGTAGACGTGGAGGCCGGTGAGGGTGGTCA